>DASYNU010000196.1:0-12223 GCA_036008345.1 Bryobacteraceae bacterium
CTTGCGGAATTCTGAGATCCTCACTGGTTGGTCGGACACATATCCCAGGCTGTATTGGCTGCGCAGCTCATCTTGAATGGAGGCGTAGATTTGATCGATGCCGTATTTTTTGGAAACGTTAAAAAAGCCTCCGCCGGTTTCTTTGGCCATTCGAGTGAGGCCTCTCGATCCGTCCGGTGAGCCGTACAGATAGAAGCGCGGATCGGAGAATAGGATGGAATAAATCAGCGTATCGGCGCGCTGGGCCGCGTCCACAGCGTCAGCCACGGTTGCGTCGCTGCCTTCATCGACGCCGTCGGTGAGCAGCAGCAGCGCCTTGCGTCCAGTCTGCTTTTTCATGATCTCGTTGGACGCTTTCACCACCGCATCGTAAAGGACCGTTCCCTTGCTGGTGGACGATCCCATCTCGAGCTCCTTGTGGCTGGGCGTGTCGACATAAGCGAGCGCGTCACTCAATTTTCCGAAGGACGAAGTGAGAGGTTGACGCAGCATCATGGCCATGTCGAATTGCATGATGAAAACCTGGTCCTTGGATTGGCGCAGCACTTGATCGAGGAAGCGAAAGCTGGCGGTACGCTCCGCTTCGAGCACGCGCATCTGGCTCATGCTGGTATCCACCATCAGGCCGAGAGTCAGGGGAAGATCGGATTGGCGGGCGAAATATTTGATAGTTTGCGGGCGCCCTTCCTCGATAAGCGAGAAATCGTCTTGGCTGAGGTCGCGGACGATTTCGCCCTTCTTGGTGCGCACGGAGGCCAGCACGTTTACTACTTTGACTTCGGTTTTGAACGTCGCGTCATCCTGGGCGCGAACCCGGATTCCGCCCCAGGGCAGGCACGCAGAGGAGAGCAATAGTTGGCGGCGGGAGGGGTACATCTTCGATCAATTATCTCAAAAACCCGTTTCTCGTTTCTCGTTGGCGACCCACGATTGCACCCAACGAGAAACGAGAAACGGATTTAGCGTTTCACATCCCGATGAGTTTCTTTCACTCTAAAGCCGGCGCGCGCCAGGCGCTTGCGGATTTCGCTGGCTATCATTACGGAACGATGATGGCCTCCGGTGCAGCCGAAAGCGATGGTCAGGTAGCTTTTGCCTTCGCGAATATAGTGCGGAATTAGGTAGACCAGCAGCTCCGAGATGCGTTCGATGAATTCCACCGTTTGCGGGAAGCTCCGGATGTAGCGCGCTACCCTGGGGTGCCGTCCGGTGAGGTTCTTGAATTCGGGAATGTAATTGGGATTCGGAAGGAAGCGCACGTCGAAAACCAGGTCGCTATCGGGAGGAACACCGTGCCGGTAACCGAAGCTGGTGATATCGATCCGTATATTGGCCTGCTCGCGGCCACCACGAAATTTGTCCTCAATCACCTCGCGCAGTTCGTGCACATTGAATTTCGATGTATTGATGATGTGGTCCGCCACAGCGCGGATGGGCGCCAACTGCTCACGCTCTTCTTGGATACTTTTCGAAACCGACGTGTTGATTCCGAGCGGATGGGGACGCCGGGTCTCGCTGAAGCGGCGCACCAGCGTGCTATCGTCAGCCTCCAGATATAACAGCGTGGCGGGGATGCGGCGCCGCAGTTTTTTATAAATAGCCGGAAATTGTTTTAAACCGAGCCCCTCGCGGATGTCGATCACGAGTGCAGCGCGGCGAACAGTGGGAGCGTCCTGGGTGAGCTCCGCAAATTTCTGAATCAGGCCGACTGGCAGGTTGTCGACTGCATAGTAACCCAGATCTTCAAAGGCTTTGAGAACCGTGGCTTTGCCGGAACCGCTGAGGCCGGTGATGATGACAAGCTGCGGGCCGAGCGAATCCGGCGGCTCCTTAGTGCGTCCAGCCACTAGCTTTCGATGAGATCGAAATGCCCGTCCGGCCGGCGCATTAGCACTGTCACCCGATCAGTGGAGGCATCGCGGTAGACCATGTAATCCTGTGAGGCGTCCATCTCGAGCACGGCCTCGTCTACCGTCATGGGCTTGCCGCCATCGCGGTGGTCGACGCGAAAGATTTTCTTGCGATGCTTGCCATCGGCCGGGGTGACTGCTGCGGTTTTCTTCCTGCTTTTGGAAGAATCGTCGGCTGGTTCCACCACGGGCGACACGCCCGCCGCTTTGCCTTTGTACCGCTTGGTGTCGCGGAACTTGGCGCGCAGTTTTAGCAACTGCTTTTCCAGCCGTTCCACCGCGGCATCGGCGGCAGTTACCAGGTCCCGGTCGGTTCCGACGCCGACCAAGGCGTGGTCCCACGCGTTCATAGTGATTTCCACTTTGCGTAGAAATCGCTCCTGGCTGAGAATCACGTGGGCTTCTTTGTCTCCTCTCATCAGCTTCGATAGCTTCTGGATCTTCGCCTCCAGCTTGGCGCGCTGTTTCGGCGGGAATTCTTCATGCCTGCCTGTATAGCTTATTTTCATTGGGAATTGGCCTCCGCGCGACGAGTTTATTTAGTCACGAACTCGCCGCTGGTGCGTGGACGGAATCTTCATATCTTCGCGATACTTCGCAACCGTTCTTCGAGTGACGTCTATTCCTTCGGACTTAAGACGCGCGGTGATCTGCTCGTCGGTGAGCGGGTGCTGCGTATCTTCTTCTTCTATCATCTTCTTCACCCTGCGCTTCAGGATGAGCAGCGGGGTGGCGCTGCCGGCTGAGCCCTGCACCGCTTCCGAGAAGAAATAGCGCAGCTCGAACACACCCTGCGGCGTGTCGGCGTATTTGCTGGCCACGGCGCGGCTGACGGTGGAGGGATGCACGCCGATCTCCTCCGCAACCTCCTTGATCATCATCGGCTTGAGCAGGTCGATGCCGTGCTCCAGAAAATCTATCTGTCTGCGCACGATGGATTGGCAGACTTTCAAAATGGTCTGCTTGCGCTGCTCAATGTTTTTAATGAGCTGGATGGCCGCTGCATAGCGGTCCTTCACATAGTTACGAATCTCTTTGCTGGGCTCCTGATCGCGATCCAGCATCTTCCGGTACTGCGCGTTCAAACGCAGCTGCGGGAGATCGTCGTCGTTGAGCTGGATTATGTACTCGTCGCCTTCTTTGAAGATGTAGACATCCGGCTCAATCTGACGCGCGCCCTGATCCGAATAGCGCAGGCCCGGATAAGGATCCAAGTGACGGATCACATCCAAAGCGATTTGGATGTGCTCCAGCGGTCTGCCCAGCACCTTGGCGAGTTCCTTGAACTGGCGGGTCTCAACGAGTTTCAGATGGTTGGAGACGATCTGCCAGGCTACGCCACCTTTACCGTTCCGGCTTTCCAGTTGCAGCAGCAGGCACTCCCGAACATCTTTGGCGCCGATGCCGGCGGGGTCGAGCGATTGCACGATCCGCAGACCCTGCTCGATTTCCTCCATGCTGTGCTGGCCGGTATCCGCGATTTCTTCGAGCGTAGCGGTGAGATAGCCGTTCTCGTCCAGGTTGCCGATGATGTTGTCGGCGGCATCGCGGACGTCTTCCGACATCACCAGCACGCTTAACTGCGAGTTCAGGTGGTCGGCGAGGGTGACGGGCGAGGAGAGGAATGTTTCAAAGGAAGGTTTCTCGACGGATTCGGATGCCGGGCTCTTATAGCCTGGGTCCAGGTATTCGTCGAAAAAGGTGCCGAAGTCGATTTCGTCGAAGGGATCCTTGTCGGTTTTCTGATCCGGAATTTCGGTTTCAGGCGCCGGCGCCGTGGCCGCAGGTTCGGAGGCAGTCTCGATAGAAGGAAGAGCGGGGCCGTCGTAATCAAACCCGGCATTCGCTTCGGTTCCATCGGCGGCGACACCCGGTTCAGCGGCAGCGGCTCCATTCACGGTTTCAAGAATGGTTTGATCGGAAGGCTCTGAGGTGCGCTCGGATTCGAGAATGGCCTGCACTTCCTCGGGAGTCAGCTCTTCGACGCCATCGAGCGATTCCTCTAGCACCGGGTTCTCGGCGATTTCCTGCGTAATCATGTCCTTCAGTTCGAGGCGGTTCAACTGAAGGACTGTCACCATCTGGACGAGTCCCGGGGTCAGGATCTGCTTCTGCGCGACTTTCAGTTGCAGTCTGGGCGAAAGCATTGACATTCTGTAATCATCATATCACCCGTAGCAGCAGCTACAGAGGACTTATAATCACGGCGATGGGTAGTTCTCCTTCATCCCGCGGGGCGGAACGGCCGGCGCCTCACCTCTCCATTTATTTGGTGAACATTTTCGTTCGCGATCAAGAGCGGAGCGTGCGATTTTACGTGGATCAGCTCGGATTTCAGCTGGCCTTCGACGCCGACTACCAGGCAGGACACCGCTGGGTAGCCGTGTCCCCTCCGGATGGTTCCACGGTGCTTTTGCTTATCCAGCCGAAAAAGGGTTCAGCCGAATACAAGCTGATCGGGCGCGCCACGCACGTGGTGCTGGTTACCGAAAACGTCGCGGCCACGTATCGCGAATGGCGCAACCGAGGAGTCCGATTCGGATTTACGCCGCGCCTGAGGCGGGTGAAGTATGAGCGTCCGACATCCGAGCCGCCAGGCAGCGCACCGCCTGGAAGTACGCCGGCGTGGGGGGGAGTGTTTACCCGTTTCGAGGATATTGACGGAAATTCTTTTACGCTCGTCAGTATTGACGAAATGAGCCGTTCCATCCAGGCTCAGCGCCAGGCCGCGGCCGAAAAATTGGAAGCTGAACGGCGTGCCGCGCAGGAACTGGAAATCGCGAAACAGGTGCAGGCTCGGCTATTCCCGCAAACGCAGCCGGCCTGCGGGACGCTGGATTACGCCGGGATTTGCATCCAGGCGCTGCAGGTGGGTGGCGATTACTACGATTTTCTGGACCTGGGCCCCCAGCGTCTGGGCCTGGTGGTTGGGGATATTGCGGGCAAAGGAATGGCGGCCGCGCTTTTGATGGCCAATCTGCAAGCGAATTTGCGCAGCCAATACGCAGCGGCTCTGGATCAACCTCAATTGCTGCTGCGCTCCGTGAACCAGCTCTTTTATGAAAATACCGTGGATAGCGCCTACGCCACCCTCTTCTTCGCGGAATACGATGGCCGGACCGAGCGGCTGCGCTACGTGAATTGCGGGCATTTGCCGGCTTTGTTGCTGCGCGGAGACGACTCGATGGAACGGCTGGGGTCCACGTGTACGGTTTTGGGGTTGTTCAAAGAATGGGATTGCGCACTGGGGGAAAACGATTTCCACGCGGGCGATACGCTGCTGCTTTATACCGATGGCGTGACGGAGGCGTTCAACGATGCCGGCGACGATTTCGGAGAACGGCGCTTGATGGAAGCCCTGCGGCGTCATCGGCAGCGTTCATCGCGGGATTTGCTGGCGGCGATTGTGGATGAGGTCCGGCAATTCAGCCCGCATGAGCAGCAGGATGATATTACGTTGATCGTGGCGAAGTGCCAGGCGAGTTAGGAGCTCGGAAGAAAGGCCAAATAAGCGCTGCCTCACCCGGATAGACACCGGCTCCACTACTGAACCGCGAGCGTAAGCGACCGGTCAGCGAAAGGCACCTACTTTGAAGACGCCTTGCGGCGCACGCACTCTTGCGTGCCGCATCGAGACTCGTCTCGATCTCCGCCAACCGCCGAGACGAGTCTCGGCGCAGCACGCAAGAGTGCGTGCGCCACAAGACGTCTCCATAACCTTCGGCGGGCCAGCAGGCTCATGGGAACTCCGTAAGCGGCCGGTTGTAGCGCCTTACTGTTGGTCCGGGCCCCACTTGATGGTGAACGAGCCTTTTTCATCCACGATGGTGTAATCCGGCGGCGGTTGAAAGAGGCTTTGGTCCGGCTCGCTGCGGGAGATATTGGTCAGCTTCTCGGTACTCTCTCCGGAGCTGGGATTGATCCATTTATTGAGGACCAGAACCTTCAATTCCACAGATCTCCAGTACTCCTGGACAATAGCAATCGGGCGGTCGTTACCCATGGAGCCTTCCGGCCACGTAGTAGTAGTGCGCGTCCCTTCCGCCAACAGTCCCTCGATGGTCTGGTTCTCCAGTTTTTCCTGGACGGTCTGAGGAGTTTTCAAGTCGGTAGCAGGCGCAGCTTGGCTCACTGGCGCCGGCGCTCGGCTTGCGACGGCCGACACTGGAACCCGCTCTGGAAACATCTGCCGGTGCGCGACTTTTCGGGGGACGTCTAACGTATATCTGACCCAGCCGACAGTATCCGTTATGTTGATTAAAGTCGGGCCCTCGGTGGCGTGGGGCGGCTGATCGGCCGGCCCCTGGAAGGGCAATTTTTCTTCTTCGCGCATGCGGCCGAACGAATCCCGATAGACCTTGGTGCGCGAATTGGTGCGCCTGATATGCGTCCCATCGGCGAGGGTCTGGACGGTCTCTGACACGATCTCGCCCGAATAAGGGGCGCCGGTGATGGGCGGGAACCGGGGTTGCGCGGGGATGCGCGTCTCCGCCGACTGACCGAATGCGGATAGGCAGCCGAGTGCTAAGAGCGGTACCAGACGCGTCATAACTCTTTACCTCCGCCGGTATTATGCGGTGGACCGCTAGGGAAGTCAACGGAAACGGCGCAAGGTTACGGACGTTTAATTGTTAAATCAAAGCGAATATCCGAGATTATCACGGCCGCAGGCGCTCCGGGAACCTCTACGTCCGCCAGATCGTATCATTATTGCGTGACTGTTCATGACGTGCTGCTCCAGTACGAAAGCAGATTACTCGAACTGCAGACAGGTATCGCCCAGCTCAGCTTACCCTATGTGCAGGCTGCGGGGGTTCTTACGCTGGCTGTTGGGCTGTTCCTGGCGATCATTTTTTGCGCCATTCGGGGGCAGGTGTCCTTCATCTGGTCATCATTTCCGATTCCAGTCGCGGCTGTTTCCGCGCACCGGCTACAGCGGCATCGTCGAACAGAATTCCGCATGTTGCGCCTGAAGCGCTTCTACGGCCGTGCTATGCAGCGAGTGCGAGGCGACTGGGCCGGCGTCGGAGTCACCGGGGAAGAATTCAGCGATCCTGGCCACGTCTATGCAACGGACTTGCATGTTTTTGGCGAAGGATCCCTTTTCGAGCTGCTTTGTACTGTCCGGACCTCGATCGGACGGCGCGGGCTAGCCAATTATCTGCTGAAAACTCCAACCCTCGATGAAACGCTTCTACTCTAGCGCCGGATCAATCTCGTCTTTAGAGACACTAAAGATCTTGCGGACGGCGTTGCCAAGGCACCTTTATGATATCACCTCGTTGCTAAGACTGGAGCCTGCTGCGCCCATTGGCGCGCCACCACTTCCCATATTGATTCAACGACTTGCACGAGAGTCATTGACAATGAGTAATTCATACGTATAATTTAAACAAACGTATGACTACTAAGGATCGCCTCCTGGATGCCGCTGAACGCCTCTTCGCGCAGCAAGGCATCGAGGCTACTTCGCTCCGCGTCATCACGCGAGAGGCTGGCGTGAATCTGGCGGCCGTGAATTATCATTTCCAGTCCAAGGAAGCTCTCATGCATGCGGTGATTGCCCGCCGCCTGGGCCCTATCAATGAGAAGCGTCTCGCGATGCTGGATGCCTGCGAAGCCGAAGCCGGCGATGGCCCACTGCCGCTCGATCAGCTAATCGATTGCTTGCTGCGGCCCATGTTTGAAATGCTGTCCGGTCCGGGCAAGGAGTTCGGACCTATGATGAGCAGGATTTTCACTGAATCCAGCGATCAGGCCGAAAAGATCTTCCAGAAGCATATGGCACATGTTTTGGCCCGATTCTTTCCAGCGCTCGAACGGGCGCTGCCTCATCTGCCCCGCACCGAGCTGCTATGGCGCATGCAATTCATGATGGGGGCGGTTGCGCATACCATCGGCGGCGCGCGGGTGCTGCAGGTTCTTTCCGGGGGCAAGTGCGATGCCTCGGACGTGGAAGGCACCATCCAGCGCCTGGAAGCTTTTTTGCTGGCGGGACTCCTAGCTCCCGTACCGGCGGAGGTTCAGCATGCAGTTCACTAAAATCGCGCTGTTTCTGATGCTCAGCTCGACGCTTGTTGCGCAGCCCACGGCGCTGCAGTTGACGCTCAAGCAGGCGGTGGATCTCGCGCTCGCCCCTGACGGCAGCACTCGGGTGAAGTTGGCCGCGGAGGCGATCCTTCAGGCTGAGGCCCGGTCCGCGGAGGCTCGCGCAGCGCTGCTTCCGGATATTGAAGGAGCCGTCTCGGAAGAGAACCAGACGCGCAACTTGAAAGCTTTCGGGTTCGTGTTTCCGCACATTTCTATTCCAGGCTTCAGCATTCCCACGTTCGTAGGACCATTCGATGCTTTTGACGCGCGCGCCAGCGTTACCGAAACAGTTTTCGACTTCAGCAGCATCCGCGGCTATCAGGCCGCCAAAGTCGCAGTCGAAGCCACCAAAGCCGACAATCAGGGAACCCGCGACCAGGTTACCGATCAAGTAGCGCGCGCCTATCTTACGGGGCTGCGCGCCCAAGCCGCGCTCGATACCGCGAAAGCAAATGTCGAACTTTCGGAAGCATTGCTGAAGCTGTCGCAATCGCTGAAGACCGCGGGCACGGGCACAGGGATCGAAGTGACGCGCGCCGATGTCCAATTGGCGAACGACCGGCAGCAGCTCATAGTGGCGGAAAACGGCGTGGAGCGATCGCATCTGGAGTTGTTGAAAGTGATCGGGCTAACGCTGGATCGTCCAGTGGAGCTGACGGGCGCGCTGGCGTATGCTCCCGTGGAAAACCTCGACCCCGCTCAGGCGCTCTCCACCGCGCGCGAGAATCGAGCCGAGTTGAAAGCGCAGCGCGGCCGCGAGACGAGCGCGAAGCTGAGTTACAGTGGCGTAAAATTCGAGCGCCTGCCGTCCGTGGCTGCATTCGGCGATTACGGCTCCAGCGGTTCCACCATCACCAATTCCGTTCCCACGCGCACCTTTGGCGCATCCCTCAAAATCCCTATCTTCGACGGTGGACGCCGCGATGCACGCCGTGCCGAGAGCGCCTCCGAATATCGCCAGGAACAGATTCGCACTCAGGATTTGCGCGATCAGATTGAGCTGGATGTAAGGCTGGCTCTGCAAAGTTTGCGCTCGGCCGACGCGGAAGTGAAAGCCGCCGAGGACGGCTTGAAGTTGTCCGAAAATGAGTTGGCGCAGGCGCAACGCCGCTACAAAGCTGGTGTGTCGAACAGCGTGGAAGTGACGGATGCGCAAACCCGCCTGCAACGCGCGCGCGATAACCGCATCAACGCGCTCTATAACCACAACGTCGCCCGCATCGACCTGGGCAGGGCCACCGGCACCATCCGAAGCATGCTTCCGTAAAGGAAAACCATGAAACGCAAGATCATAATTCCGATATTTCTGTTGGTCGCGCTGGCCGTAGCCGCCGGTGTGATGTGGCCGCGCTGGTTCGATCGCAGCCACGACAATCGCCTGCTGCTCTCCGGCAATATCGAGCTGACGCAGGTGGATATTTCCTTCAAAGTTCCCGGAAAGCTGATCGAGCGGACTGTGGATGAAGGCGCTTCGGTGACCAAAGGAATGCTCGTCGCCCGCATCGATCGCGATCAGGTGGATCGACAGCACAGCCGCGACGAAGCTGGATTGCAATCCGCCGAGTCGCAATTCCAACAGACCCAGACCCTGGTTCACTGGCAGCGTGAAACGCTCGAAAACGATATTGCGCTGAAGAAGGCCCAGATCAGGGAAGCTCAGGCGCATCTGGATGAACTGTTGGCCGGTTCGCGTCCGCAGGAAATCCAGCAGGCGCGTGATGCGGCTGCGGACGCCCGTGCGCAGTATGAACAGGCCAAGCTGGATTGGGAGCGGGGCCAGGAACTGTTCAAGAACGACGATATTTCGAAAGCTCAGTACGACCAATACCGCATGCGGAACGACAGCACTGCCGCAGCGCTGCACCAGGCGGAAGCGCATTTGGCGTTAGTGCTGGAGGGTCCGCGCAAGGAGGATATTGAGGCGGCACGCGCGCAAGTGGCCACGGCGCAGGCCGCATTGCGAGTGAGCGAAGCCAATTCGCTGGAGCTGAAGCGCCGCGAAGAAGACGTACAGGGTCATGTGGCCGAGGTCAATCGCTCCCGTGCGCAAATGGAGATTACGCAGACGCAGATCAACGACACGTCTGTGTATTCGCCCATCGCGGGCATAGTGCTGGTGAAATCGGCGGAAGTGGGTGAGGTGCTGGCGGCCGGGACAACGGTGGTCACCATCGGCGACCTGGATCATCCGTGGCTGCGCGCCTACGTCAACGAAACAGATCTCGGCAAGGTGAAGCTGGGTGCACCGGCCAAGCTCACCATCGATTCGTATCCCGGCCGCACTTACAATGGCCGGATCTCTTTCATCGCGTCCGAGGCGGAATTCACGCCCAAGCAGATCCAAACCAAAGAGGAGCGCGTGAAATTGGTGTACCGCATCAAAATTGATGTGGACAATCCCAAGCACGAACTGAAATCCAACATGCCGGTGGATGCGGAGATTGAACTGAATTGACCGCCGAACCCATCATCCGCGCGATCGGCCTGACGCGCCGTTTTGGCGATCTTACGGCCGTAGATCATCTCAATGTGGAAGTCGCGCGCGGCGAAATATTCGGCCTGGTTGGTCCGGACGGCGCCGGAAAAACCACAACCCTCCGGTTGCTGTGCGGCCTGATGAATGCAACCCAGGGCGAGGCCTGGGTGACCGGCCATAACGTCGCGCGCGAAGTGGAAGCGGTGAAGGATCAGATCGGTTACATGGCCCAACGCTTCGGATTGTACGGCGATCTGACAGTCGACGAGAACATGAACTTCTACGCCGACTTGTTCGGCATCTCTAAGAGTGAGCGCGCGCGCCTTCTGCCGGACCTGCTGCGAATGACGCGAATGGAGCCATTCCGCTCGCGCCCGGCCGCGAAGCTTTCCGGCGGCATGAAGCAGAAGCTGGCTCTCATTTGCACGCTGCTGCATCATCCACAGGTTCTGTTCCTGGACGAACCCACCAATGGCGTGGACCCCGTTTCGCGGCGCGATTTCTGGGCCATTCTCTACCAATTAGTGCGCGATGGGCTGACGGTTTTCGTGACCACTGCATATCTGGATGAAGCCGAGCGGTGCAATCGCGTGGGACTGATGAACCAGGGCAAACTGATCCGCTGCGAATCGCCGCGCGATTTGAAACATGCCCTCGATGAGGCCTGTTACGAGGTTGAGACAGCGGATAACCGGGCAGCCCGGGAGTTCTTGCAATCGCAGCCGGGCGTCCTGAGTGTGGAACCGGCGGGCGCCAAGTTGCATTTGTTTCTCGGACCCGGTGTTTCGGTGGAGCAATTGAAAAATACGTTGCGAGCCAGCGAGTTTCGCCCGATCGTGCCATCGCTAGAAGACGTATTCATTGGCTTGATCAGAAAGTCAGAGGCCGCGCATGCCAGCTAGAATAAGCAGTAATCGGGGGTTCGTGACGCAGGGCCATGCCCTGCCGGGTCCTAATATATCGCCGGCAGGGCATGGCCCTGCCCCACAAAAAGTAAAGCCAGGCAAGCGGTCTTTAGCCTGCCTCTGCCACAGATCGGCCTGCCATGTCTGACAACGCCGTCGAAATCCACGATCTCGTCAAGCGCTTCGGCGACTTCATCGCCGTGGATCACGTAACGCTCCAGGTCGGCCGCGGAGAAATATTCGGATTCCTCGGGCCCAATGGCGCAGGCAAATCCACTACCATCCGGATGCTGTGCGGATTGCTGCTTCCCACTTCCGGGACCGCATCCGTCGGCGGTTTGGATGTCATGACGCAATCGGAAGCCATCAAGAAGAACATCGGATACATGTCCCAGAAGTTCTCTCTCTACGACGACCTCACTGTGGAAGAGAACATCGATTTTTTCAGCGGCATCTATGGCGTTCCACGGGCGCGCCGCCCGGAACGCAAAGCCTACGTGCTGAAGATGGCCGGCATCGAAGAGCGGCGCTCCACTCTGACGCACCTCCTTTCCGGCGGCTGGAAACAACGTCTCGCCCTGGGATGCGCCATTCTGCACGAGCCGCCGATTCTGTTTCTCGATGAACCCACGTCGGGTGTCGACCCCATCGCTCGCCGCACATTTTGGGATCTGATCTACCAACTTTCCGCCGCCGGGCAGACCATCTTCGTCAGCACGCATTACATGGATGAAGCCGAGTACTGCCATCGCCTGGCGCTGATGTATCGCGGCAAGATCATCGCGCTCGGAACTCCGGGCGAGCTAAAGCAGTCGCTCCAAGGCCACTATCTGCTGCGTCTC
>DASYNU010000197.1:0-9898 GCA_036008345.1 Bryobacteraceae bacterium
CTCGGGGATGGCCGCGCAATTCACCTCCACGAACGGTTCGGATGCGCGCGCGCTGCTGCTATGGATGGCGTGCGCCACCAGTTCCTTGCCGGTTCCGCTTTCCCCATAGATCAGCACGCGTCCGTTGGTGGCGGCCATCAAGGCCAACTGCTGGCGCAGCGCTTTCATCGGGATGCTGTCGCCGATGATTTGCAGCCGTGATTTGCCGTCTTCCTTGAAACGTTCGAGTTCCAGTTCCAGCTTGCGCTGCTGCAGCGCGTTCTTTACAACGACGGAGACTTTCTCAATGGTCAGCGGCTTTTCCAGAAAATCGAAGGCGCCCAACTTAGTGGCCTTCACCGCCGTTTCAATGGTTCCGTGGCCGGATATGATCACCACCATGGGGCGGCTGGCGAAGGGAATCTCCTGTAAACGCGTCAACGTTTCCAGGCCATCCATGCCCGGAAGCCAGACATCCAGCAGAACCAGATCGTGGCTCGATCGCGTCAGCTCATCCAGGCATTCTTCTCCGGATGCCACGGCGTGGGTGTGGTAGCCTTCGTCGTCGAGTACGCCCGCGAGGGATTGGCGGATGCCGGGTTCATCATCCACAATCAAGATACGCGCGATCTTCACAAACGGCTCTCCGTAACAACTTCGGTAGTCTTGGGTTCCGGATCGGCCGAGGCAGGAGTCGGGAGATCGACAATGAATCGAGCGCCCACTGGGACGTTGTCTTCAATGCGGATGGTAGCGTCGTGGTCCACCAGGATGCGATTCACAATCGCCAGGCCCAGGCCAGTGCCCCGGCCCTTGGTCGAAAAATAGGGCAGGAAAAGTTTCTCTTTATCATCCCTCGAAACGCCGCAGCCGGTATCGGCCACAATCAGCTCCACCGAATCGATTTCGGTGTGGCGCGTGGCGATGTAGAGGCGTTTGGAAGGCGAGTCCTGCATCGCTTCGGCTGCATTGTCCACCAGGTTCACCACCACCCGCTTGAACTGTTCCCGGTCTATATTGACGGCCGGCAGGTCGTCGGCGAGATCGGTACGGACCTGGATACCGTCCAGACGTCCGTCGAAGACTGCCAGGGCATTCTCCACAACTTCGTTCAAGTCGGAGGCTACTGGCTGAGCGGCCGGAAAACGGGAGAACTGTGAAAATTCGTCCACCAAAGTACGCACGCTTTCCACCTCGCGGGCGATGGTGGTGGAGCATTCCTGCAATATGCGCCTGGTTTCTACAGTTTGCTCCGCGCGTTCCAATTGGCGGCCGATACGGTCCGCGCAAAGCGAGATGGGCGTCAGCGGATTCTTGATTTCATGCGCCACGCGACGCGCCACTTCGTGCCAGGCAGCGGCTTTTTGGGCGCGCAGCAGGTCGCTGGTGTCCTCGACAACCAGTACGAATCCGGAGCTTCTTTGGGCATCCAGTGCGGCTACGGTAAGGGCCAGGTGGAGGACGTGCCGCTCGGCTTTGTATTCAATCTGCGTGCCGGCCACACCGGTGCGCCGGGCGCGATTCATCAGATAGCGGATCTCAGCCGTATCGTCGCGCGAGAACAGATCGCTCAGCCGTGTAGCCCGGGCCACTTGATCCTCGGGGAAAATCCCCATCAGCGCCCGATTTACGCGCTGGATGCGGCCGTCCGCTGTGAGTGAAATGACGCCGGTGGGGATGCTCTCGAGAATGGCTTCGGTGAAACGCCGGCGCGATTCCAGCTCCTTGCTGTTGGCCTCCAGCGCCTCAGTCATTTCGTTGAACGCTTTTACCAGCGTGGCCATCTCATCGATGGCCGCAACGTGCACCCGGTATCCCAGGTTCCCTTTTCGGATCTGTTCGGCTGCTTTGAGCAGCGCCGTAATAGGCGTCGAGATCTGTCCCGCCATGTAGCGGGCGATCCAAGTGGCGAAAAACAGTATAAAGAGGGTTATTAAGCTCAGCAACAGAAGGTACATGCTGCGGAATGCTTTTCGATCTACCGCCAGCCGGTTATATTCGGCGACATCTTGCGAGATCTCAGCCTGTTTGGCGGCCAGATTCATCGGCAGGCGCGCGGAGAGACTGATAATACCGCGAGCGGTCTGAGTGTCGACCGTATATAGATCCGTACTGCGTAACTTTGGTACGACGCACAATACCCGTTTCACTTGAGCCGGGTTTTCCACCTCGGCGCGCTCAATCTCATTGGCGGCGCAGAACCGCTCGTAATAGTCGGCGCTTTCGGTTGGCGATAAGGATGCCAGCAGCTGCGCCTCCGCGGTCAGCTTACTCCGCACCTCCTGATCCAACGCATCCGCCACCTGCGTAAGATCGATGTTCATATTGCGCGCCGGCCGTGTAAACCAGCTATCCAGATTCCGATTCAGGACTGAAACGCTAAACAACACCAGGAAGAACACCGGCAGCGCGCTAAGCGCTATTGCGCCGCCGATCAGTTTGGATTTAATGTGCGAGCCGGGCCGGTTGCTCTGCCGTTCTATGTACAGCTTGAGTCCCGTGCGGAACAAAATAAATCCCAGCGTGATGGTCAGAATGAAAATGAATGTGGAGACCGCCCAGAACAAGACTGTCTGTTGCATGCTGGACGGAGCGAATGGACCGAATAATGTAAATGAGCCTTGCCACACTTCCAGCGTCACCAGAATGGCGAGCAGCAGCAAGCCGGAGCCGATCATGAGGCGCTTACGCATGGCCCTGTTCGAATTATAGGGGCTGGGACGGTCAGGCGGCAGGATGCAGGCGGCAGGCGGCAGAAAACCAGAAACCAGAAACGAGAAACGAAGCCCTACTTCCCTGCGTAGTATCCTTTTCGAGCGCCCACCTTCAGTCCTTTGGGAAGCACACGTACTTGCAACTTGCGAAAAGTTCCATCGTGGGCCCGATTGGTGGAAATGTAACCGAGCGCATATTGGCTTCGCATTTCTTCCTGGATAGTCGCAAAGATTTCGGCTACTGGAGTCTTTTTCACTCGAAAGGTCCGCCCTCCGGTCGGCTCCGACATGTCCTTGAGAAACGTACATCCGGAGAAGCCGCTTTCGAAGCAGATCCCGTAAACGATGGTATTGGTGGCCTGCACTGCTTCGATTACTGAATCGAGATGGACGCTGCTGCCGTTATCCAAACCGTCCGAAATGACGATCAAGACTTTTCGGCCGGATAGCGATTTCAATTTTCCCACCGCGGTTTTCTGCACCGCTTCGTACAGCAGGGTGCTGGGCATGGGGAATCCCAAGGGCGGAAGGCCTTTGAATGGAATAGAACGCAGCCGCTGCAGGGCTTCGGCCAGCAATGCGGAGGACCCCGTGAGGTCTTGCCACAGCACGATGGTGCTCGAAAATCCCACCAACAATGCGCGGTCGTTGGGCCGCAGCACCTGTTCCAGGAACTTCGCCGCGGCGCGCTTCTCATCTTCCACGAACCATCGCACGCTGCCGCTTACATCCAAAAGCAAAGCTACGGTAAGCGGCAGGTCGGTATCCTGCGCGAAATAGCGGATCTCCTGCGGGCGGCCATCCTCGAAGATTTTGAAATCGTCCTGCTTGAGATCGCGGACCAGCGCGCCGCGAGGATCGTGGACCGTGCACAGAACGTTCACCACGTCCACATCCACTTTGATGGCGGTCTCGGGTTTGATGGCGGTCTCCGGATCCTGCGCGCCGGCTAGAGAGAATACCGCCAATATGCAGACTGCTCTGTTGAAGAGGAGTTTCATCCCAGCTTGAATCCGTTATACTTCACCGGTATGAGTATCCGCTTGTGGATATTTGCGTTGGTCGCAGCCAGTGGAGTGATGGCCCAGTCTCAGTTCACGCCGGGGCTGAAGCCGTTCATCGCCGTGGATGCACCAGTCATAGCGCTGGAGCACGTTCGCATCCTGGATGGCACCGGCGCGTCTGCGCGTGAAGACCAGACCATCGTGATTGAAGGTGGCCGCATCCAGGCGGTGGGGCCGGCCAATGAAGTTCAGGTACCGGCAGCGGCTCATCGCATGGCATTGCCGGATCATACCGTGATTCCCGGCCTGGTGGGTATGCATGAGCATCTGTTTTATCCATCGGGAGGCGGCGTTCCACTTTATATCGAACATGGGATGAGTTTTCCTCGGCTGTATCTAGCTTCCGGCGTAACAACCGCACGCACGGCGGGGACGCTTGAACCCTACACCGATTTGAACCTGAAGAAGATGATCGATCAAGGCCGCATGCCGGGTCCGAAGATGCTCATCACCGTGGGATATCTCGAAGGGCATGGCAGCTTCGCGCCGCAAATGGCCGAACTCGACACGCCGGATGATGCGCGCCGGTTCGTGGAATATTGGGCGAGCCAGGGAGCGCATTCTTTCAAGGCCTACATGCATATTACGCGCGGCGAGTTGGAAGCCGCGCTAACCACCGCTCACGCGCGCGGCCTGAAATTGACTGGACATCTGTGCTCGGTGGGATTTCGGGAAGCCGCTGCGCTCGGAATCGACAATCTGGAGCATGGACTGGTGGTGGATTCTGAATTTAATCCCGGGAAGCAGCCGGATGTCTGTCCGCAAGGCTCGGCGCAGGAGTTGGCCCAATTGGATGTAAACGGCGAAGCAGTGCAAAGAACGATTCACGAGTTGGTGCAGCACAAAGTAGCGGTCACTTCCACGCTGGCGGTTTTCGAGTCGGCGCCTCCGTTGCAGCAGCGCTTCTTAGACGCACTTTCTCCCACCGCAGCACTCTTATATTTGAGTGGGCGGGACCGGCTTTCCGAACAAGCTCGCGCCGGGAGCGCGCTACGCGTCAAAAAGGAACTCGAATTCGAGCGCGCCTTTGTCAAAGCGGGTGGCTTGCTGATGGCCGGATGCGACCCCACCGGCAACGGCAGCGCGCTAGCCGGCTTCGGCGATCAGCGCAATATCGAATTGCTGGTGGAGGGCGGCTTTAGCGCAGCCGAGGCGATCCAGATCGCAACGCTCAATGGAGCCAAATTCCTGGGCCTGGAGGATCACATCGGTTCCATTGCTCCTGGCAAGCAGGCTGACCTGGTTGTTCTGGATGGAAATCCAGCCAAACAAATCTCCGATGTCGAGAAGGTCCGGATAGTCTTTCGCGATGGGATTGGGTTCGATCCTGCAAAATTGATTGAATCTGTTCGCGGCCAGGTTGGCCTGCACTAACACCACAGATTCCCCCCGCGATTCGGTCAAGGCATTCCCGCCGAGACTGTGACTCGAGCCTTGGTGAACGGAGGGCTAGCGTGACGGGGAGCTTCAGGCTCAAAAACTGTTCTTCGGTTCTTCGGTTCATCGGTTGTGAGGGTGTTTGGG
Organism: Bryobacteraceae bacterium; assembly: GCA_036008345.1. Lineage (GTDB taxonomy): Bacteria > Acidobacteriota > Terriglobia > Bryobacterales > Bryobacteraceae > Palsa-89. The sequence goes on from DASYNU010000197.1 coordinate 5,282, forward strand.
ACCGCTTTGCGCCTACAAGCTGAAGGAGTTTCCAGTCCATGGGCGCTCGAGCTTTGTTTGTCCTTATATTCATGGCCGCTCAGGCGGTGGCGCAGCAGCCTGCACTGCACACTGTCAACGTTACATTTTCGGCGACCGGTAAGTACACGGTTGGCGAGGGAGGCGATACAGCGGACCTCGACGGTAATGGGCAATTCACGTACCTGGGTCCGGTGAACTTCCATGGGACCGTCCAAGTGACGTCACCGGGCAAGTGCACAGTTTATTTTCAGATGCAGGCCATACATCAAAATCCAGACGGCACTACCACCAGTGGTCCGGAGTATGTTTCCGGAATCGGTCGAGGTCAAACCTGCGATACCGACAACCCCACTGATGGTTTCCCATCCGCGGCGGTGGCCATTTGGGGTGGACAGCTCGCCGCCGGCGGCGGGGAAACCACCGAAGTTCACGGAGGCTATCTCACGTTCACGTTGGTGGGACGCGATTTCGGGTGGGGAATTAGTGGACAGGGCGAAATCAACCTGGTGCCGGCTAACGCTCAGACTGCGGGCCCTGGTGGCAGCGGCTATCCGCCGGTGGTGGCAGGCCCCGGGGGTTCGGGTTATCCGATTGTGATCAACGGTGCAAATTCCGGCAGCGTGCTGGTGTTCAATACTGACAATGCCGCATCCGGTGCATCCGGCGAACTTCCGCATGCCACCAGCGGCGCCAGCTCTATCCAGATTCCATTACCGGTCCAATCCGCGGCGTCCACATACAGCGTCAGCGCCAATTGCGCGGATTCCACGGCCAATTGTTGGATTGAAGTGCCCACCGCCAGCGGAAGCATCGCTGCCAATTCCAGCGCGACGATTAGTGCCAACGTCAGTCCCGCCGGGTTGAGTCCGGGCGTCTACTCGGCGATGGTTGCAATTACGATTACGCCGGGCACCGGTCAGACTGCATCCAACACAATCAACGTGCCGCTCACGGCGATTGTTGCTGCAGGTGCGGATTTATTGGGCCTCTCGCAGACCGGCTTTCAGTTTCAAACTTTCGCCGGCGCGCCGGCGCAATCCGAATCGATCTCGATTTCCAATCTCGCCGCGGGCTCATTGCCATTTTCAACGAGTGTTTCGACGCCTTCCGGAGAAACCTGGTTGAGCGTGTCTCCTACAACGGATACAGCGACTTCAGCTGCGCCCGCGATCGCCAATGTTCAAGCGAATCCGGCGGGACTAACTCCGGGCACATATTTCGGCCGCGTAGACGTTTCAGCGCCCGGCGCCGTCAATGCGGCGCAATCAATCGATGTTGCACTGACGGTGCTGCCGGTTTCTAACAATACAACTCCGGTCCTCTCGCCGGCCGCCATGAGCGTTGTGGGGGATGGCACCGGCAAACCAGTGGTTCAGAACATACAGCTATCCACTCTTTCGGACCAGCAGTTGCCTTTCGCCGCAGCGGCGATTACGAACGATGGCGCGAACTGGTTAGCCGTATCGCCGTCCAATGGAAACGTGACAGCGGCGCAACCGTTACTTGGGAGTATCACTTTACAGCCCAGCATTTTGAAGCCCGGCGTATACAATGGCACGGTTGTTCTTCAAAACACCAACGATAACAGCACGTATTCAGTATCAGTGCAGTTGGTTGTACCCAGGCCGGCTCCATGCACTCCGGCACAGTTGTTGCCGGTGATCACGAATTTGGGCCCTAGTTCTGAGATCATCGCTGCGCAGCCCGTTCCATTCCAGGCGCGGATCGTGGATGATTGTGGCTCACCCATGACCAGCGGATCAGTGGTAGCGTCTTTTTCCTCCGGCGATCCCGCGGTGTCGATGCTGCCGATCGGGAATGGACAATGGGCCGGCACGTGGTTGCCGCACAGCATTGCGGGCGGAGGAGTGCTGGTGACGCTCAGCGCCAGCTCGTCCGCACCGCCATTATCAGGATCGACCACGGCCACCGGCATTATTTCCGCAAACCCTACGGCCCCCGTGGTGAACCAGGCGGCCGTGGTAAGCGCGGCCGCACCCACCACGCACAGGCCACTCGCGCCAGGCGCTTTCATTTCGATCTTCGGCTCAAACCTCGCTACCGCGCCGACGCCGGCTGCGTCTCTTCCACTTTCAACTTTGCTAAGCGACACGCAGGTGCTGCTGGGCGGCCAACCCCTGCTTCTGAATTTTGTGAGTCCGGGGCAGATCAACGCTGTGGTTCCGTATGGCGCGCGGGCGAACAGCATCGAGCAGCTAGTGGTGATCCACAAAGGAGTCTATTCGCCGGTTGAGCCGTTGGTTGTAGCGCCTACGCAGCCGGCCGTGTTCACGCAAGATCAGAGCGGTACGGGAGCGGGCGTGATTACAGTGGTGAAGCCGGACGGAACGCAATTTCTGAATACGGCCTCTACGCCCGCGACATCGGGAGATACTCTCGTGATTTACTGCGACGGTTTGGGTTTGGTGAATCCAGCGGTGCCCGACGGATCAGCGGCGCCCGCATCGCCGCCCGCGCGTACCATCAATCCGGTGACAGTCACGATCGGCGGCCAGACCGCATCAGCGGCGTTCTCCGGGCTGGTGCCTGGCTTCGCAGGACTGTATCAGGTGAATGTGACGGTGCCGGGCGGGATCAGTCCCGCTGCCGATGTTCCGCTGATGATTACGGCGGGGAGCGTGTCGAGCCCGGCGGTCACGTTGGCGGTCCGATGAGTTCAGCGGTTCATCGGTTGTTCGGTTTCCAGGATTCATCGAACAGGCCCGCATACGCGGCATCGGGATCGTCGGAGTCTGGCTGGACTTTGAAGATCGCAAAATCTCCATAGCGGGGCGTGGGGAAATCTCCGGCCCAGTCTGCCCAAGCGGCAGTGAGGCCGCTGTTGATCACGAGGTAATGGTTTGGGCTCAGCGGGCTTGGATAGATCATGGCTGGTACCGATTCCGCGGCCGGGAAGCTCTTGTTGCCCAGCGCGACCGTCTCTTTGGTCCAGTGCAGCGGCGGCAGCTTTCGCTGGAGTTTTGCGATCCAACGATTGCTGCCAGGGTCGCCGAAAAGGACAACGTTATACTTCGTGAAATCAGAGGCCGTAACGTCCTGGTCGTCTTTGATGCGGATATGGCCCCGATATGCCAGCGTATACTGCCGGTCGAACCGTTGGAGCATCCGCAGAGCTTGCTGATTCGCCGCCGCGTTCCAGGGCGTACCAGTGGGACGAACCACTAGAAACGGCTCCAGGAAGGCATCATCGATCGGCCCTTGCAGCCCGTGCTTCTTGCGGATTCCCTTTTCGCGGCCACTGGCCAATTTCCATTGTTGGTTTGATTTCTCGAAGGTCATCTCGGGCGCGGACTTTACGGGTACCTTCTGGCCATCGATGATGATGGAGGTAGCGCGGCCGGTTTGCCGCAAAACGAGGCGCGTGAGATTGCGAGTAGTAATCTCGTATTGGCTTCGGTCGCCGGATCGCTTGGCATCCACTTCAGCGCGCTCGTAGTGCTTCGCCAGGCCATCCACCGTCACCCAATAATCGCGATTATACCGGGTGGTATAGGTCACAAATCGGACGCGGTCGGGGACCTGGCGCCCCATCTTGATGCGATCGTACAGGTAAGCATTCAGAAACTTCCGGCTTTCCGGGTGCATCTCGTGTCCGGTTTTCGGACCGATCAGAAACAGAATCGACGGTGCATCCGTGGCCTTCAGAGAGAAAGCATCCCCCTCGAAGTGGATGCCTGCCTTGATCAACTCCTGCTTAGCGCTCTGGTGCTTCACGAGGTTCCGGTCATTCTCGCCGACATAAGAGGCAAACGGAATATCGTAGGCATTTAGCGCCCACTCGTACATGTTGTCGAAGATCTTGCACATCGCCTGTTGATAGGCCGGCAGCGTATTGAGGATCGGGATTCTATGCGACGTGTTGTCGCCGGCGCCGACTTCCACCGCGGCCCAGAGATCCGGGGAATGCAGAGACGTGTGCCACACGCCCGCGCCTCCCATGGAAAAACCGCGTAGCGTTACCCGTTCCGAATCGAGCTTGTACGCTTTCTTGGCGAATGCCATGGCCTCGAAAATATCCGCTTCGCCAGGCCAGTGATAGGTATTTTTGCCGCGCCCGAATAAATCGATTTGCAGCGTGCCGGGAAGGTAATCAATCTCGGCTCCCTCCCACGAGTTGAGAGTCTCCACTTCATAGAGGCGCGTAAAGCGCCCATGCTGAGCGACATCTAAAGGAACCGCTCGGACACCGTCATACTCGTCGGGAACGGTGACGCGCACCGGTTGCACCGAACCATCAATCGCGGAACGGAAACCGCGAACGACGCGGCCTTTTTGCCTGGTCCAGGGCGATTTGCCTGCTTTTAGTTGCGCCGCTCGTTCCAGGCCCTTGTCCAGGACACTGAGAGTGTCCGCAACCGACACCGGGCGAAAAAACTCTTCGGGATACGCCATCTTCCAGCGCGCCGCCTCGGCATAGATTTCAACATCCGGCATGAGGCCGTCATCTGCCTGCGCGGATCGAAGCTCGCGGATCATCCGGTCCAATTGGTCGATCTTTGCGTGAATTTGTTGTTTCTCAGTATCGGTGGGCCGGTACGGCGGCGCCGCCGGGTGAAAACGCGTCCACGGCAAATT
>DASYNU010000198.1:0-19078 GCA_036008345.1 Bryobacteraceae bacterium
GCTTTTGATAAACCGGCGTTTGGCGGACCGCATCGATGTTGCCGCCTACAATGAACACAGTGTCGGCGGGAATCAGCGCTTCAAGCGCCGGATCAATGCGTACCGAACCCGGCTTCTTCGCCTCGCAACCGATCAAAGCCAGACACAGAACCGCCGCCCAGAACCGACGCATTAGAAATCCCGCCTCGCAAAAATCATCAGGGAACAGCCCAGCACCACGGCAGCGAACAGCGCCGAGGTCCAGATGGGCATGAAGCCGTCGAACGACCGGCTCTGGATGGCGTTCAGAGTCATACTTCCCAGATCGTAGATTTTAGGCAAAGAATAATACAGCGTCCGCCAAATCTGGCGCGACCATTCGGAAGAAAGCAGGCGCAGCATGAAGCTAGTCTGCGCCAGAATGATACTCATCACCATCAGAGCAGACGCTACCATCGTTGCCAGCGCGGCGCTCTCAAACAACACACCGATCAAAATCACCACCGACAGAAGCACCGCGAAAGCGAAGATCGTGGTAGCGATTGAGACCAGAAACAACGGAGACCAAATCCCGGTCTTGATCCCCAGAATGATCCAAACCCCCAGCACCAGATAGATAATGTTGCAGGAAACCACCAGCACATTGCCCACGTAGCGGCCCAGCAAAATATGGGTACGGGACACGGGCTTGGACAGTAGCAGCTCAATGCGCCCCGGTTCCAGCACGCTCGGAATCAGTCCAGCCGACGCAAACACCGCCAGAAACATCCCCCAAGTGTAGAGGAAGGCCGCGATACCGCCATAAACGCCGCGCACCAGTTTATCCACATCCCGGGTGCCATTGAACCGGCCAAACGCCGACACGAACGCAACTCCGCCTTCCATCAGATCAATCCGCAGCAGGAAAAGAAAGAACAGGATCATCACCGTCGAGAGCCCGAACAATCCCCAGAAGATTTTTCGCGCGAGCGCCTCGCGGAAGGTATCCCGGATCAACGCCACGGTTGCCGTCAACGAATCCTTCATTTCGCCACCGTGCGTACAAACACTTCTTCGAGCGTGCTGGTGGTTGGCGCCAGCGATTCGATCTCGCACCGTTGCGCCCGCAGCAGGTCCACCGCTTCGTTAGCCAACTGCCGGGTTGCGAATTGGAAATCGACAAATCCGTTTCTGGATGCTACGGATGTTGCTTTCGCGCGCAAAGCCTCCATCAGAGCTTCGGGCGTCTCACCCACCGTTAGCCGGTAGCCCTTTCCAGAGGTAAGATCCTGCATTTTGCCGCTAAGCGCTACCTTGCCCTTATCCAGTATCGCCACCTCGCGGCAAAACAGCTCCACTTCCGCCAACAAGTGGGAGTTGATAAATATCGTCACGCCTTTCTCTTCACAGCGCGTCAGCACCTCGCGGATCTGCATCCGTCCCACCGGGTCCACGCCGTCGGTAGGCTCGTCCAGAATCAACATGGATGGCGAATGGATCAGCGCCTGCGCTAATCCCAGCCGCTGTAACATGCCTTTCGAGTACTTGCCGATGCGAACACTGCCCCATTGCTCCAGGCCCACCAGCTCCAGCATTTCCGGAATCCGCTTGCGCCGTTCCCTCGATTCCATGCCCGACAGGGCCGCGTAAAAATCCAACATTCCCGTACCCGTGAAATATGTTGGAAAGCGATGGTTCTCCGGCAAATAGCCAATGGGACGACGCGCCTCCGGCTCGCGGGCATTGCGCCCGAAGATCAGTGCGTTCCCTCGCGTAGGATGTACCGCGGACAGCAGCATTTTGACAAATGTAGTCTTCCCCGCCCCGTTCGGCCCCAGCAAGCCAAACGTGCTGCCCCGCGCGACATTGAGCGAGATTCCATCCACCGCCCGCACTTCGCGCCGTTTCCACCGGGAGCGATAGACCTTCGCCAGATCGGAGGTCTCGATAGCGTAGTCGGAAGCCACTCACCCATAGGATACGCGGGAACAGCCGTGCTTTGTTCCCGTCGTTTGTTCCCGAGCCGCTCACCCGTGCATCTGGAAAGATTGCCTTTGAAATCGTCCGTCAATTGTCATAGAATTATAGGGACCCCACACAAAATGCCTTCAGTCGACGCTCGAAATCCACTTCTGGAAGTTGAATTTCAGATTCCTTTCGATCAAATTCGCGCCGAACACGTGGAGCCCGCCGCGGCCCAGCTTCTGCGCGATGCACAGGCGCAACTCGATCGGTTAACGTCCGATTCCGGGCCCCGGACTTTCAGCAATACCATGGAACCTTTGGACGAATTGACCGAACGTCTGGATTATGCCGTGGGAATCGCGCGCCACTTGGAAGCCGTTGCCACCACACCCGAGCTGCGCGCCGCTTACAATACCGTGCAGCCTCTGGTGAGCGCGTTCTATTCGTCCCTGCCCCTGAACGAATCGCTGTGGCAAGCGGTGCAAGCCTACGCGAAAACGGAGGAAGCCAAGAGCTTGTCCGGCGCACGCAAGCGCTTTTTAGCGAAGACCATCGACAATTTCCGCCGGCATGGCGCCGAACTGGACGCCCCCGGTAAGGCGCGCATTGCCGGGATCGATGTGGAACTCTCCAAACTGACTATCCGATTCTCAGAGAATGTTCTGGATTCAACCAACGAATTCGAGCTGGTAATCGCCGAGGAGAGCAAGCTGGCCGGATTGCCTGAAAGCGCCATTGCCATGGCGCGCGACAGCGCTCGATCCAAAGGTCTCCAGGCCCCCGCCTGGCGCTTCACTTTGCAGGCGCCCAGCTACGTGGCTTTGATGACCTACCTGGACGATGCGGAAATCCGCAGGCACGTCTACGACGCCTATGTAAATCGAGCGTTGGCAGGGAACCGCGATAACCGGCTCGTCATCCAGCGCATCCTCGAATTGCGCCGCGAAAAAGCCAATCTGCTCGGCTATCGCGATTTCGCGGACCTGGTGCTCGAGGATCGCATGGCGCACAAAGGCGATCGCGCCCAGGAATTTCTAGCCGACCTGAAATCCAAGACGGATCAGCATTTCGAGAAGGAAAACGACGAGCTCGCGGCCTTCGCCGGGCGTGCCACGCTCGCCCCCTGGGACATCGCTTACTATGCGGAAAAACAGCGCGCCGCGCTCTATGACTTCGACGAAGAAGCCCTGCGCCCTTATTTTCCCCTGGCTAGCGTGGTGCAGGGAATGTTCGAGATCGTTGAGCGGCTTTACGGGATTCGCGTGCTCGAGAAGCCTGGCGTTCCCGTGTGGGAGCCGCAGGTAAAGTACTACCAGATTCATGATGAGAGCCGTCCCGCCAACAACACGCTGATCGGCGCCTTCTATGCGGATTGGTTCCCGCGCGAAAACAAACGCGGTGGTGCTTGGATGGACGCATTTATTACCGGCGTCGCTTTCGGTAATCGTCTGGAGCCGCATGCCGGCCTCATCTGCGGAAACCTTACTCCGCCCGGAGGCGATCGCCCATCCTTGCTCACGCATCGTGAAGTCCAGACCATTTTTCATGAGTTCGGGCACTTGCTGCATCATTGCCTGAGCCAGGTTGAGGTTCGGAGTCTGGCCGGTGCCAACGTGGCCTGGGATTTCGTCGAGCTGCCGTCCCAAATCATGGAGAACTGGTGCTGGGAGCGCGAGGCCCTGGATCTTTTCGCGCACCATTACCAGACCGGCCAACCCGTACCGCGGGACCTGTTCGAGAAGATGGTAAACGCACGCAATTTCCGCGCCGCCAATGCGCAGATGCGCCAGCTCGGCTTCGGATTCGTCGACCTATCTCTGCATCGCGAGTATTCCCCGCAATTGCACCCGGACGTGCTCGCCTACGCGCGCGCCATCCTGCAAGCTTTCTTCCCGGCCAGATTGCCCGAACACTACGGGATGATCGCGAGTTTCACACATCTCTTCGCCAGCCCGGTGGGCTATGGAGCCGGCTACTATTCCTACAAATGGGCCGAGGTTCTGGACGCCGACGCTTTCACTATGTTCCAAACCCGAGGCATCTTCAGCCGGGACGTGGGCGCGCGCTTCCGCGACAACATTCTGTCCCGCGGCGACAGCCAGGATCCAGCCGAGCTGTATCGCACCTTCATGGGCCGCGACCCGGATCCCAACGCACTGCTGGAACGCTCCGGCCTCCTAACGGCAAAATAGCCCCGCGCGTCAGCCAGGGGACCCACATCTTCCGCAACGGAATGCGGTCCGGTGTACTCTAATCAGCGGGGGGTAACGCATGCAATCCAGCATTCGGCTCGGCCGCATCTTCGGCATCGAAGTCGGTCTGCACTATAGTTGGTTCCTGATCGCACTGCTCATCACCATGTCGCTTTCCTCGCAATTCCAGGCGAGCCATGCGGAATGGGGACCCGCCGTAATTTGGACCACCTCCCTGATGACAGCTCTGCTCTTTTTCGCAGCCTTGCTAGCGCATGAGCTGTCGCACGCGCTAGTAGCCAGAAGCCGCGGTCTCACAACCCGCGCCATCACGCTGTTCGCCTTGGGTGGTGTTGCTCAAATAGAGAAAGAGCCGGAAGATCCGAAAACAGAATTCTGGGTCGGTATCGTTGGACCCTTTTCGAGCGCCGTGATCGGCTTGGTCTCGCTCGGTCTGGCTTGGGCCGCCGGTTGGCATTTTAAGACATCACCCCAGACACCGTTGCTAGCGATGCTGGTATGGCTCGGCTACATCAATCTATCGCTCGCAGCCTTTAATATGATTCCCGGATTTCCTTTGGACGGCGGACGCATCCTGCGCGCCATCCTCTGGTGGTCCACTCACCACGCCACGCGCGCCACCCAACTCGCGGCTCGTACCGGTCAAGTAGTAGCGCTCGGTTTCATCGCGCTCGGGATTTTCCAATTCTTCGGAGGCGCCGGCTTCGGCGGATTGTGGATCGCATTTATCGGCTGGTTTCTGCTGCAGGCCGCCGGATCGAGCTACAGTACTGTGACGCTTACATCCAACTTGAAGGATGTGCGCGTCTCGGATGTCATGACCAACGATTGCGTCGCCGTGGACGGAAACCTCAACGTCCAGACCTTCGTCGAGGAACACTTGCTGCGCTCCGCCCGGCGCTGTTTCGTCGTGGAGCAGAACGGTGAAATGATCGGTCTGGTGACCCCTCACGAGATCAAAAATCTAGAGCGGCAGCGCTGGCCATTCACTACTCTATACGACGTCATGCGCCCCCTCAATCAAGTCCACACCGTGACGCCATCCACGCCCGTGATGGAGGCTCTCGAAACCATGGGCCGCGATGACGTGAACCAATTACCGGTGGTGAGCGGCAATCATCTGGATGGCATCGTTACCCGCGCCAACGTCATCCAGTTCCTGCAAACGCGCACCGAATTATCCCGATAGCCGGAGACGTCTCTTTGCTTAGGGCGCGTTACCGAACCGCGACCGTGAGGGAGACGGTGCCCTTGCGGATTTTTCGCTCTAAGGGAGTCAGTGCCCTTTGGCAAACGCTCTTGCCAGTCGCCGCTCGGAACAGTCATGTAAAGTTTGGTAAAGTAGGCGCAGTGAGAGTTGTATTCGTAGCAGCTTGCGCACTCGGTTGCTGCGCTGCGTCCATCGACGATCAACAATTCAACGGCCGCTGGGATATCAATGTCAATGGCTTGCCATCTCCGCGCGCCTGGTGGTTGGAAGTGTCTGGCGCCGGCACCAGCACCCTGAAGGGAAAGTTCGTCGGCGCGCCCATCGGTCAACTGGATGATATCCCCAAGCTTTCCATCGCGGATGGCGAGCTGCGCTTCGCCTTGGAAGGCCGTTTCCACCGCGAGCGTACACCGGAAAAAGGATTGTACTGGGCGCGGCTCGAGGACGGCAAGCTGAAGGGCACTTTCGAAATTGAAGGCGATCCTTCCTCCTACCTGGAATGGACCGGCACTCGCGCCCCAGCCATCCCGGACAAAGACGATGGCACCTGGAAGAAGAACGACCCGGTGGTGCTCTTCGATGGCCACGATCTGAATGGTTGGCAGGCTGCAACGCCCGGCCATGCCTCAGGCTGGACAGTGAAAGATGGTGTTCTGACCAACGCCCCTAACGCGGTCAACTTAGTGTCGGAAAAGAAATTTTGGAATTTCACTTTGGACGTCGAGTTCAAAATTCTCCCGCACGGCAATAGCGGCATCGCCTTGCGTAGCCGCTACGAGCTGCAATTGGTGGATGATGCCGACAGACCCGCGTCCAATCGCGGGAGCGGAGCAATTCTTGGACGCCTCGCGCCGGCCATCAACCCCGCGTATCCGGCGGGCGAGTGGCAAACCCTCTCCGTCCGCTTGATCGGGCGCCAAGTCACCGAAGTCTTCAACGGAATTCGCGTTATCGACAAAGCGGCCATTGATGGGCCAACCGCTATCGCCATGGACGCAAATGAATCCGAGCCCGGTCCCATCTTGCTGCAGGGCGATCGGGGCCAGGTGGAATTCCGGAAACTGGTTGTCTATCCGCTAACCAAACAGCATTGAGCGCTGTAAAATTAGCCCGGCTCTATCGCGTCCACGGCCGCGTGCAAGGCGTGGGATTCCGCTATTTCGTCGAGCATTCCGCCACTGCCCTCGCGCTGGCCGGCTGGGTGCGCAACTCCGACGACGGCAGCGTGGAAGTTTACGCCGTAGGCACCGCCGCGCAGTTGTCCGATCTAGCCGGCCTCCTGTGGCAAGGCCCGCGCTGGGCAGAAGTCCGCGGCGTAGATGAATCCGAAGCAGCCATAGAGCACGTCCGAGGTTTCTCCGTCCGCCAATAATCTTATTAGATCCACTGGACCCATTCGTGGCGCAGGCACTCTTGCCTGCCGCGTCGGCACTCATGCCGACGCTTGGTATACCAAATGCCCCTCTTTAAGCCACAGCCGCGATGATCTGCCCCAACTCCGGCGCTTCCTTCCGCGAATACCCCAAGCCGCTTCGCTGCTGAGCAAAAATCTGCGCTTCAGCGGCAGCCTCCATCTGCGCGGCCTCCGCAGCCACCCGACGATCCTGCGTGGATGGGTCCACCGGAGCATTCGCGGCTGCCTGTATTACCTTAGCTTTCTCAACCGTCGCTTCAGGATTGGACGGATCAGAACTGGTATCCAGGCTCACCTCCCCGCCCACTGCATAGCGCTGGCCATCCGGCCCAACCGCATAAGTATAGGATGGCCCCCCAGTGGCGTATGCGCCCGCTACCACCAGGTGCGCTTGTTCGTGGGCCCGCACATGCCGGTCAGTATTTACCAGCTGACGGACCACCGCCGCTTGATCCGCGTTGAGCTTCCGCGCAGTGGCACTCGGCTGCGAGCCTTGAGCCAAGGGACTTGCCGCCTTCGTCGTAGAAAAAATGGTCCCAGCCACGGATCTATCCTAGTGGCTTATCGGCCGCAATCGCCGGATTATTAGCCTACGTGGGGCAGACGCTTTCGTCTGCCAACCCCCGTTACCGAACCGCGAGCGTAAGCGACCGGTTGCCGCCATTTACGAGAAAGCCCCCATCACCCCACCAACCGCGCCGCTTCTTTCGCAAAATACGTCAGCATGAAATCCGCGCCAGCCCTCCGTATCGAAGTTAGCGACTCCAAAATCGCGCGGTCGCGATCCAGCCAGCCCTTCTGGATAGCCGCCACCAACATGCTGAACTCGCCGCTCACCTGATAAGCTCCCAACGGAACTTCGAACCGGTCGCGCGCCTGCCGGATCACGTCCAGATACGGCATGGCCGGTTTCACCATAATCATATCGGCGCCCTCTTCCAGATCCAGCTCAATTTCGCGCATGGCTTCGCGCCCATTAGCCGGATCCATCTGATAGCTGCGCCGGTCGCCAAACTGCGGCGTGGATTCGGCCGCCTCGCGGAACGGGCCATAGAACACCGAAGCAAACTTGGCCGCGTAACTCAGGATAGGCGTGTCCGGAAAGCCGGATGCATCCAGAGCCGCGCGGATGCCAGCCACGCGCCCATCCATCATGTCGCTAGGAGCCACAATATCCGCTCCCGCGCGGGCGTGCGATACCGCCCCTTTCGCCAGCCATTCGAGCGTTGGATCGTTCTTCACTTCCCCTTCCACCACCAATCCGCAATGCCCGTGGCTGGTGTATTCGCAATTGCAAACATCCGTCAGCAGCAGCAGCTTCGGAACCTCGCGCTTAACGGCGCGTACGGCCTGCTGCACGATACCGTCATCCGCATAAGCGCCGGATGCCAGCTCGTCCTTGACAGCCGGAATCCCAAACAGAATCACCCCACCAATCCCCAGCTTCGCGGCTTCCCTGCACTCCTTCACCAGCTCGTCGATGGAGAGCTGATAATTACCCGGCATGGAGCTGATCTCGCGCCGCACCCCTTCACCCGGACAAGCGAATAGCGGCAAGATGAACTGCGTGGGCGCGAGCCGCGTCTCGCGGACCAGGCTGCGCAGCGCCTCACTCGCCCGCAGCCGCCGCATTCTATGAATGGGAAAAGCCATTAACCCTCTTGAATCGTCACCGATTTCAATTGATCGCCCTTTTGAATTTTATTGACCACGTCCTGACCGCTCTGCACTTGACCGAAGACAGTGTGCTTGCCGTCCAGCCAATCCGTGACGACGTGCGTGATGAAAAACTGGCTGCCGTTGGTGTTTGGTCCGGCGTTGGCCATGCTGAGCGTCCCCACTTTGTGGCGCTTGGGATTGTTCTTGGTCTCATCCTCGAAACGATATCCAGGCCCACCACTGCCAGTACCGGTAGGATCGCCGCCTTGGACCATGAAGTCGGCGATAACGCGATGGAAAACCGTGCCGTTGTAGAAGCCTTCCTTCGCAAGAAATACAAAATTGTTAACGGTCTTGGGCGCCTCCTTCGCAAAAAGCTCGCAGACGATGCTCCCCTTGGTGGTATCGATTGTAGCCGTGTATTTGCCCGCCGGATCGATCGACATGGCCGGTGGTGCTGAGTATTGTTTGGACATAGTTCCAGTGTAGCTGTACGCAGAAGTGGGGCAGGCGCTTTCGCCTGCCAAGGATCCAACTCTTGGCCCTGGACTCCAGTGGTGATGTAGCTGCGCGCCACGTAAGCCGTAGCCGAACCGCGACCGGCAGGAAGCGCAAAGGGTGCGGCGCGCACCGCCAAACGGACCAGGAACCGGCCCGCGCCGCACTCCGTTTTGCGCGAGGTCCTTAAGAGCGCTATCACAAGCGCAGAACTAAACGGCTCTCGCTGTATCGCTCCCGACAGGTCGCGACCCAGTTCCGGGACTTGCTACGATCTTGAGATGCGATTCTCCGCGCTAGTTGCAAGCTTGGTTATGTTCTCCCCAGCCATGAAGGCCGCCGATACTGACTCCATCGACTCAGTCATCAAAGCAGTCTATGAAGTAATTTCCGGTCCCGCCGGAGGCCCTCGCGATTGGGTCCGCTTCAAAGCCTTGTTCGCCGATGGAGCCCGCCTAATCCCGGTTCGCGCAGCAGGACCAGCCGTCCTAACGCCCGACGATTACGCCGAGCACGCCAAGCCAATCTTCGAGAAGACCGCATTCTACGAAACCGAATTGGCCCGGCGACTGGAGACTTTCGGCAACATCGCCCACGCCTTCAGCACCTACGAATCCCGCCACGCCCCCGGCGAAAAACCCTTCGCCCGCGGCATCAACAGCTTTCAACTCGTCAAGACGGGCGACACTTGGAAGATCATGACCATCTTCTGGGATTCCGAGCGTCCCGACAATCCCCTACCGGAAAAATATCTGCGCTAGAAATACGGTAGAAATACGGTGACAGGATACTCATTCCCCTATTTCTCGCGATCACGCCTTGGCAGCCGTGGTGAAACGGACTGCTAAAATCATGCGATGTCGATCCATGACTTTGTACGGTACAGCCAGGTGCTCCACGCTTTAACTGCCGATTTTGTGCGCGCTGTCCCCGAAGATAAGTGGGACTTTACGCCAGACCCGCCCGGAAAGCCAGGGCGCGCATCGGCGCCGCATCGGATTGGCGACGGCTTCGCGCCGTTTTCGAAGCAACTGCGCCACGTCGTCTGTGTGCGCGGTGTCTACACGGCCGCGCTGGCGACCAGAAAAGTGGATTGGACGCGAAAGCACCAGCACTATGCCGGTCCGCTGACTCGGGAGGCGCTGCTCACAGCGCTTGATGACAAGCAGCGGCACTTGCTCGCCACACTGGAAACCGTCGACATCAACGCCCCGATCGATTGGGATGGAACCCCTTTTACCTTCGCGCTGTTCACCTGGGAGTTTGTACAACACGAGGCGATCCATCACGGTCAATGGAGCGTCTATGCCTCGCTCGCCGGGTTCGACACGCCGCCCAGCTGGCGAACATCATGGGGCTTGTGAAGATCCACATGAACGAACAGCGTCTGGCGCCATTAAGCCCGGGCTCAAATCTCCCAAGCATCGAAGACATCCACCCCGAGGTTGACGAAGTCCTTTTGTCAATTGAAAGGAACGCCTGTGATCACGGCGTAGTGCATACTTGCCGCAACCGCAGTGGAAGGCCCTTTAGGGCGTTGCGGACTGGGGCTGCCAGAGCTCAATCTTATTCCCATCCAGGTCATAGATCCAGGCAAAGCGGCCGTAGGATTCGTTCATTCGCTTGGCGTCAATCTTCACTCCCTCTTCTTTTAAGCGGTCGAGCAAAGCATCCATATCGTCCACGATGTAGTTGATCATGAACGGTTGCGTGCCTGGGATATAGTCAGTGGATGTGCGAAAAACAGTCCAAACTGTAACGTGTTCCTTTTGCGGGTCGTCGTGTTCGCGCCACGGAAGCATCGCGCCTTGGCCTTTATCAGCGAGTCCAAGATGCTTCGCATACCATTCGCGCATCTGATCGCGATTAGCGGATTTGAAAAAGACGCCGCCGATTCCAAGGATGCGCCCGCGCTGCTCCGTTTTCACAGGCGGCTTCGACTTTTCAGGTTGCGGAGATTGCACTTCCTGTCCTCCTTTTGCGCAGGCCGAGATGAGCAACAGCCACCCGAGCGCAATTGTGTTCCAGGGTATTCGTTGCATTTGGATTATTTTTCGAACAACTCCTTGAGTTTTTTCAGGAAGCCCCCCCAACCGGATTTCGTATCGGCGAACTCGTCGTCCCAGGCTGCTTCGGGGCCGAAGCCGGATTGAACCAGACGGAGGCGCGTGATTCCTCCGTCCAACGATTCGATGTAGTAATCGACACACATTTTTTGTACAACGCCGGTGTCCACCTTGCCTTTGTGGCTGTAGGTGAGAGAACGTTCGCTTTGAGTGCCGAAATGCTTACCGGGCTCCCAGGCGGTGATGGTGGTTCTACCCTCCATCCCCGGGCCCCAGGAGAAGAAATATTCTCCGCCGACGCGCGGATCCACTCGGGCTTCGGGGGCGAACCATTTCGCAATCTGTTCGGGGTCGGTGATGGCCCGGAAGACTTCTTCCGGGGTCGCTTTTATATCGATGACGGTCTCATGGGATCTGCTCATATGTCACTCCAGATTTGCGGATTCGCTGGCGAATTCTTCCAGCCTGACTGCGGGATAAACTGCGGAGAGCAGGCGGAAACGCCGCCCTCCTTCGGCCCGCTCGTTATGGTATTTCGCCGCCAGGTGCGCAATGCAGGCGGTCATCTCCTCGGCGAAGGCGGCGCGGGATTCAGCGCTAGCGAAGCGGATCTCGGTTTCGAGCGTAAGCGTGGCGATGCGTTTTCCGGCGCGCCGGGCGCGGATGCAGAGACAGGCCAGCTGGCGAATCATGCGCGCAGCAGTAGAAGCCAGATAAGCGGCGGAGAAACGGTCGGCAGTGACACGATCGCCGGTCTGGGTAGCGATCAGGAATTCGCGGGCCACGGCGCGCACCACGCGTTCCATGCAATTGCCTTTACGGCGTTCCTCGATCAACTCCAGGAAGCCTTCGCGCTCTAGTTCCCTCAGATGATAGTTCAGTTTCTGCCGGGGCACGCCAAGGCGCCGCGCGAGTCCGGCGGCGGAATCGGGCTCAGTTAATTGTTCGAGAAGACGAAGCCGGCCGGGCTGGAGTAAGACGCCCGCTTTTTCGGGGCTCTGCACGATTTGCAACGTCGCCAGCATGTCATCGATTTAAACACCGGAGCACTCTTCTGTCAAGACAAATCTTCTTTTCGGAGCTACCGAAATACGGTGACAGGATACTCATTCCCCTATTTCCGCTGCTCCGTCGCCCCCTTCCATCCATCATCGACCTGGTAAACGAGCGCTTCGGAACAAGCTTCAGCAAATCCGACGAACTCATCTTCGAACAGGCCAAACAAGACGCGGCGGCCGACTCCGACCTGCAGCAAGCTTCTACAGTCAATGCCATCGACACCTGGAAATTCCTCTATGATCGAAAATTTGAGGATCTGCTCGTCGAGCGGCTGCAACGCAACCCCGAGATCGTGACCTGGGCGCTATCCGCCCCCGAACGCCTGAAAATGATCCGGGACCTCTACGCGGCTGAGGTCTATGACGCATGCCGTAAAGCCGCCGGCGCCCACGGATAGCAATCACACCGCTCCGCCAAATATCTCCCCTTCCCCCTCAACAACCTCCCCACCCCCACCCCATCCCACGCCCCACCCTCGTGCTATCCACCTACCAGGAACCAACATGTCATCTCCAGCAACCGTCCAAATCAATCGCGCCGAAATCAATCGCGCCAACTCCCAACACTCCACCGGACCCCGCACCGAATCCGGCAAACAGCGTTCGTCACAAAACGCGCTTCGCCACGGCTTGACCGCCCGCACCGCCGTTCTCCCCTCAGAGGACCCGGCCGCATACCTGCGCCACTGCCGCCAGTTCACCGACGAATACAAGCCCGCCACCGCAACCGAAACCCAATTGGTCCAGCAGCTCGCCGACACTTCCTGGCGCATAAATCGCATCCCACTCCTCGAGGTTGACGTGCTCGAACGCGCCCAGTCCCCGGCCCCCAGCCCCGAGCCCCCCGCCTTCGACATCGTCGACGCCCATCGCCTTTTGGCCAACCTCACTCTGAACAGCACCCGCCTCGCGCGCCAATTCCAGAAGACTCTCGATCAACTCCGCAACATCCAGTACGAACGCCTCCGCGACCAGCAGAGCGAGCTCAAAGACGCCGCCGCCATCCTCGAACTCCATAAATACGAGGGAATTCCATGGGAGCCCTCCGACCATGGCTTCGTTTTTACGAAAGACCAAGTCGAACGCTGCTCCCAACGCATGATGCGTCAAAACCAGGCCCGCCACGTAGCCTTCGCGCGCTTCCAAATGCCCTATCGGCCAATCCCTTACGGGGAGCAACCAAACCAGGATTAGGCCATGACGCATCTTCGCCAGCGGCCAACTAGAGGACACCCATTCCCAATAGCGAACAGACCCTGCCAACAATCGCCTGATTCTGCTGCCATCGGCGTGGCAGCCGGGCTGCACTGAGAAACCGATATGCGCACAATTCTTCAGGATGTCCGTTACGGATTCCGCATGCTTGCCAAGAGCCCCGGATTCACCGCCGCCGCGTTGCTCACCCTCATGCTGGGCATCGGGGCCACTGCGGCGATCTTCAGCGTGGTGGACGCCGTATTGCTGCGCGCTCTCCCCTTCCGTGACCCGGCTCAACTGGTTTCCGTCTTCGAAGACGACAGCCACGTGGGTTTCCCGCGCAATACTCCCGCGCCCGGCAACTATGCGGACTGGAAGGCGCAGACCCAGGTCTTTCAGGATGTGGCCGCTACTTCCGAGCAGGTCTACAATCTGAGCGGAAAAGGCGAGGACCCGGAGAAACTGGTAGGCGAGAAAGCCACTCAGAACCTGTTGTCCGTTCTTGGCGTGACGCCGGAACTCGGGCGCGCATTCACGGCCGATGAGGACCGTCCCGGTTCTCAGCATGTAGCGCTGATCTCCCATGAACTGTGGACGCGACGCTTCGCGGCAGATCGCAAACTGGTAGGTCGCGAAATCCTGCTGAACAACGAGAAATATACGGTGATCGGTGTGCTCCCACCCGGTTTTCACGTCGAGGCAAAGAACGGCGACATCCTGACACCCATGGCGTTTACGCCCCAGCTCCTGGCCAACCGTGGATTCCACTATTTGAATGTGGTCGGCCGCTTACAGCCCGGCGTCACCGTGGAAAAGGCCAACGCCGCGTTACAGGTTCTTCTAAAAACGCGGGCGCAACAGCATCCGAATGAGCTCGGCACCATGCAGGGCTTTGTCGCCGAACCTCTGCAGTTGACGTACACCCACGAGGTTCGGACGGGGTTGATCGTGTTGATGGCAGCCGTCGGATTCATTCTCCTGATCGCTTGCGCTAACATCGCGAACCTGCTGCTCTCCCGTGCCGCCGGCCGGCAGCGTGAATTGGCCGTCCGCACGGCCTTGGGAGCCAATCGCGCCCGCCTGGTTCGCCAGTTGCTCACGGAAAGCGCATTAATGGCTATCGGAGGGGGCGCGCTCGGCATTCTCCTGGCGGACTGGTGTTTTCTTTTTCTGAAAAATCTGATCCCGGAGGAGCTCTCGCGTACCGTCGCCCTCACTTTGGATTTTCGCGTATTAGCTTTCGCGCTGGCCATTTCCTTAGCGTCGAGCGTCCTGTTCGGTCTTGCACCGGCCCTTCAGATCTCGGGAATCGATCTCAACGAAGTTCTGAAACAGGGTGGCCGTGGAAACACCGGACCGCGCCGCAGCATCTTTCGCGGCATTTTGGTAATCGGCGAAGTCGCGCTCTCCCTGGTGCTGCTGGTGGGTTCCGGCTTGATGATCGAAAGTTTCGCGAATTTACGCGGGCTCAATCCAGGATTTCGCGCGGACCACGTTCTGACTATGCGCCTGCAAGTCCCCGACACCAAGTATGGAAATTTCGCGAGACGTACCCAATTCTTCCAAACTGTGCTCGAAAGGGTGCGAACCATTCCCGGCGTCAAAGTTGCCGGATTCACCAGCGCGCTGCCCTTGACTTGGAAAGGCGGGACCACCGGCTTTACGCCGGAAAATATCCTGCTTCCACGAGGTCTGGAAAACGATGCCAATAATCGCGTGGTCTCGCCGGGCTATTTCGAAGCCATGCGTATCCCACTCCGCAAGGGCCGCTTCCTCGACGAACACGATGGCCCCCAGTCACTTCCGGTCGCGCTGATCAACGAAACCATGGCCAAGAAATTCTGGCCGAATGTCGATCCGCTGGGCAGACGCTTTCAGCACAACGACAGCGGCCCCTGGATTCAAATCGTCGGAATTGTAGCGGACGTCCGTCAAATGGGCCTCAATGAACCGCCTCGCCAGGAGATCTATTTCCCCTATTGGCAGGCCGAAAAAAACTGGATGGTACCGCGCGATTTGGTGATTCGCACCGCTGGCGACCCGCTAGCACTGGTTGCATCGGTCAAGCAAACCATCGCGTCCATCGATCACGATCAGCCCATCTCCGACATCAAGACCATGGACCAGTGGCTGGATGAAGAAGTCGCCAGCCGTCACATCCAGACGACATTGTTGGGCGGCTTTGCGGCGCTGGCGTTAATCCTCGCCTGCATCGGCATCTACGGAGTGCTGGCGTATGTCGTAACCCAAAGAACCTCCGAGATCGGACTTCGCGTAGCCTTGGGCGCGGACGCCCGCAGCATTTTCCTAGCCGTCGCCCGGCAGGGAATGAGCCTGGCCGGAATTGGAATCGCCTTGGGTGTGGCTGCATCGCTGGCCTTATCCAGCCTGCTCCAAAGCTTGTTGTTCGATGTGAAACCCACCGATCCAGTGACGTACCTGGCGGCCTCCGCCGCCTTCGCATTCATCGCGCTGCTGGCCTGCTATATCCCAGCGCGCCGCGCCGCTAAAGTAGATCCGCTAGTGGCTCTTCGTTACGAATAGCGCGTTCAGCTCGCCGTAACTCATCGCCGGCTCGAACATGCGTTGCAATTCGCCGGATGGTCGCGATTGCGGCGGGCGCCGCAACTCTTCGGCCACCGGCTGCGTTACCGAGCCGCGACCGTAAGGGAGTCGGTGCCTTTTGCGCACTTCATCCTAATTCGATAGCCGGTTGTATTTCTTCAAGACCCGCTGCAATCCATCGTGCGGAAGCGCCGTCACTTTGTGGCCATGCGCGCCGGTCATATCCTCGGCCGCCACCAGCGCATTCACTATGGCTTCTTCGGTGGCCTGCACCGTGGCCTCGAAAATCGGATTCAAAGAGTCATTGGTTAACATCGAAATCGTGGCAGGCGGACCGTTGGGCCTCGATGCATTCGCCGTTGCATTCGCGGTCGAGAATGCAATGAAGATATCGCCTGACCCGTTTCCAGAGGTTGCTCCCAGACGAGCCAACCCCAGCGTCGCGCGCCTGGCCAGCCGCTTCAATTGCGTGGGAAGCAGCGGAGCATCGGTGGCCACCACAATAATGATGGATCCGGTGTCCTCTCTCGGGCTAACCGCCGACGCCGTCGGCTGGCCGGCCAATTCTTGGCCCACCGGCGCTCCGGCAATTCGCAATTGCCGCTTCGCTCCGCAATTGCACTGCACCAGCGCCGCCACGCGATAGGAGCCGGCTACGCGCGAGGACGTTCCGATTCCGCCCTTGAATCCGAAGCAAACCATGCCGGTGCCGCCGCCGACGTTGCCTTCCGGAACGTTTCCGGATGCCGCGCCATCCATGGCCCGGAACACATGTTCCGGCTTCACGTGAAATCCGTTGATGTCATTTAGAAAGCCGTCCCAAGTTTCCGCGACTATCGGCAACGACCAGAAATCGTCGCCAACCTTGTTCATGGCGAGGTTGCGTTTGTGCTCCACCTGCCAAGCGATGGACGCGTCACGAACCACTCCAACGCTATGCGTGTTGGTGATGAAGACGGCGCCTTCTAAGAAACCGGATTCCTCCAGCCAAGTGGTTCCGGTCATCTCGCCGTTCCCGTTCTGCGCGAACCATCCGCCGAAAGTCGGATCGTCCGACTGCTTGCCCCGCGGCCACACAACGGTGACGCCGGTGCGCACGGAATCGCCTTCGATCAACGTGGTGTGTCCAACTTCAACGCCGGCGACATCTGTAATCGCATTAAGAGTGCCTGGCGTGCCCTCGAAGGGCACACCCAAATCGCGAGCCCGCTTCGGCTGTGCCAGCAGCGGAGCGGCCAGCAAGATCACGGTTACCAGATGTCTCATTTACGAAGATCCCTTCCCGTCATTTCCTTCGGCTGTTTCTCTCCCAGGAATCCTAAAACTGTCGGCGAGATATCCTGCAGCGCTCCGCCCGCCCGCAGAGGTGCGCGCGTTTCATCCACCAGAATGAAGGGCACTGGATTCGTAGTGTGGTACGTGTGCGGACCTTTAGTGACAGGGTCGATCAGTGTCTCTGCATTGCCGTGATCGGCGGTGATCATCCACGATCCGCCGGAGCGTTTCAGCGCCGCATAGATTTCGCTCAACCCCGCATCCACGGCTTCCACGGCCTGTACCGTTGGCGCCATCTTGCCGGAATGACCCACCATGTCGGCATTCGCGTAATTCATCACGATGACATCGAAAGCGCCTTGTTCGATGGCTTTCACCACCACTGCCGTGATTCCAGGCGCGCTCATTTCCGGTTTCAAATCGTAGGTGGCAACTTTCGGAGATGATACCAACTCCCGGCTCTCGCCCAAATACGGCTTTTCATTTCCGCCGTTGAAAAAATACGTGACGTGCGCGTACTTCTCGGTCTCGGCCACACGCAAATTCTTCCAATTCAACTGGGCCATCACGTCCGCCAGGATATTGTTGGGATGCTCGCGCGGCAGCACGAACGGGACCTTAAAGGTTTTGTCGTACTGGGTCATGGTGGTATAGTGCAAATGTTTTGGCCCATGTACGAACTGAGTCAGGCTGGGATCCGTTTTCATGAGCGCCATCGTCATTTCGCGTCCGCGGTCGGCGCGGTAATTGAAAAAGATGCATGCGTCATCATCGCGGATCAATCCAACGGGACCTCCGCGACCATCGTTATCCATTATTGTTACCGGCTCAACGAATTCGTCGGTGACTCCGCGTTCGTAGGAGCGCTTCACCGCAGCCACCGGATCCGTGGATTTCTCGCCGCTTCCGAATACCAGCGCGCCGAATGCACGCTCCACTCGATCCCAGCGCTTGTCGCGATCCATGGCGTAATAGCGTCCTGAAACGGATGCGATTTTCCCTACGCCGATCTCGCGCAACTCCTTCTGAACTTCTTCCACGAATCCCGCGCCGCTCTCGGGCGGAGTGTCGCGTCCGTCCATAAAGCAATGTACGAAAACCTGCTCGACGCCCTCGAGCTTGGCCATCTTCAGGAGCGCATAAAGATGCGTGAGCAGCGAGTGAACGCCACCGTCGCTGCATAATCCCAGCAGATGCAGGCGATGCGTGCGGGCGTGACGCATGGACTCCAACAGTATCGGATTCCTGAAGAACTCGCCGGAGGAAATCATCAGGTCGATGCGCGTGACATCCATGTAAACCACGCGCCCCGCGCCGATGTTCAAATGTCCTACTTCGCTGTTGCCCATCTGTCCCTCCGGCAAGCCGACGTACGGCCCGGAGGTATGCACCAGCGTATTCGGATAATCGCGCAACAGCGAATCATAAGTGGGTTTGCGCGCAGCGGCGATGGCGTTGCCTTCCGTGGCGGGCGAATAGCCCCAACCATCCAGGATGGTCAATAGCAGCGGTTTCTTTTTGCCTTGCATTATTGATGGAAGGCCTTCCTCGCGGCGAACTTCGCGGAATCGCCGAGCTCCTCTTCGATGCGCAGGAGCTGGTTGTATTTCGCGATGCGGTCCGTGCGGCTGGCGGAACCGGTTTTGATTTGCCCGGCGCGCGTGGCCACCACCAGGTCGGCGATGAATGCATCTTCCGTCTCGCCCGACCGGTGCGACACCACTGTTGTGTAATTCGCGTTCGCGCCCATTTCCATGGCTTCCAACGTCTCTGTCAGCGTTCCGATCTGGTTTACTTTGATCAGAATTGAATTGGCGATTCCTTTTTCGATGCCTTTCGCGAAGATCTCGGTGTTTGTCACGAATATGTCGTCGCCGACCAACTGGATCTTCTTGCCGAGGACATCAGTCAGGAGTTTCCAACCGTCCCAATCGTTTTCCGCCATGCCGTCTTCGAGCGAAACGATGGGGTACTGCTCCACCCACTTCGCCCAGAACTTC
>DASYNU010000199.1:0-53966 GCA_036008345.1 Bryobacteraceae bacterium
GCGTCAATGGCGCGATCGGGTGGCGCGTTTTCAAGCGAGAGGTGCAGCAGCGCGTACGTAATGGTATCCACGGCACCGGGCGGATCCAGGCGCTGCAGCAGTACCTGTTCGAAAGCGGCCCATTGAAGTTTGACGCTCTTCAACTGTTCCGAGGCCGCCGCCTCATCCACCTTCAAACCGTTCGCTCGCGCAACGGCCACCGCCAAGCCGGTCAGGTTTTGCGCGTGACAGGATACGCAGCCTCCCTCTTTGAAGAAGCTCCCGCTGGTGCGCTGTAGAAGCGCAAGGCTCCTCGCCGCTGCTTCCTTCGGACTACCAAGCTTCGTTTCTCCCGCCGGAAGCGCAACCGGCGCCGTCGCTACCTGGTTCTTGGGCAGGCCGAGCGCATCCAGGACGGGAGCATTGTTAAACTTCCTGGCCCAGTCCGCGGCGGTTTCGCCCGCTTTCGATTTCACGTTGGCGTCGGCGCCCCTTTCAAGCAGAAGGCGAACGACGCTGACATCCGGCCGATCAGTCCCTATAGCCAGCATCAAAGGAGTCATTCCGCGCACGTCCTGCGCGTTCACCTTGGCTCCCGCATCGAGCAGTATCTTCACGGTGTCGTAGCCCCCGTAGGCCGCGGCGTAGAGCAGCGGTGTAAAATTGCCTAGCGCAATCGGGCCATTCTTGACGCGGATAGCCTCCGGCGCGTCCACCGCGTTGACATCCGCGCCCTTCGCCAATAGTAGCTTGACCATTTCAACGTTTCCGTAGCTGGCTGCAAGCAACAAGGGAGTGTCGCCATCCCCATTTCTCGCGTCGATATCAGCGCCTTTATCGATCAGATAGCGGATCGTCTCCGTGTCATTCGCGTCGGCCGCTTCGGCCAGCACTGAGGACTCGGTTTTCCTGGAAGCAGGCAATCCGGAAGCAGCAGGTACTGCCGCGGCGTGTTCTTCAGCGGCAGACTTGAGATTCGATAGGGTGGCGCCGTGTTCGATCAGATATTTCACCACCTTGAAGTTGCCGCTGTGTGCCGCGGCGATCAGTAGCGGCGTTCGGCCTTGCTTCGACCGGGCATTCACATCCGCGCCTTTTTCAACTAACAAACCCACCTTTGCGAAGTCATTCGCACACCACATCAATGCGGTGGCATCAAACGCGTTCTGGCTATTCACTGCTGCGCCGGCGCCGAGAAGCAGCTTCATCGCGTCGATACTGCCGTACGCGGCCGCGTACATCAACGGAGTCGATTCCCGTTGGTCCATGGTATTTACGTCGGAGGTCTTTATCAAACTTCCGAGTGATGCTAAATCGTTATTCCGGATTGCACGGTAAAAAGAATCGCTGGCCTCCTGGGCAACTGCGCTTCCCAGGCCAGACCAAAGCAGGCATGCGATTACGCTTCGGTTTCTAAGCATTCTCGAACTCCAAATGTGAGCGTTCGCCAACCGTCGAAGATGCCAGGAACGCAGCGCATGCGCCCAGTAATGGGAGTAAACATCGACTTCCTCTTGCTGGTTCTTTCATTCTTGTCGTCTCTCCTTACGTGATTACTGAGTGGCAAGCGTTACTGTGTTGGAAGCGGCTGCTCCACGGGCCACTATTTGTTGCCTATCTTTTTTCCTCGCTTGGAAGTTCCAGGTACATCGTGGCTCAGTTCTCAAATAGAAGTCGTTAAGCAGCCGCTAAGAATCCCCAAGAAAATTCCAAAAGATTTATAATGGACGAGCCTTTTTATGGGCTCGAATCCTCACGTGGGCCTGAGCGTCCGTCGGTTTTACGAATTCGGCCCCTTCCGCCTGGAACCTGAGGAACATCTCCTGCTCCGGGAGGGTAGGCCCGCCGCCCTGACACCGAAAGCCTTTGACCTGCTGGTTCTTCTGGTTCAGAATCAAAGCCGCCTGATCGCTAAAGACGAGATTATGCGGGCGGTTTGGCCGGACAGCTTCGTCGAGGATGCCAATATTACAGTGCTGATTTCCGCTCTCCGAAAGGTGCTTGGAGAACGAGAAGCGGGCCTGCCGTACATTGAAACCGTTCCGAAGAAGGGGTACCGGTTTGCCGCGTTGGTCAGGGTCGTCATGAACGCCGCGGAGGGCGCTCCTGTTGAAGGGGCGTCTGAATCCTCGTTGGCCACCGCCGGATCTAACGGTGACAAATGTCGGGGCGACAACACTGTGCCGGATTCGCTCACTGCGGTGGAATGGCGTTCCGCAATCCAGAGCCGCAAAATCGCATGGATAGCCCTCGCGGCCCTCGCGTGTTTGCTGGCTCTGATTGGATACGCTTACAAGCGATCTGCCAAGCACACGTCGCCGGTACCGCGCAGCCTTGCGATTCTTCCGCTACGAAATCTTAAGCAGGACCCCGACAGTGAGTTCCTCGGTTTCTCGCTTTCAGACGCCGTGATCACCAAGCTGGGTGCCATAAGGTCCGTCACCGTGCGACCTTCTTCCGCCATCGAAAAATATAAAGGCCAAGCTATTGACATTCGCAAAGTTGCCGGGGAGTTGCATGTCGACACAGTGCTCGCGGGTAACTTCATTCGCGACGGCGATCGGCTCAGAATCACCTACCAACTGATCGATGTAAACACGTTGAAAATTCTATCCAAGGACTCAATTGACGTAAAGTACGACGAACTGTTGGTGGTCCAGGACAATGTTGTCCACGAGATCATCAAGGGGCTTGAATTGAACCTGTCGCCGACTCAGGCGGAGCGGGTCAAACCCGATACACCAGTGAATCCCCTCGCGTATGAATATTATCTTCGGGGCGTGGATCTCATGGGGAGCCATAACTTTCCGCTAGGGATCAAGATGCTGGAGAAGTCCACCGAAATTGATCCAACCTATGCGCGGGCTTGGGCCTATCTTGGTCAATGCTATACTTCCGCTGCCGCGTTTGAGTTTGGCGGCCGCGAACAATACCGCAAGGCGCAAGCTGCCTATGAGCGCGCGCTGGTGCTAAAACCGGGGCTACTGGAAACTCAGGTGTTTCTGGCCAACTTGCTGGTCGACACCGGCAAAGTCGAGCAAGCCGTGCCGCTGTTGCGAAACGCCATCAAGGGTAATCCCACGGATGCTGCCGTACATTGGGAACTGGGTTACGCGTACCGCTTCGCTGGGATGCTGGAGCAATCGGTATCCGAGTGCGAACAAGCACGCCAGATAGATCCAGCGGTCAAGGCCAACTTCGCCGTTTTGAACACCTACCTCTACCTGGGAAGGTACGACGAGTTTCTTGGTAGCTTGCCGGATGTTCACGAATCGGCGTTTGTTCTTTTCTACCGTGGCTTTGGTGAGTATCACCAGCGGAAGTTAGAACCGGCGGTCGTCGATTTCGATCGTGCTTACCAGCTGGATCCGAATCTATACACGCAAATCGGCAAAGCGTTCAGCGATTCGATTACGCGAAAAACCCCGGACGGGTTGGAGATTCTTCGGCAACTGGAACGTACCATCCAGCAGCGAGGAGTAGGTGATCCTGAGGCGACCTACAAAATGGCGCAAGCCTATGCAGTTTTGGGTGACAGGATTTCGGCAATACGCATGCTGAACTACAGCGTTGAAAACGGCTTCTTTGCCTATCCTTACTTCATCCGGGACCCGCTTCTTGAAAATGTGCGCGACTCAGCCCAGTTCCGGTCACTCGTAGGCATTGCGCGTGAGCGCCACGACGCTTTCAAAAAGACGTTCTTCTGAGATTGGCACGCTCGAGAAATGCTGCCGCGAGAGCTACGGTCAGCCGGCATGATCTCGAACGAGGGCTCCAAATCGAATGCCTTGCTGCGTGAAACCGGATAGATTCGGGTTCTCACAATGTGCCCGCTCCAACCGCTCGGCGCAATTCATCAATACGCCTTCAAGAAAATCCTCATGCTTGGTTATCCCTATCCGTTTTCCGATTCGGCTAAACTGAGCTGAATCCTCGGATGCCGCCCTCCGCTAGTACCAAGCTCGGCCCGCCTGAAATCGTTGCGTCCATCGGCAAAGGTATCAGAGTTTCCGCCGCGCAGTTCAGGGAAGGCTTCGAGCGGGAAGCCAACGCGATTAGCTCACTGAATCATTCGAACATCCGTATCCTACACGGCGCAGCCCGCTGCCGATTCTGGCGGCCACAACGGAAATCCGAGTTTGACATCGTGCAGCGGAGCGGTTCCGGATGAGGAAACCACGTCCAAAGGAACGGGCCAAACGAACTGCAATCGATTCGAGAGACCGGTCCCTCCGCGGCCCCTCTGGGGTCTCTTCAAAGAGTCCTTCGCCGCATGATTCCCCACATGCAACCGAATGGTCAGCCTTTTCTGGGAAGGCTCCGTGGGTTTACCTGGCCCTGATCGCGGGGAACTTGATCGTCTATGCTTCGCTGGGACACCACGGCTTTGTAAGTTTTGACGACGGAGATTATGTCAGCGAGAACCCGATCGTTGCGCAAGGACTGACGTGGCACGGTGTCTCGTGGGCCTTGACAACTGGACATGCATCCAACTGGCACCCGCTGACCTGGCTATCCCACATGCTCGATGTTCAGCTCTACGGGTTAAACCCGGGACTGCATCATCTCACCAACTTGCTTTTTCACATCGCCAATACTCTCCTGCTGTTCGGCTTGCTTCACCGCATGACCCGGGCGTTGGGCCGAAGTGCGTTTGTGGCCGGATTGTTTGCCGTCCATCCGCTACACGTTGAGTCCGTTGCCTGGGTGGCGGAGCGCAAGGATGTACTGAGCACGATGTTTGGGCTGCTGGCCCTATGGGCGTACGTAGCATTTGCACGGCGACCTGGTCCGTACCGATATTTGCTGGTACTCCTGCTCTTCGCTCTCGGGTTGATGGCTAAACCCATGTTGGTGACGCTCCCGTTTGTGATGCTGCTGCTGGATTTCTGGCCCCTGGGACGCCTGGCGTTGGCGCCCAATCCTGCGGTCCGCTCCGGGCCCTTCCGCAGTTGGCTGGCACTAGGAGTCTTGGTAAGGGAAAAACTCCCGCTATTGGCTCTTGCAGTTGCGTCCAGCTTCGTGACCTTTATAGTCCAACGGCGAGGGGGAGCCGTAATGGGCCTGGATGCGATCCCGCTAAATCTCCGCGCTGCGAACGCGCTGGTCTCGTATGTCGCCTACATCGGTAAGATGCTGTGGCCCGCGCGATTGGCGGTGTTCTATCCCTATGTCCGGTCACTACCTGAATGGTGGGTAGCGCTGGCGTGTTTGGGTCTGGTTGCGGTATCCGTTGCGGTGTTATGGATGGGCCCGCGGCACCCCTATCTGCCGGTTGGCTGGTTCTGGTATCTGGGAACACTGGTTCCGGTGATTGGCTTGGTTCAAGTGGGGAGCCAGCCGATAGCGGATCGCTACACTTATGTTCCGCTCATTGGTTTGTTCATCATCGTTGCGTGGGGTGTCCCGGATCTCCTGATTCGCTGGCCGCTTGGGCGTCTTGCTCTCCCAGGCGCGGCGAGTCTTGTGATTTCGGCGTGCGCGATCACCGCATGGGCTCAGCTTCAGACTTGGGACAGTAGTACCGCACTCTGGGCGCACGCCCTGGAAGTAACTACCGGAAACAATCTCGCCTACAACAATCTGGGGAATGCCCTGGCGAAACAGGGGAAATTCAACGACGCCATTGCTCAGTACTCCGAAGCGCTTCGTATCAAGCCCGATTACGCATTTGCGCACAATAATCTGGGACGTGTTCTGGCCAACCAAGGGAGAGTCAACGAAGCCATCGAACACTACTCGGAGGCCCTGCGCATCGAGCCTGACTACGCGGATGCGCACAACAATCTGGGGATTGTTCTGGCCGGCCAAGGAAAACTCGACGAGGCTATCGCCCAGTACTCTATGGCTTTCCGCACTAAGCCTGACTTCGCCGACGCGCACAACAATTTGGGGATTGCCCTGGCGAAAGTTGGAAGAGCGGATGCTGCCATTCTTGAATTCTTGGAGGCCGTGCGGATCAAGCCCGACTACCCTGAGGCGCACAACAACCTGGGGGTAGTTTTGGCAAGCAGAGGAAGAGTCAACGAAGCCATCTCGCAGTATTCCGAGGCCCTACGCATCAAGCCTGACTACCGGGAGGCTCGGCGTTCGTTGGAGGAGTTGACCAGCCGAGGCACACCGAGCCCACCGATTCCTAAGTGAAACACCAGATTTGCGAACGACAGCCAAACGCCAGAACGTAAGCGTCTCTTTCTTAACGGCGCGAAAGAGTGAGCGATGCTGGTATGCTCCCTAGCCGGTACCCGGCTTCACCAAACCAATTAGTTCCTCGCGAACCCCATGGAGGATCTCTCGCGACAAGTTCGGATCGGACACAGCACGGGAAAGATTGATCGCTCCGAGCAGAGCGCTCAGAATAAGCAGGGCACGGCTACGCTTATCCCCGCCTTGGCTGGATGGAAGAAGGGCGCTGGAGAATGCCACGCTCCGCTTCACCCGCGCCGTGTAGAGGGCCCGCGCGGATTTGCTCGCTCGTGTCATGTCGCCCAGTAACGATCCCATCGCACAGCCAGTTCCCGGCGCATCGCGGTGTGCCTCCGTCAGATAGTTCTGGAGAAGTTGCGCCATGTCCGCCGTATGCTCTTCCCAAACGTCAAGATCCTTGAATGCCGACGCGAGCGCCTCCACGACCAGTTCATCGCGCGATCCGAAGTGTTTGTAGAAGCCCCCAACCGTAACGCCCGCTTCCTTCATCACATCGGCGACGCCGATACCTTCAAGTCCGCGCTCGCGAAAGCGCTTGGCGGCCACCCTGACAATCCGCTCATGCGTCGTTTGCTTGTCCCTCCTGGAATGCCCCATATCGATTCCTCAACTGAATTATAAACGTAATCTACCGTTTGGATGCCTGAGAAGAGCCATCCGCTGCCCCAAGAGGTGCCTTCTTTGAAAAGCATTGTCGAAGCTCTTTTTTCTGCAACCTCTGGAGTATTATCATAATCTCAAGTAGCAGGCCGGCAGAGATCGAGAATCGCTGGTTGCAGAGCCAAGGAGGTCCGAAATGAGCGAATCTATACCCCAAAGAAACAAGGCATTTGTCCTCGAAGCGTTCGAGACCCTGTTCAACCGGAAGGACCTGCTGGCAGCCGAGAAGTTCTGGTCGCCGAACTACATTCAACACAGCGCGCACATACCGCCCGGGCGCGACGGACTCTTCGGCCTGGTTAAGAGCGCCCCGCCTGAGATGAAATATGAGAACAGTTTGATCATGGCGGAAGGCGACATGTTGATGCTGCATGGCCGGTTTAGTGGCCTCGGTCTACCCGCGAACTGGATCGTGGTCGACATTGTTCGCATCCAGAACGGATTGCTGGCGGAGCACTGGGACGTCATTGAGGACGAGGTCACGCGGGAAAAGTCGGCCAGTGGTCTTCCTATGTTCGGCGCGGCGTTTCCTTCCTGAGGACAAGCCTCGGGGGATCTGCGCGCCGCGTCGTCCGTGGCGCGGGTAGTGACCGCACGACGTTTAGAACCAATTCGCGACTTCATGCTTGGTCGCGATCGACCTTAACAATTTCCGGCTTGCGGCCGAGCGGCGCAGGCCATCAGCTACGTGAGAAAGGGGAGAACCAATATGCGTGCAATAAGAGCGGAACAATTTAGTGGTTATGCAGGATTGAAGCTGGTCGATCTTGCGAAACCAGCGGTCACAGACGGGAAGGTACTGGTGCGAATCACTGCGGCGGGGGTTACGCCACTGGACTATACGATTCTCTCCGGCAAATTTCACGGCTCCAAGCCGCCGTTAGTCCTCGGCAATGAAGAAGCGGGCGTGGTGGAAATGGGAGGCGAACCGGACTTTCCATCCGGTTCACGCGTGATGTTCTTCGGCTCCTATGGCGCCTTTGAGGATGGAACCTACAGTGAGTGGCTCGCTGTACGGAAAGAAGACCTTTGCCTGATTCCCGACAATGTCGACGACGTGAGTGCCGCAGGTATTCCGGTCGCGTATCTCACCGCGCAGGTTGCTCTTACCCGGGCCGGTTTTCGCCCAGGCAAGACTGTTCTGTCACCGGCAATCGGAGGATCGGTCGGGAATGCAGTAACACAATTGGCGCGCGCTGCGGGCGCAAAACATGCCATGTCAAGCACCACCAATCATGCGAAAGCCGAGCAGGCGAAGGCGCTCGGATTCGAAGTCATCGATACCTCCTTAGAGAGGTTGGCTGACGGCGTGCGCCGCATTACCGGCGGTTACGGCGCAGACATTGTTATCGACGGAATCGGCGGCGAAGTCCTGAGCGAGGCGCTGGCAGCACTAGCCTTTGAAGGAAGCCTCACAACGCTGGGATATTCCGCAAGCCGCCAGACAACCATTGATGTGACAAACCTTATCGTGCCCCAGGCCAGCATCCGTAGTCTCAACATGTTCGCTCAGCCGAAGGCGGCTATTACTGAAGCTTGGAACGTCATCGTCTCTCTGCTTAAATTGGGGGCGATCAAACCGATCGTGGCTAAGAGCTTCCCGTTGACCGAGGCGGCTGAAGCACTGCGCTACCTGGTTGAGGGCCGGCCTTTCGGCAGGGTCATCCTCACAATTTGACTACCTCGACTCAGTGAGAAACGTGCAAATCACAGGCAAGAGCGGCGGTCATCACAGGCGGCACCACGGGGATAGGACTGGGCGCGGTAAAGCGAGAATCGATATCGTTTTCGCCAACGCCGGCGTCGCTGAATTTCAGGCATTGCCCTTCACATGGACACGAAGCAACCCCTTTACCGAACGTGGAAAAACAAGATACAACGGGCGAGAATATTCCGTGCTGTCACATGTGACATGTAAAGACAGCGCACAATAATTCATCGGAAAATCTTGAAGAATCAGTCAAATGACTTGTAGAATCGGACGACGCGCGTGGCAGCAAGAGCGCCTGGGCCACTGGCGCTCTTGCTGCCGGAGTGATTTTCATCCCTTCCATGCACCGACGGGTTGCCGGACGGCGATGTTGAGGCGGTTCCATGCATTGATGTTGGCGATGGCGATAATTAGCGAAGCCAGAGCCTTTTCGTTGTAATGCTGCGCGGCTTCTTCCCAGATAGGACCCGACACCGGATCAGGCCGGTCGCTGACGCGAGTGAGCGCCTCGGTGAGCGCCAGTGCAGCGCGCTCCTCGTCAGTGAAACTGGGGTTATCCCGCCAGGCGGCAACTCCGAAAATGCGATCGTCCGTCTCCCCTTCCTTTTTCAGATTGCGGGCATGCATGTCAACGCATACGCTGCATCCATTGATCTGGCTGGCACGCAAGTTGATTAGCTCGAGTGTCTTTGACGGTACACCGCCGTTCTTCGTCGAGGCACCCAGAGCCAACAGAGCCTGCATGGCTTCAGGAATAATCATCACGGGGTGGCTCATCCGTGCTTTCAATGCTTCTTTCTCTTGTACTGGCATAAGTTTCTCTCCTGCGGACTATCCAAGCTGTCGCTCCCGCGACGCCATCTCACGTACTTGATTCGTCCGTCAATCTGATGACGAGACAGAGATGGATAATGTGACAGATGGGCGCGAGGATTGACTGGCGGAGCAATTCGAGGAGACCTTGACGGTGCCGGACGGGCGGTCACCTACCGAACGCCGGCGCGGCTGCGGCCACCGCTTCGCGACGCCGGAAGGTGCGGATCAAACTCTGGCGGAGAAGTTGGAAAAAGCTCATGCCTATTGCCTTCGCCTCCCTCAGGCGCGACGAGTAACGTCTCCGCAAGTCCGGATGAAACGCGCCAAGATGATTTGAACAGACCGGATCTAGGATCGTTCTGAAATCTGATCGCCGCCTCGCTGGTGGGGATCGTCGATCCGAAAGAGTTTAGGAAATCTAGTTGCACCTGGCTCATGAACAGGACGCGAATGCCGCGCGCGGTCATCTCTTCAGGAAGCGCGCCGCCGGGCTTATCTGCGCTCTAGAGCCCCGCCGCGGTAGCAGAGGCTCAGCGCCGGATTGAAGCTGGCCAACCGTGGGTTACTTGCAGCCGGGCACGACAAACGATCCGATGCGCGTGGTGGAGGATGAGGCGCCAGTCTTGAGATAGTTGCCGGCGAACCAGAACGTGCAGTCATCCGAGGGGTCGACAGTAATGTTCGTGTAGTCCTCCCAGCGCAGACTGCCGGTTTGGGAGGCTTGGCCTTCCGCCAACACTGACTCGTGATAGGAAAGTTGGCCCTTGGGATCCTTTGCTCGACGCGCCGCGAAGCGCTGGCCTGGATAGTTAGGATCGCCACCGAAGGAATAGCCGAGGCCGATGTCGCCTTTGCGATCCATGGCCATGCTTCCCAGCCAGCGGTAAAATCCGTCCGGGGCATAAGTCGACTGCTGGAACAAAACGGGATCGCGCTGTTTGTTCAGACGAAATTCGTACCAGCGCACGCCGCCGCCGTGCGCTGCCGTGGCTACGGAATGTTCCGCCAGGATGGATTCATGATTTCCGAAGTTGCGGTACGTGAGGCGCTGGATCAGCTTGTCGCCCTGCGAATCCAGACGGCGCTGGGTGCCCGGCTGCGAGACGCAGTTGCTTAATTGGCCGTCACAAAGATAATGATAGGGCGCCACCGCGATCTTTTGCGGCGCCGAGACGGAGGTCTTGGAGGCATCGTCCCAATCTACGTGCACTTTGTAGAAATAAATGCCGTCGTCCTCGAAGATCTTCTTGAGTTGAGTACCGCCGGTGGACAGCATGATATTGGGCGCGCCCCGGGGCGGAGGCCGCTGGCCGTCCAGATCTGTATTCAACATGAAAACACCACCCTCAATCACCACGCATTGTTCGGTGGCCGGTAGTCCTTGGAGCATTTTGTTGCGGTCCACAATGCAGTCGTGCTTCTCGGTGATTACCTCAGGCAGCGCGTCGTCACTGGTGCTGGTGGGGTTGTAATATCCATCCGGCCAGACCGCCGGCCGCGGATAATCGGGGAACAGCTTTCGCTGAAACTCATATCGGTAGTAGGGCCCCAGCGGGTCGGACGTGGCGCTCACGGCGTAGCACATGGCATACGGGCTGGGAGGCGCGAAGACTGGCACCACGATCAGCCAACGGCCCGCCAGTTGGTCGTAGCGCACCACCGAATCGCTATTGTTGCTCACACCACAACGGACGCCGAAGCCCGCAAAAACGGTTTTGTTGGGAACGGGGCCATACAGGAGCTTGCCGGTGGTGCCGTACTTTTTGCCTCGCTTGCTGAATACCGCCATGCTTCCGTCCAGGATCTCGAAAATGTGGTCGGGCCCCACTGCCAAGCTGATGTCTATGCCGCCGCGGCTTGCGTTCACTTCGGTTGCGCTTTCCTCGCCGGGGAATTCGTGGCGGGTAAAACCCTGGCCCAGGCCGTCGAAGCTGGCCGACGGATCTATGGCGGCACGCTTGCCCTGCATGGTCTGTTCGACGGCCGCGCCGGCCGGGTTTATCTCGGGTGCCGGAGGCGGAGGGGGCGTAGGTCCGGGTGCCCGCGCTGTGCCCCGTCGAGCTGGCCGAGGCGCCGGCGGTGTGGCGCCCAAACCTGTGCCCGGCCCTTTTATTTCGCCTTGCGGCTGCGGCGGGCTCTCCACCGCCGGATGAATGACTACGGGTTTATCCGGGATAAACTGCTCCAACGGTGGCGACATGTCGAAGGCAATCGCGGCTTCGACCACGAGCGCGGGCATTTTTTCGGAGGATGTGGTTACTGAGGGCAGGCACAGTGCAGCCGCCACGAGTGTCAAATGTTTCATGCGTTGGGCTTCTTCTGATTGTGATAGCGCGCCATGTTTCCGGACAAGGCTCGGATCGACAACGGATTTAACTCCCCTCCTGGCGTCTGCGCTCCAGTTTGCTCAAAAATCAACGGCGTTGAAAAATGACTAAGTATTTGAGCAGCCATGGCTCCCGGCTTCCCGATGGCCCGGCGGCTGACCCATGCATATCCTGAGCCCCCGCACGCTCCGCGGCAAATTCGTACATCGCTTCCACTGTAACAGCCTCCCCAGCCTCCAACCGTCGCGCGCTTCCGCGACAACCGCGGGATTGTCGCCAAGCGCACTGCGAATCAATTGATCGGCAATTTTCAGCAATTTTGTCCGGCATCTCGGGGCTAAGTTTGTCGGGATCGATATCCAGAATGTTCACTTTCGCGATCCGCTTCCGGAACTGGTGTACCCAACGATTTTTCCTTGGTAACTTGCCGGTGGGTATTTCGTCAGAAGCGTTAATTGAAACGCTTTCGAACGTGCCGTCACTAGTCAAACAGAAGGAGCATAATCCATGGCCAAACAAACACCGAAGACGGTCAATTTGAAGAATTTCAATGAACGCATCGGTTTTCATAAACTAATCGCTCAAAACCCAAATTATTTCGGAAATTTTTCCGGAACGGAATTTAAGCCGGTCCTTGCGTTGTCAAACGACACATTCTACGAAGAGCTGACGTGTGTCGCGTTCAACCCGGATCTCAATCAACTCGAAGCTGTGATCCAGGTCAAGCAGGAGACTGGATATGCGGGTGACGATTGCAGCAGCGGTTCGTTCGAATACATTCGCTTTTATGTCGACTATGGCACCGGTTTCGAGGACGCCGGTCTGGTTGCAATCAACGTGCACGACATTCCCGAGGCTGCCGATTGCGCCAAGAACCCGGAGAAACCACTGAGCTACTCGGCCTCCCTTCAGATCGCCCCGAAGACCAACGATTGTGACGATCCCGTGTTGCCCAATGTTCGCGCCATCCTTTCCTGGCAGAGCATCCCGCCCGCCGGCAACCCGAACTGGACGCCTATCTGGGGCAACCACTTGGATTCGCATGTGCAAATCAAGCCCGGGCAGGCTGATTTTGCGGATCTCATCGAGGACTTGTTCGAAGACCTGAAAATCAAACTTCCGCCGCTGCCGCCCAAGTACCAGGCCGTCGCGAACATTCCGATTCCGCTTCCCGACCCGCCACCGATCGATCTCCCCGGTCTGGTTAAACTCTATGCCGGCGCCGCGCCGAAAGCCGCCGGGGTCAAAGCCGCGGCAAGTGTGCCCGCGCACCGCTACGGTTTCCCTGAAGTTCAGAAAGTGATTTCCTCTCCCACGGTCAGTAGCCAGGCTGTGCTCTCGAAGATCAATCTCTTCAAGTCCGCCGGCATCGACTGGAACGCGGTAATCGCGGCACTGGATGGAATTGACGCCGACGTATCTTACGAGCAGCTGGAGTGCTTGGCGCTCGAAGGCAATCTGGGCCTGGAACGGCTAGTGGCCACATTACGTATCAAACAGGCCGTCGGTTATTCCGGGGATTTGTGTTCGGCGGGCAGCTATGAATACGTCGCGTTTTGGGCGGACTGGGACGATACCTGCGAGTACACGTATTTGGGAACCGTGGCGGTTAATGTGCACGACATTGCCGCGACGCCGGCGCTGGGCGGATTGTGCTACTCAGCCGTGCTCCCCGTGGACCTGAGCCAGCACCGTAACACCTGCGACAAGGCGAAGATCGCCCGCGTGCGCGCGGTGCTTTCATGGGCTGTACCTCCTTCCACCATTGATCCGAACGCGCTTACCACTTGGGGTAATCTGATCGATACTCATGTCCAGATCAGACCGGGCAGTGCGCCAAATCCGCTGAACCCGACCATCAGCATTCTGGGCGGCATCCCCACCAGCATGATCGACGGTTCCGGTCTCACCACCACGGGTCTCAACTCCGCGCGTTTCGCCGGCAACAATCTCCTCGCAGACAGCGCCGCGCAGGCTGCCGGCCAACCTGCCAGGCCGTGCCCCTTCGGCGGAAGGGTCGAAATCCAAGGGCCGGAATTCCCCGGCTACCTCTATCGCATCCAGGTTCGCAATCTGACCGCCGGAGGAACTTGGCAGGACGTCGTCACGCCACTCCTGCTGACGAATTCGGACGGCACCACCTACATGAGTTTCCCGGACCCTATTGGTAATTTCTTCACGTACCAACAATATCCCTACAACATCGAGAATCTGCTGGGTATCTGGGAGAGCTCCCGGGACGACCAGTGGCAGGTAAAACTGGAGATAGCGGACCTCTCTAAGAATCCCGTGCCTGGCGCCATACCAGACCTGCATGTCATCCAACTCGACAACACCGCACCAGAAGCCGCGGTGCACATCGACAGTGGTGGCGACTGCGGCAAGTTCGCGGTGGGTACTGTCCTTCAAGGGCACTTCGTGGCACGTGACGCTAACTTTGGCGCATACAGCCTGGGTACGCTTCCGTTCTCCGGGCCTATCAGCCCCAACGGCGGCCTGGTGCAAACGGCGGTGGCGCCGGGAGATCCATGGACGTTGGACACCACGAATATGACGCCCTGTGGATACGTAATTGAGGTGGATGTGGAGGACCGCAGTATTGTCAACAGCGCGTGGGGTGCGCATAACGATGCGTCCAACGCTGCTGGCTTCTGCCTGTTGAAGACGTTATAGCGGGGAGTGAACAATCCCGTACCGCTCCTTGTCAGGTGAACCCACCTGGCAGGGAGTGGCCTTTTTATGAACCACGCATATTGGCTCATTCTAGGCGTTCTTGGCGTTTGGAGGGTCACGCATCTTCTCAATGCCGAGGACGGTCCGTTCTGGCTTCTGACGCGTTTGCGCGGCTTGACTGGGCCGGGCTTCTGGGGTGGTTTGCTCGATTGCTTTTACTGTCTTAGTCTTTGGACGGCCGTTCCATTTGCATGCTCTATCGGCATCGAATGGAAAGAGCGGCTGCTACTATGGCTGGCGCTGTCGGGAGGCGCGATCCTGCTGGAACGCGCGACATCCGCACCTGCGCCAATTTATTCGGAGGATCCGGTTGAACCGGAGTCGGGAGGTAGCACATGAGTTGTTGCGGAAAAGGCCGCGATCAGGCGGCCATGCAAAAAAAGTCTATCCAGGGAGCCCGGGCGACCGCCCCATCGAGTGTGGTGTTCGAATACGTCGGGCAAACGGCGCTCTCAATAATCGGTCCCGCTACCAGAACCAGCTATCGCTTTGATAGGCCGGGGGCACGCGTAATGGTGGACACGCGCGATCGTAATTCGCTCGCGGCGGTGCCGGTATTGAGGCGTATCGCTATTTAAGGGCCAAACACATTTTTGGTGAAACGCTGCTGGCAGTTCCGTCACTACAGAACGTACG
The DNA here is from genome assembly GCA_036008345.1 of Bryobacteraceae bacterium. Taxonomy (GTDB): domain Bacteria; phylum Acidobacteriota; class Terriglobia; order Bryobacterales; family Bryobacteraceae; genus Palsa-89. Next base: position 15,070 of record DASYNU010000199.1, read on the forward strand.
TCCAGGAGGCGCACGAAACCGTGGGTTCGTTTTGGTCCCCTGCGCTCGGCGTGCCTCCTGGTGAAGCAGTGGGTGGAACAAGCTAGGCCGCCGGTTGCGTGCTGCCGCAAGTTGCGTGCTAAGGTTTCGCGGTTCGGGAATAGACCTGGAAGGGTCCCCAATAATAGGGCTTGTTGTAGGGATACTCGCCGCGCGAAAGCTTTAGCTGCGCGGATCGCAATGCGTCGTCGGGCGCCACGTCGCGCGTGAGATCGGCATACATTCCCGACATCAGTTGAGAGGTGGCTTGGTCGTCAACATCCCAGAGTCCGGCGATCACATGCTGCGCACCCGCTTCAAGGAACGCCCAGGTGAGTCCGACCAAGCCCTCGCCTGAGTATGCGTGTGCGCCAGCGCTTCGACAGGAAGAAAGAGTCACTACGCTGGCGTTCAAAGGAATCTCCATGACTTCCCGGGCAATCAGCGTGTATACGTTTCCCTCTCGCGAAAGAATGAGTGCGGAGTCCAGTGGGCTGGCTCGATTGGCGGTGGCGTGGGCGGCAAAATGAATGAAAGAAAAGCGGCCGGGAACGGCCCCGCGGTAAATCGAGGGCAGCGCCTGCGGCCCTTTGTAAACGGCTTTATTAGGCTGGGAGAACATTTCGGCAATGGCGTCGACTTCTTTCCCGGCGTTCGGTAAACGCGGAAACTCTTCGCCTGCAGGTTCGGGGTCGCCGATAGCCAACAAGGACGGCCGCGACAATTTCCTCGTTAAGTGCGCATTCAACGCTAACCCGAGCGAGGGCACTACCGAGATGGTGGCGTCCTCGATCCAGTACTTATTCGGGTGCTCCGCTCCGGGTAGCGTAGCGAAATTCAACGAATGCAGCGCGCCATCGGGAACAATAACCACGTGGGATCCGGGCCGCACGAGTTCGCGGATTGGGCCAAGCAGCAATTTCGACAATTTCGTGCCGGCGGGATTCTGCGATTCCAAGGGATCTCCCAGCTCTTCGATGATCGTCCGGTAGGTTTCCACCAAAGCGCGAATCTCTTTTTCCGGCGGTAGATTGAATATCTGAATCTTTGCGGGAGTGATCGCCCAGACATAGGACCGCTTGGGTCCCAGCCAATAGGAAAGGAGGATCCGGCCAGAGTTTCGCGCCATGGCTTGAAATTGAGAAGCGCTGGGACTGGCTTGCGCCGCAGCGCCGCTCTTCGTCCGTTCCTTAAGCAGGCGCGCGCGGCTGGATTCCACCACTTCCAACGCTTCGTTGCTGGCGCCTCGCTGCACCAGAATGTCCACATAGCTCTGGTAGAAACGAACCAGGTTGGACAAATAAGAAAGCTTATAGTCTTCTTTCGTGAGCCCAGCCTGGCGGCTTTCGATGGTGGCGATGGCCGAGCGAAACTCTGTCTCGGCTTTCTGTGGAGCGCCTGTTTCGATGTAAAGATCCGCTAGCCCATGCCGCGCCTCAAGCTCAGGCGTTGGATCCTCGACGAGTGAATCCGCAACCCGCCGGAACCGTTCTTCAGCAAGTTGGTACTGCTTTCGTCCCACGGCGATCTGCGCTGAGTTGACGTCGTTGTAAAGTTCTCCTACCTTATTCTTTAGGCCCTGCCCGATGGCGATCGACTGGTTGTTGTATCGTTCGGCTGAATCCCATTGCCCGATACGGATATTGACCTTCGCCAAGCTAGTCAGCCACATAGCTCTCGAAGCCTTCTCCGAGAGCTCCTCAGCAATTTTGAGGGCGCGGCTATAACGGTCAATTGCAGATGGAAAGTCTTCAGTAGCAAGAAAGACATCACCGCTGTTTCCAATCCATAGTTGCTGCTGCCGGCGGCTGCCGGCCTGCATGGTAAGAGCCTCGGCCGCCGCAAAATTTTTCAGCGCGCTTTCGAGATCGCCAAGCTGGAGGTAACACAACCCGAGGTTACCCACGGTCGCCGCTGTAAGGTTGGCTGCGCCAATACTCTCAGAGAGCGCGAGCGCCCGTTTGAACCAATAGATCGCTTCGTCGTACCGGAACAGAGTCTGGAAAAGGTGTCCGAGGTTACCGGTCAGATTGGCCAGGATAAAGGAATCACCGGAATGAGCGGCCAATTCCAGCGCGTGGCGTAGTGTGGTTTCAGCTTCGCCAAAGCTCCTCCTGGCAATCAGAAACGAAGCTTGGCGCATCTCCACCTCGGCAACCAGGAGCGGCGAACCACTCAACTCAGCCAGGCTGTGCGCCTCGCGAAGTTCCTTTTCGCCTGGCGATAGGTCAGAAAGATAGTACAAGGCCCAACCTTGATCCATGCGGAGACGCGCTTTGAGATCGATGGTTGGGGGATCAACTGATCCTTTCAGGAACTCGACGGCCGTTTTGTTCTCGCCTTGAGCCATAAGGCTCTCGGCTTTCAGGAGCCGGAATTTCCAGCACCATTCCAACGACGATCCACAGCGGCGAAGGCCGGACTCAGTTCGATCGACGGCGGTCTTGAGGTCGCCCTTCTTGAACGACGTCTCGGCGTTTTTGTAGAGCGTACCGATCGAAAGCCCCGGGTTGCAGCCGGCAAAGAGCACCGCCAAGGTTATCGCAAAGGTTATCGCAAAGGTTATCGCAAGGGTGGGTAGGGCGTTCCACCGCCGCCCCCGATGGCGATGCTGAGCCCACCCCCCACCGGGCAGCCTAACTCCACTCTGAGCATCGTCAATTGCCGCGCGTCCGGGTAACAGAAAAACTCTCCCAGATGAACGGTACCAAACTGCGGCACTTCAATACACAGCGGCTCGCCTAGCTCGCCTTCATTTTTTGGTTTACGAAGAGCGATGCCGAATCCCAACACGCTCGGTGCTTTTCCCCCGTACAGCAATGGCGCGGGCTTTCCATTCGGGCCCGGCACCGGCAGCGACAGGGGCTGCAGCAAGGTTCGCTTCTCATTGCTCTCCAGGGCCTTTAGCAGCCCGGACCAACAGGCATATTCCGGCTGGCAAAAACAATCCGGCGCGACCTCCAGTCTCTCGAAAAACTCAGTGCCGATGCGCAGCCTTTCAAAGTAGCTGCCTCTCGGTACGATCGAGGTTTCGGGCGACGGCATGGCGCCTTCCCCGCGATCCCCTGGGTACTTTGCCGTGACGCGGGCAACCACGCGGTCGCACGTTACCACATCGAGTATGTTGAGCTTCTCGACTACGGAAAGCGATAAGGTCTCGAACACTCCCGTGTGTGGCTCGGAGCCGGTTATCTGGGTATAAGCCGACGCAAAAGAAAAGATCTCCTTGTAGCGAAACCCGTCCACGCGAGCCGTACTGAAGCCGCCGTCAGACGTTAGGGCCGAGGCTGCTTGTACGGAAATGATGTCGTGAAAAGGGTGATTGATTTGGCCGGAGGCTCCAATCGCGTCCCCCTGGAAGATGTACCTTTGCGAGTCGGTCTGCTTTTGCACGGAAGGCTCCTCTCTATTCTAGTTTGAGAACAAGTGTATATCGAGCAAGTTCAGCTTCCGGTTTGCCGGCTTCCGCGGCATTGCTAATAGTAGCCGTATATCGGCCAGAAGGAAGCACCGGCCGGGCCATCAGGATCTGGAGCGGTTTACCCGGAGGTGGCGCGGGTACGTGCACGCTGACTTTGATCGATCCAGCTTTATCTTGCATCGAAAACACATAGGCCGCGAAAGAGCCTGTCCATGTCGGATCCATGTAGATGGAATAAAATCGGCCGCCTTTGGGAACCTCCAACACACGGGCATCGCCGTGCGAAATCGGCGCCAAGGCATAACTCGCCACTGCTTGCGGCGTTACCGCGTCGTGCAACTCACCTCGCAGGCCTGGAATCACAACTAATCCCTGATATATGCTCACGGCCGCGAACGCTGATCCGGCGACCGCGGGCACCACGCTCCAGGGACGCTGCCATAGCCAGCCCCAAATTGATGGCTTTGGGCTCCGCCGTTCGTCCAGCACAACCGCTCGAATATTATCCTCAAAGATCGCTGCAACACGCAACTCCCGCGTGCATTCCAAACAGTCGAAGTAATGACTCTCAAACTCTTCGGACTCGGCCGCAGATAGCTGGCCGAGGAGATATCGCTCCACGGCGCCGCTAGTTACTGCCTCTGAATGGTTCATTCGCCATAGCCCCCCATCGGCTAGATTTTCCTCCCACGACGTTCGCTCATTGTAGCCGGTCATCGAAGTCCTTCTTCCGTACCGTTTCCCTGAACTTCGCCTTGGCGCGATGTATCAAGACACGTAGATAATCGTGGTCTACCTTGAAACGCTTGCAGATTTCCGCGCGGTCCACTTCCTCGAGGTACACCAGCCGCAATAACGTGCTCTCTTTCTTCGTCATGTCCGCAAGGACCTCCCGCACGGCTTGCTTTCGCTCCTCCGTTACGATGTCAACGTCGAAACTTACGCGATGATCGGGAGGATCGGAAGGCTCCTCGCCCGCCTGCGGATGCATTGATTCCCTACGCATCGTCTCCAGCATCACATTGGTGCAGACCGCCTGCACGAACGCGCCGAAGCGCTCCGGATATTGGATGGTTCGCCCGGACTGCAAATACTTCAGCACGCGGGCGAAGGTGTCCTGCCGGATCTCGTCGATCAGATGCCTGGCCCGCACACGATTTCTAAGCTTCAGCCCGATGGCATTGCTGAAATACGCTGTGAAGTGCATCTCGGTCTCTTGATCCCGGTGTCTCAGACGCGCTAGGTAGTCGGCATCGAAAACCGCGTAGTCCAATCGAACTCCTGCTAACGCTAGCGTACTAGAAGCAGGCTGAGGTCTCAACACAACTTTATGGATTTCACCCGATGCCGCACGCTCCGTGCGGCATCTGACCCTGGTCGATTGTTTCGATTTCATGAGCATACTCGCACGCGGAACACTCCTTGGCTCTGGCAAGCCCTAACCTGTTGTGAAAAATATCCTCAAACCGTTTCATCCGTCTGCTGGCTTTTGCGCATCGATTCTGTTGTAACGGTGGAAAGACATTAAGCACACAGGGAGTAGCGAGGTGTATTTGTGAAATGTGCTCGATCCCTGGTATTTCTTGGTCCCATGTTGGCGTCGGTGATCTGGGCTGGCGAACGCGGCACACCCATGCGTTTGCAAATAAGTGTGCAGCCCGGGACGCTGCGGCCTGGGGATCGCGGTCACGTTGACGTCCGATTTCTGGGACGCCGGTATGAGCCCGTGGCAAACGATGTCCCGCGATCTATCCATTTCGCGGTGCAACCAATGGATGGTGGAGCAGACGGGACCATCAATGCGCCGACCACGGTGCCCGCCGGTGTCACACATTTCAGTGAGGCTTGGATTCAATGCCGCAGGCCAGGACGCCTCCAAATCTCGGCTACCTCACCCGGACTCATCCCGGCCAATACGATCGTCGTTGGTGTGCCGCGGGGTACGTCCCGCCTGGAGAATTGGCTGTTTCCGCGCGTGTACGCCAACTCGAGCCCACAAATCTCAATTCTCCCCAAACAGCCGGCCGAGGCGATTCCGGCCAACGGCTATTCGCCGGCCACGTTCAAGGTGATTCTGGACCGGCCGGTTCGCCCCGGCGAAGAAGTATCTGTGTTACTTACTACCTCCTCACAGTCTCAAATCACCTATGACGAAATACCAACCACGACGTCCCGGCTGATCCCGATTAAAGAAGGCAATATGATCTCAGACGATATCCGGGTTTCGTCGAATACACCGGCGAATATGCAGGTCGTGGCGCGCCTGGAGCCTAGCGGCGCAACCGATCGCGCAGTTCTGCGATTTGCCGCTCCTACTCCCACCAAAGTATTCATAGACCCACCGGTCCTCCGATTTGTTAGTCATCAACAAGAAGTGGAAGCGACAGTCGGGGTTGCCGACGCCGACCACGTTCCCATCCACGTCCTTAAAGCCGCTCACCCCATCCAGTTAAGCTCGCCCAGCGATCATGGAAAGAATCAGATTGTTATCGATCCGCAGACGTTGACTCTACTACCTCAAAACGCCCAGCGTAGCGTCCGAGTTAGCATCAACGCCTATCCACCAAACGGTCAACTCGATCTTCAGGCTGAGGACTTGGATAAGGATCTGGACCCGTGCCTGATCGCAATCTCCATCGAAACCCCGGCGCAAAAGGTAGGCTTTCTCGGTCCGCGGCAAGCCCGCACCAGCGATCGCGAACTGCAACTCCTGGTTCAACTGCTGGACAGTAACGGCAAGAATTCGCCGGCGGATTGGGACACCCTGGTGCAGCTTCATTCCGATCGGCTCTCGCCGCGCGACAAGGCGGTGACCATTGAGAAAGGACGCTCCAGCACCACCGTAACGTACACGCTGCCCAGCTCATCCGGGCGGGCTAGTGTGATGGGGATCGTCGATGGCGCCCCCTCCGATGAAAATATTTACAATCTCGCCGTGGTCACGGCATTGTACGCGCTAGTCCTGGCTGCTTGCATCGGAGGTGCGCTTGGGGCGCTGACGAAGTTGTTTGCGGGAGATAAGGTTCGGGATCTGATGCCGACGCGAAAGCGCGGCCATTTGAATCCCGGGCTGCTGGGCGGCATGGGTGTGGGAGGCTTATTGGGAACTATTGTTTTCCTCGCATTTGAGCTCGGGCTGTTTCGAACCCTTGGCATCTGGCCCGCGATCTCGAATACACTGGGCGACTCTTCAATTCAGGTGGGCCCGGTGTCGGTGGCGTTCTTGGTTGGGTTCTTAGGGGGCTATGGAGGCCATTCCATAATCGATCGATTAGTGCAACTGCCTAACCAGGCGCAACTTTCCACCCATGCATGCGAGTGAAGCGAGGACGTGAAAACGGACGGTTCGCGTTCCGCACTCAAGCACGGAGCCGCAGCCGATTTGAGAGCAATTTCGAACTAACTGGTCGCCGATCTCCAGCTCGTTAATCAGTGGGTGGATCTGAGCTTGACCTTCAGGATTGACCGATGGTGGACAGCAACACCACTCGGTCGCCTGGCTGATCGAGAGGTTCGGACAAATGTCGGTCACCTTTTCTACCGCCTCGGCCTGCAGTAACGCCGCAACGATTTGCTCCTCGCTGTGTCCCTTCCTGGGCATTTCCCTCCCTAGCTTTAATTGGGGAGCGCTTTGAGCCCAAAGAATACTCCAGTCTCAGCTGGTAGAGTTTTCGGGTTTTGAGTCAGTGCTGACCACCGGCGGTGGCACTACCTCTTGTCCTGAGCTAGCTAAATAGCGAGCTTGCGGCTCAGAACGGCGCCGGCTAGCAAACATCCGACAACGAATAGCGCTAAGCCGCGTGGTTCTGGCACGGTTTCACCAGTAATCTCGAACGCAGAGCCGCAGGTAGCCAGACCGGGAATAATCGGACTACCAGTGTCGCCGCAATTGTCAGGAGCGCCTGCCGTGACAATTCCAGGAGGGGGGGACGCCCAGACGGTCGATGGTCCATTGTTGAGATCCCATGCAACGCCGTTCGAGGCGCTGTCAACCGCATTTTGTAATTCCAGCCAATACGTTCCTGCGCTGAGTGTAATCGAAGGCAGGGAAAAACTCGACTGATAGACTTCAGTGGTACCAAACCCACCGAGAGTGCTGGTGAAGAGGAAAGTATTCGACAAGGTGGCTCCCACGGCAGAATCCAAAATTGAGCCACCGCCGCCCGGACCCGCCGCATTCCAGATCGCCCAATCCAATTGGATCGGCGTATTGCTAGGTCCTGGCAGATCGAGACCAACCTTCACACCAGTAAGCGTCCCATTGGACGGAAGGGAGAAGGAGTCCGCTATCTCGAAACTAAGATTGATGAATTCTCCGCTAATCGTACCGTTGATTGGTCCGCTGTTGAATAGGACGGTGTCCGCGAACGTCGGCGCCGTAGACAACAATAAGAAACCGACGAGCGCTCTCGTCGGCATACTTGGACCGTGGAGATTCATATTCGTCCTTTCGGTTTTGCCGGGAACTCACCACTTAGCGTTAAAATCCGGCGGTATCAACCTTCGTGGGAAAGTATACATGAAAATCGCCCTCGGCGCAGCACATCTTCTTACCGCCGGCTGAAATCGCCTATCTCCATGGAGGCACTCCCAGCTGCCCGCCCAGCCACTTGTCCTTGGGGGCCGCTGCCGCATCCGACGCGGACTGCTTGTGGTGGCTTCGTACCGTTGTTAAATAACGGGGTCCCTGACGACGCGAACGGAAACTTTAGGTGATTCGGGCCACTGCGGCGGCTCCGGCCACCAGTCGCGTCCGACAAGGTCGGTACCGGAGACGCCCCAACCCTGCTTGAACCGGCCATTTGCGGCAGACTGAGCGCCCATCCTCAAGTCGACGTTGAATGACTGGGGGAGAGAGTTCGAACCAGAACAAGTGGCTCCTCAGGTCGAATTCGAACCTACAGCCCACGGGTTAACAGCCCAGGTCGACCATTTCGAAATATCTCCCCCTCAGAGAGAAATCATAAGGCCCTTCCGGTGAGGAGCGGTTTTCCGCAGAAAAGCTCAGCCCAAACAGCCGCACTCCGGGGGAGCAGGGTGCGGATTGTTGCCGGGGACTCTTACGTAAGCAGCGCGCCAATCTTCTTCGTCGCGGTCGGGAACTTACCAATACCCGCGCCTACTACTTCATCGGCCACCGTCACATACACATCGGCCACCGTCCCGGTAAGGCGCGTATGGGACCCTTTGGCCAACTTCTTGCTCCCTCCGGCCACCAGCATCGCCAGGCCGCTGTTTTTATGCGGATTGGCCTCGGCGTGTTCGTGGACGTAGACCAGGCTGGTGTGGTCAAACAGAGTGCCATCGCCTTCTGGAACCGATTCAAGCTTGGCGACCAGATACGCGAACTCCTCCACGTGCCACCGGCAAATGTCGCGCAATACGTGGATGCCGTCCGTTCCGTCCGCACCGGCACTCTTGTCCGGCGAGTGAGTGTAGTCATGGTGCCGCGCCGAGGTGTAGCCCAGCCACGGGAAGCGCGTCAGGCTCTGGCATTTCGTCAACATATAAGAAGCCACGCGCGTCTGACGCATCGCGAACGCCTGCACCAGCAGGTCGCTCTGCAATTTGGCGATGCGAGGCCAATCCTTCATATCGCCGTCAAAGTCCGGCGGATCAACCCGCGCGTACTGGGGCGGCAGCCCGGCAATGGCGCGCTCCAAATCCCGGATACTCGACAAGTGCTCGTCCACGCGAGCCTTGTCATCCGTGGGCAGCGATTTCTCAAGCGTCAAAGCGTCCGCCCGCACCGCATCCAGAATGCTGCGCTTCCGGTTCACCCAGCCCTCTTCGCGCGCGCCAAACAAGCGGTCAAACAGCCGGTGCGGAATCATCTCAGGCGGCAGCGCCCGCTCGTATCCCGCCCAGCTCATGTTGCGCTGCATGCTCTCGCCGAAAGATTCCTGAGCCACGCCAATCTGCAGCGAACGGAAGCGCGAATCCCCGCCGATCTTCCCCGCAATAATCTGGTCAATGGACGGCCCGCTCGGTCCGCGGCCGGTGAAATCCAGGCCGGTCATCAGACCGCTCATGGAGTTCGTGTGGCCGTTCCCTTTGCCGCTGGCCGCCGCATTGTCCACGCCACTCAGCACGTGAACGTCCTTGCGCCAGGCTGCCAGGGGAGCAAGACAGGGTGTCAGTTCGTAGTCGCTGCCTTCCTCAGTGGGAATCCAGTAGCGTTCCGGAATGCCGTTCCCGTTGAACCACAGAACAAAGCGGGTTTCAATCGGTTTGTCCGCCAGGACTTTCGCCGCCGCCTTCTCGGGCGTGGCCGCATAAGCGGTCCCCGTGGAATTGAACATCGACACCAGTGGCGGAAGTCCAACCACGATCCGTGCCCCGGCTGCCGTAAGGCCTTTCAGTAGCGCTCTGCGGGACGTTCTAATGCGATTGGTGATTATTTGCGACATCCAGCCTCGGCTTCTCCTGTGGAAATTCTCTCAACACCACTACAGACAATATTAACTCTTTGAAGCGGTACCCGGAATTTCGGAAGTCGTCAGTGACGGCCCGGATCAGGGGCCGGTCAGCCGGCGTATCGCTTCTTCCAGCCTGATACCGGAAATATTGTTTCACCAGGCACTCCTGGCATTGGGAACTCTTCGCCAGCACCGCGCCTAACTGTTGTGGCGATGAGAACTCCGAATTCGGAATGCCGGCAACATATGCACTGGTGTTCAGGGGCAGCGTGATGACTCGCTTCGGTATGGGATGTTTTCCATCTTCGTCTGCGTCCTCATCCTTTTTTTTGCGGAATTCCAGGACCATCTGCTCTCTTCGCGCCCCCGTTGCGTCGAACTTCTCAAGTCCGAATCCCACGGCATCCATCAGCTTGTGGCAGGTGGCGCATGAGGCACTGGTAGTGTGTTCCGACATGCGGTCGCGATTGGTCTGGGGCTTGGCCTCCGTCACCGGCGGCAGATTCGTATTCACGCCCGGCGGCGGATCCGGCACATGCTGACACAGGAACTGTTCCCGTACAAAGAGGCCCCGCGCCGTGGGCGATGAATCGTCCGGTTTCGCCGTCAATGCCAAAAACAGACCTTGCCCTAAAATCCCCGCGCGTTCGGAGTTCGCTGGAAATGGCACTCGTTCGAAATCCCTGGCGGGCGCAGGTACGCCATAGATCCGCGCCAGTTCCGGGCTGACGTAGCCGTAGTTGGCTGTAAAAAGATCCATGAAGTTGCCATCGTTCCATACCAGGTCGGAAACAAAGGTGCGCGCCTCCGTGATCATGGCGTTGGCTGTTTCGCGGGTGAAATATGGGAACTTGCGGCGGTCTTTGCTGGCCGTCGTCAACCGGTCGAATCGCAGCCATTGGCTAACAAATTCATCCAACGATTCGTGCGCCCGCGGATCCGCCAGCATGCGCCGCACCTGCTTCTCCACGCCCGCCCGCGCGCCCAGTTCGCCACGCTCAGCGGCGGCGAAAAGCTCGGAATCGGGCATGCTGTCCCACAGCGCATACGAAAGCCGGCTGGCCGTCGCCCACGCTTTCAATTTCGGATCGGACGCCCGGTTGATCCAAAACAGGAAGTTCGGCGATTGCAGCATTGCCTCCACCACCAACTGCGCGCCCTTCAGGAAATCCGGTTCTTTTTCAAGCAGCGCTTCATAGCGTTGCTGCTCCACAGGCGCGAGCGGCCGCCGGAACGCTTTCCTTCCGAATTCCCGCACGAACCGCTTCCCACACTCGGGCGATGGCTTACAGGAAACCAGCCCATGCGTATCGCCACCGCGAAAGGCCGATTGCGCCAGCTTTTCCGCGGCGTTGCTATAAGCTTCCAACAACAACGGCGAAAGGCTCTGCCCGTGGGACTGGTTCAAAAATCCGTTGACGAAGTCCTCCGGCGGAAATTGTGCCGCCGGTGCTGTTTGGTCGCCTAGTAAATCGCGTACTGTGTGGTTGTATTGGCTGTGTGTCAAGCGCCGGAGTTCCGCGTCTTCCGCCGAACCCGCGCCCTCAATTTCCAGCTCCCGATACTTCAGTGCGGTCGCCAGCTCGACACCCGACAATTGCGCCAGCTTCTGAATCCACGCTTTCAATACCGCTTCTTCCGGGCTGTTCTGCTTAATCCGCTCGCCGCCGGTATGCGGTATCCGCGCGGTCGGCTTCCGCAGCAAAAGCGACGCATCCAAATTTTGCCGGTCCACCAAAACAACCAGCGAATTCCCAAAGACGGCGATCTTATCGGCATCCGCGTCGGCCTCGGGAAAATGCAACCGGGTGGCCGACGCCACGCCATCGGCGTTGTGGCAGGCACGGCAGTTGGCCTGCTCGAGAATCGGGAAAAGGGTGGTCCGGAAATCGCCGCTCTGCGCCCACAGCGCGCCGCCCGCCACCAGCCACAAAATCATGCCCTTCGAGAACGTAACCGAACCGCGGCCGGCAGGGAGCGATACCACGAGTGCGTCTAGGTCCGCGCTGGGTAGCGCTTCTTGCCGGTCGCGGATCAGTTTTTCATGCATTCCTATTGGCTGGTGCCTGTAGAATAACACTCGTGGCTGTAGAAGAGAACTCGTGGCTGTAGAATAAAAATGATGCGCCAACTCATTGCGGCCCTCCTCTTTTTTGTAGTCGCCGCTCAGGCAGCCACCGAACGCGAGGTCGCGGAGTGGGTGCTCCGCTGGGAAGGTAGTTTGATTCTGGAAGGGTCAACTACGCCCATCCGCGATATCTTCCAATTGCCTGCCGGCGATTTCCATATTGCTTCCATCGACCTCAGCGCTGCCGTCATGCACCCCGTCGAGCTGCGCAAACTCGAAGGCCTCACGCATCTGCGCCAGCTTTATCTGCCGGGCAAAATCTGGAACCCGGGCGCCGGAAACGAAGACAAAACCGGTGTGTTTGAAGCCCTCGCCACGCTGACATCGGTGGAGCGCCTGGCCTTCAGTTGGCATTTCAATTCGAATATCGAAATCAAAGACAAAGACATCGGCAAGCTCGCTCCCTGGACCGGCTTAAAGCAATTCCGCTGCGCGCAATGCCGTCTCTCCAAACCAAAGTTGGCGGCCTTCGGAGAACTGCGCGACCTCGATCTCAGCGACAATCCCCTTACCGACGAAGGCCTGGCTTCGCTCGCCGGGCTTCGGAACCTGAAACATCTCATTTTGCGGAACACGCTGATCACCGACAATGGCCTCAAATCTCTCGAGGGTTTGACCGCTCTCGAAGAACTCGATCTGTCCGGGACTCGCATCACAGGCCGCGGCCTGGAGCATCTCCGTAACCTGAAATCGCTTCGCAGCTTGAATCTGCTAGGCGCGCAGGTGCCCGATGAATCCATGGACATCCTGGCCGGCATGAAATCGCTGGAGGCGCTGAACCTCTACCGGACGCTGGTGACGAACTCCGGCTTGTCCAGTCTGCATTCTTTGAAAAATCTCACTGACGTGGATGTACGCTACAGCCGCGTCACCACCAACGGTGTCGAAGCGCTCCGCGCCGCACTGCCTGAAGTCAAGGTCCGTTTCGATGGAGCCGGTCTCTTGAAAACGCCACCCGAGGGAGCCGCGAAGCCTACCGATTCCTCTCCCCAGGCCATTGCGACATGGGTTCGCCTGATGGGCGGAAGCGCTGAGTTGGTGGATGGCCGCCTTACATCCGTGAACTTGGCTTCCACGTCCTTGAGCGATGCGCAGCTCGCCTTTCTCGAAAGTCTTACGGACCTCCAAAAGCTCGAACTCCAAGTAACGCAAATCTCCGATCTGGGCCTGGCCTCCGTCCAGCGGCTCACCGGTCTTCGCGAACTCAATCTCAGCAACACCACGGTCTCGTCAACTGGCCTCGGGAAACTCGCGGCGTTAAGCCACCTCGAAACTCTTAAAGTCGCCGGGACGCTGGTGGACGCAGCGGGACTGGCCCAGTTAAAAGGCATAACGGCATTGCGCGATCTGGATCTTTCCGGCTCGCATGTCGCCGATCATGGTCTCGAAAACATCGCCTTGCTAACCGGCCTGCGCACTCTCCGGCTCCGCTATCTCGACATCACCGACGCCGGCTTAGGCGGACTGGCCAAGCTCTCCAAACTCGAAAGCCTGGATCTGAGCAGCACCGAAATCACCGACGCAGGCCTCAAGCAAATCGCCGCCCTCACTAACTTGCGCGAGCTTTATTTGAACTACACCGGAATCGGCAACGCCGGCCTAGCGGCCTTGAAACCTTTGCAGCAACTCCAGCGCCTGGAACTGATCCACACCCACGCCAACGATCAGGGCATCGCCTCAGTGGCCGGCTTGCAGAACTTACGTGTCGCCAAGCTCGACTACCTGACGTTGGACGATCAGGCTGTCACGGTTCTCAAGGGTCTTCCCCGGCTGCGTGAGCTGAGCCTGGATAACACCGGCATTACCGATCAGGGCGCCCAAACCTTGCGCTCCATGACTGAGCTTCGCGCCCTCAACATCTATCACACGCTGGTAACGGAGAACGCCTGGCTAGCGCTCAAAACCGCTTTGCCCGAGTGTCAAATCGTATTCGATCGCGATTCAGCTTTGCCCAACCGGAGAATCCGCCAATGAAAATCCTTTGGTTCGCCCTTCTCGCCTTTGCGGTTTCAGCCTGTGGCGAAACTTCATCGAGCGACGACACTCAATGGATCACCGAGCTCGGCGGCACGGTGGCGCGCAACGCTCAAGGGCAGATCACCGGCATCAGCCTGCGCGGGACCTGGGTCACCGATACCGACCTCCGCCGCTTGAATCGCTATCCCGCTTTGAGTGTTCTCGATCTCTCCCTCACCCACATCAGCGATGGCGGCATGCAAGAGATCAAGAACCTGCGCGGCATTACCGATTTCAATCTTTATTTCGCCGAGTACATCACTGATGAAGGTGTCGCCGCCATCAAAGACTGGAAGAGTCTCAAGCGCCTCAACCTGCACGGTACCAAGGCAGGCGACACCGCGCTCGAGCATATTGCCGGGCTCACCCTACTCGAATGGCTGGATGTCGGCGCCACTTTGATGACCGACGTCGGCCTGGAACGGCTCACCAGCCTGACGAACCTCAAGTCATTGACCATGGGCGGCAACGAACTCGGCGACGCCGGAATGCAAGCGCTCCGCCAGATGCCGAATTTAACTTACCTCGATCTGAGCGGCCGCCAGGGCAACGACAAGAACGTCTGGAGCATCGCCATGTCCAACACCGGACTCCAGGCCGTCCTCACTCTCAAGAATCTGCGCGAACTGCGCTTCGCTTGCGTCACGACGTCGGTGGGAATCGAAGGCTCGAAGCTGGGAGAAGTAAGCACTCTCAGCGTCACCGAGAAATGGTTAGAGCAACTGAAATCGCTGCCCAGTCTCGAGCTGCTGAAACTGCAAGGCTGTGGACGTGTCAACGATGAAGCCGTCACCGCCCTCATCGCCATGCCGTCCCTCCGCGAAGTGGATCTGAAGGGCACAGCCGTCACGGAAAAAGGCGCGGACATGTTCCGCGCCGCCAAACCAAAAGCCGTAGTCTACATCGGGCCGTGGGAAGGCAAAGCTGCGGCTTACCGCAACAATTGAGTTCTCCTACGGGCTGTCCGCTCTGGAACTTTGCTGAAAGAGTCTTTCGCAGGGCACGGCCCTACGCCACGTGGGGTGAATGCCATTTGATCTGCAGTTGTGGGCAGTGCCATGCCCTGCCTGGTGACATTTCGACAGCCCACTAGTTTGGGTTTTAAACCGGGCCAGTGCGCCGCGCGACCGATGAAACCGCTTCCCAGAGAAATACGATAGACTACACAACATCGCGGAAGATCTTGTAACAAAGCGTCTTTCCGCGGTTCAACGAAGGAGGTCGCTACAACGATGAAAATTTCGATTGCTGCGCTCGCTTGTATTTTTGTTGCCCTTGCCGACGACATGGGTGTCGCGCGCAAAATGTCCGAGAACAAGTTCGCACCGCTGCCAGGGCTTCCCGCATGCGCGACCCTGGCAGTGGAGAGCGGCGATCCCTCCAAGGGCGCTTCGGTGATTCTGCTGAAAGGCCCGGCCGGCTGTAGGATACCTTGGCACTGGCACACGCCGATCGAACAGATCATGATGGTGAGCGGATCGGCAAAGGTGGAGATGCAAGATACTGGACGGACTTCCTCGCTGGGTCCGGGTGGGTACGCGATGATGCCGAGCAAGCACGTGCATCAGTTCACGTGCACTTCCGCCTGCGCGGCTTTCGTCAGCTCTGATGCGGCATTCGACATTCATTATGTAGACGCGAACGGCAGCGAGATTCCGCCAGACGCCGCGTTGTCGAAGAAGAAGTAACGCAGCGGTCTCGCGGTAGAATCCAAACGTGGCTCTTTCGAGCGGGACTCGCGTTGGACCCTATGAAATCCTGGAGCCTATCGGCGCCGGGGGCATGGGCGAAGTGTACAAGGCGCGCGATCCCCGGCTGGGCCGCGACGTCGCGATCAAGTTCGCCAGCGAGCACTTCACGGATCGCTTTGAACAAGAGGCGCGCGCCATCGCCGCCCTGAATCATCCCAACATTTGCACGCTTTACGATGTCGGCCCCAATTACCTCGTAACCGAGCTGGTGGAAGGCGACACTCTGCGCGACCGCTTGCGACGAGGTCTCTCGATCGAGCAGACGCTCCACGTCGCAAGACAGATTCTCGAAGCTCTCGGCGCGGCACACGACTCGGGCATTGTTCATCGCGACTTGAAGCCCGAGAACGTGATGGTTCGCCCAGATGGATACGTGAAAGTCCTCGATTTTGGTCTTGCCAAGCGGATCGCGACCGCGGCCTTCGCGTCCGAGAAGACGGCCCGTATGGGCCTTAGTCTTCCTGGTCAGATTCTTGGGACGATCGCGTACATGTCGCCAGAGCAGATCCTCGGCCAGCCCACCGATGCGCGCAGTGATCTGTTTGCGTTCGGCGTGATACTGCATGAAATGCTGGCGGGCATGCACCCGTGGCCGCACGAGTCTCCCGTGGACATCATGCACGCGATACTTCACGACGATCCGCCGCCGATTCCCGACTCCTGCGAAGAATGGACCGTTCCTGCGCGGAAGCTGCTGTCAAAGAGCCCCTCCGAACGTTACGCATCGGCTCAAAAAGTGCTGGAAGAGCTCGCTGCCAGTGGCATATCGCGTTCTACTGGTTCCGGAAGGAGCCTCGGGATTCCGCAAGACCCTACCTCGATCGCTGTTCTCCCCTTCGTTTTTCTGAATGACATCGAGGAGCGCAAGGCTTTATCGCTTGGTTTTGCCGATGCCTTAATTACGGTGCTGGGCAGCCTGGAGGACATCCGGGTACTTCCGACGTCCGCCATTCTGAACTATTCCGCCGGCGTCGATCCTGAGCAGGTCTGCCGCGACGTCGGCGTCCGTCACACCCTGCAAGGAAATGTTCAGAAGATGGGAGCGTTGTGGCGCGTCTCGATCCAGATCTTCGATTCGACTACCCACAAGATCAGTTTTTCCGAAAAGCACGATTTCAAAATGGAGAACGTATTCGAGCTTCAGGATGAAATCGGACGCCGCGTGGTGGACTCGCTAAAAATTCGATTTTCGTTGACACCGCCGAAGTCTCGCGAGCGCTACAGCAGCGAGCCGGAGGCGTATAGCGAGTTCATGGCCGGCCTTCGCGAAAGTCACTCGGACAGGGCTGAAACCCTGGAGAGCGCCGTCCGGCATCTGTCGACGGCCATCGAGCACGATCCTGAATTTGCCCTGGCGCACGCCTGGCTGTCTTACGTTCTGGTCAACGTGTACTATACCTTCGATCCTCAGCGCGGCCGTCTGGAGGCGGCCGAGTATCACTGCCGCACCGCTCTAACGCTCGATCCCTCCTTGCCGGAGGGCCATCTGGCATCGGCATGGATTCTGTGGAGTCCCGCGAAAAACTTCGCCCACGCCGAGGCCATAGCGGCCCTCGAACAGGTCCTGGCGGTGCGGCCCAATCTGGAGCAAGCTCACAATCGCATGTCCAGTATCTGCCTGCATATCGGCCGGCTCGAGGAGGCGCGTATCGCCTCCGAATATGCCCAAAAGTCGAATCCAAAGACTCATGCCACAAACCTGGAGTTTGTCTATCTCTATCGTGGGGATTTCGCCCGTGCCGAAGAGTCCGCACAAACCTGGATCCGCGAGGGTCGCTCGACTGCGTATGGTCTCTGGTTTCCGCCGCAGCCGCCGCTATTGCGCGGGGATCTGGAGCTGGCAGAGCAACGGTTGGCCTCGGCACTGGATCGATTTCCGGATGAACCGTTGATTGTGAGTCTCGAAGGCATGCTGCACGCACGGCGCGGTGAGAGCGGCCGGGCGCTAGAGTGCGTCGGCAAGGCGGTAGATTGCCCGCGATCCTTCGGTCATGCGCATCACACGTATTATCAGGTCGCCTGCATTTATGCGGCATTAGGACAAACCGTCAAAGCGATGGCCTGGCTCGAACGAAGCGTCGAGACCGGGTTCGCTTGCTGGCCTTTTTTCCAGCTCGATCCGTATCTCCAAAGCCTGCGTGGGCTTGCCGACTTCGCGCGCCTGGTGACGGGCATCGAGACGAAATACAAAGCGCTTAAGATCGGGCGGCTTTAAGATTCGGGTCTCTAGTCACGCGCATGACCGATTACTCTCAATCCGAATAATGTCCGATCTGCATTGGGTCGCCGACGCCGGAATGCAGCGCTGCGCCGAATTTAACTTACCTGGATCTGAGCGACCGCCAAAGCAACGACAAAAACGTCTGCCGTATCGGCATGTCCAACACCTGCACTTCGCTTGCGTATTGAGGTCGGTGGGAATCGAGGGCTCGAAGCTAGGAGAAGTAAGCACCCTCAGCGTCACCGAGAAATGGTTGGAGCAACTGAAAATCGCTGACTGGTCTCGAGCCCGGCCAATTGCCCAGTGTGAGGTTTTCGTCATGCCGTCAGGAAATGTTTGGCATAAAGGAACTCGCGGGAATATCCCCTACAATCCCATCACGAAAGCATCCACTGGTCAATTGATCGCCAACCTGACCGGTTTGCCAATACGGCTGAGCATTTCGACCAGCGTATCGATGGTGAACTTCGCCGTTTTCTTGTTCACCACATCGGACACACGCGGGCGTGAGACCATCAGAATTTCCGCGGCCTCAGCCTGCTTTAAGTGATGTTTCGCAATCCAGACAGACAGCTCTTCCATTAGTTGCCGCTTCAGCAGCCGCGTGTCGTTAATCTGTTTTCGAGACGCCGCCTGTAGACGCTTGGCCTCGGCCGGCGTAAAACCCAGTTCCAGAAAGAGGTTCGTTCCCGGCTTCGTTACATGGCGGATTTCGGTGTCGATCTTCATTTTTTTTCCCTTCTCGCGCTGATTACGGCACGCTAGCGCACTGCGGCAATAGCTTTATCCTGCTTGCTGGTTGTCTGAGTCTTCTTCTGGAAGCAATGCAATACGTAGATGGCTTCATCGAACTTCGCGACGTACATCACACGATAAATTCCGCTCGCGTCCCGGATTCGAATCTCTCGCGTACCGGCGCCCACATCGTCGAACGGCTTCCAGTCGGCCGCCTCAAGCCCAGCCTGGACCTTCCCCAACTGGAAGCCCGCTTCCTTCCGGGCGTCTTTTGGGAATGCCAGCAGATCGTCATAGGCAGATCCTACCCAACGGATCTGCTTCTCATCGTCCATACAATCGGCATGTATACAATTTTATACGCGCCGCGGGTGCCAAATCAAGGGCTCGATGAACGATGCTTGGTGTACTTCGATCAGCACGGCGTCAACACAGAACACCTGCGAGCATAAGAATCTGTGAAAAGTTCAAACGCACCGGTCGCTCACGCTCGCGGTTCGGAACGAATGTCGCATGTTTCGAGGATGCCTACCGAACCGCGACCGTCAGGAAGTCGGTGCCTTAGCCGATTTCTTCATGGCTTCTCAAGCGACTAAAGCCGCTTGGGAACATCGAGCTGCATCCGAAAGGACAGGACTCGCCTTTGCTAAAAGACAAGCTTGACCGCCAGTTGCAACAGGCGCGGAGGACCCGCCTGCAGGATCTGGCCGAAGGCCGGCGACTCCAGATCATTCTCCGGCAGCCCGAAATTCGGATGGTTGAGCAGATTGAAGCATTCGGCACGAAACTGCACGCGCCGGGTCTCGTCGATGCTGAAATATTTGAACAGCGAAAGATCCACGTTTTCGATTCCAGGGCCGCGCACTACATTGCGGCCTTCGTTTCCGAACTGACCGGCTTGCGTTTGTGGATTCAGTTGCAGAAATGGAGCACGGGTCACCCATTGGTTCGCCGTGTGAGGCTGCCCTGAATTCGGATCGGAAATCAGGTCCGGCTTGCTGGAGTAGAAGCCGGTGATCTCGGGAGCGCTACCCTGCAGGGAAACGTTGGCGCTGTCGTAGACGGTGAACGGCGTGCCGCTGGAAAAGCTGCTGATAGTATTGAGCTGCCATCCGTTGACAGCCAGCGCCGCGGCCTTCGGCGCATCGTGCCAGCGCGGCAGCGCCCAGGTTCCGCTGAACACGAACCGGCTTCTGGCATCGAACAAAGAGGGCCCGTGCTCAGCCCGCAAGTCGGACGGATTTTGCGCCAGATCGTTTTCGCCGGCCACCAGCGTGGGAGCAGAACCCGCGACGTTCAGCGTGGAGATATAGTCCAGGCTCTTCGAGAACCAATAGGAAGCCAGGAAGCTCAAGCCGTGCGAATACTGGCGCGAAAAAGCGATCTCCAGCGCGTGATACGTGGAACTGGAATCGTCGGCGATCAATCCCACCGACCCGTAATTGCAGATGCCGGCGGCGTTGCAGGTGGTGTACTGCCGAATTTCGTTGTTGTTGTTGGCATTGACGCCGGGCCCAAAGACGGTGGGGTTCGCCTCAATGAAGCGCGGCAAATGCGTGCCCTTGTTACCGACATAGCGAATGTCCAGCAGGTAGTCCTTGTCGATGGCGCGCTCGATGGAGAAATTCCAATTCTGCGAATAAGGCGGCAGCATTCCCGATTGCACAGTGAGCACCGTGGCGGGCGCAACGAAATTCAGATTGGAGAACGGGGGCGCGGAGCTTCCATAGGGATTGGCCAGGTTGAATCCGGGACCGGGCAACTGATACGCTTCGGTCCACGGCAGCGCGCTAACGGAAGCTTGCAGCGGACCTCCGGTGCCGTTTGTAAAGCCATCGTAGAAAATACCGTAGCCTGCGCGCACCGTGGTTTTGCTGTCGCCGAATGGATCCCAGGCCAAGCCCACACGCGGCATGAATTCGTGATAGTCCACTGGCGCGATGCCCGCCGGTACGCCAGGATCGCCGGGGAACAGCAGCCCCTCCGGCGCATTCGGATAAATCTTGGATTGTTGGCCCGGCGCCCACGCGTTCAACCGATTTCGAATATCGGTGTAGGGCGTATTGACTTCGTACCGCACGCCAAGGTTGAGCGTGAGGCGCGGCGTGATGCGGAATTCATCCTGCGCGTACCCGGCCGTGATCCACTTGCGAAGTCCGCGGTCAAACTGGCCGCCACCTTGAAAAAACTGTACTGATTGCCCCAGCAGGAAACTCGCGAAGGAATCGCTGGCGGGGAATGGCGCGAACACGAAAAAGCCGTTGGTGGCGATTCCGAAAAGAACGTTGATCTGTTCGCGAGTCAGCTCGGCGCCGAACTTGAGGTTATGCCGGCCGCGCGTCATGGCGATGGAATAAGATCCCTGGTAGTCGTTTTGATACGTGTTTTGAGGACCGGTAATCGGATTTCCCAACGACGCGTAGCCGCTGACGATCAGATAGGGAGCGCCATCGTTCAAGCCGAGCGTGGGTTGGTATTGAAAGCCGAGATCGCTTCCAGGCGTGTGATTGGTGGCCTGTCCAGCCAGAAACACATTGCGAAGAAACGAGATCTGCGCGGTTTGCACAATCTGCGGAGAAATCAAGTGCACCCAGGACGCAGTGCCGGAGTAGGTGCGTATGTCATCGGTCACTGGAAAACCGGGGACACCCGCACCCGCGATGGGCAGCGGGTCGAACTGGTGGAGCGAGGATGTAGAGAACCGCGCGAAAAGTTGGTCGCTCGGGCCAAAATAGTGGTCCAGACGGAAGCCGCCCTGATCGTAGTTCGTCGATCCAAGCTGAGTGGATTCAAAAACGTTGGTGCCGATATTAGGCAGCGGATACAGTTGTTCCGCCTTCAGAGCGATGGGATTCTGCAGAGGCAATGGGATCTTGTTTCCCGGGAACGGCTGGCCGGTGAACTCGTTGATGAGAGGGGCGGGCTGCCCGGTGGACGGGTTGACGAGACCGGAGAAATCGCCTGCACGCTCTGCAGCGGTGGGCACGATGGCCGCCTGAGTTTTGCCTTCCGAATCGCGCTGGCCCTCATAGTAGAGGAAGAAGAAGTCCTTATCTTTACGGATGCGCCCGCCCAAAGTGCCGCCGTATTGATTACGGTGCAACGGCTCGGTTTGGGCTGCGAAGAAGTTGCGAGAGTCCATGGCGTCGTTACGCAGGAATTCGTACAGGTCGCCATGAAAGTTGTTACTTCCGGACTTGGTGACCACCGATGTTGTCGCGCCGCTGGTATTTCCGTACTCGGCCGGCGCATTGAGCGAGAGGATGCGGAATTCATTCACGGCGTCCACCGGCGTGCGCAATGCATATCCGCCGTTCACGCTGTCCACATTACTGGCGCCGTCCAGCAGGTAGTTATTCGATTCCGGCCGCTGTCCATTCACCGCGTAAGCTTGGCCGCTGCGAGCAATGCCGCCTGCCTCAGCCAGTCCGGACGTCATGGGGGCCACTCCGGGCTGCAGCAGGCCGAGCTGTGTCAGGTCGCGTCCGTTCAAAGGAAGATCCAAAACCTGTTTTTCGGAAACCACGTTGCCAATTGTTGGGCTGGTGTCCACGGTGACGGCTTCGCCCGAAACGTTCACCACGCTGTGTTCACTGGCGATCTGCAATTGCACGGTCCAGGAAACCACCTGGCCGATGTCGATGCGAATGGAGGAGGCCGAATACGGCGCGAATCCCTGAGCTCTTACTTCCAGCAGGTACGAGCCGATGGGCAGGTCGGAGAAATGGAAGGCTCCCTGGCGCGAGGAATGGACTGTGCGTGTAAGACCGGTTTGCGCATTATGCACGCTGACTTCAGCGTTCGATACCAGCGCCGCGGCCGGATCGTTAATTTGTCCTTCCAGTGTTCCGATAGGCGTCTGGGCCTTTACCACTGCGCACAGACACACAAATAGCCAGGCGAATTTTCGCATGAAAAAGTAAATGCCTCCCTGAAACTGACTCTCAATAGTTTACGTACCAGGGGCGGTTACGACAATAGTGGAAAACGACTAGTGGAAAAACAAAAGCACCGGCTCCCTCACGGTCGCGGTTCGGCTCCGTTACCGAACCGCGAGCGTAAGCGACCGGTGCTTTCGAATTTTTCCCGGATTCCTACTCTTACACCTACGGGTTTGAAACCGCCGGCCGTCACTTCGTGCCCCGCATGCACAAGTCGATAAGTCGTCTCGCCGTGTCCAAACCTGACGCCGGATCGACACGGATTGACTGATTCTACAACCGAGCCCTGGTTGGCACTTCGGTTGCACTGTGCGCACAGTGCCCAAGCCAAGAACCATGATCGTAACGGGAGCGTCACAAGGAATTGGTGCCGGTGTCACCAAAGCGTTCATTGATCGGGGTTACAATGTGGTGGCCAACTCGTTGCACTTCACAAACTCCGCGTTAGCGCCGAGTGAAAAGCTGGCGTTAGTCGAAGGGAACATCGGGAAATCTTCAACCGCTTCTAAAATTGCGGAGACAGCCATCACCAATTTCGGCTCCATCGATGGCGTGGTAAATAACGCCGGCATATTCTTCACGAAATCGTTTATCGACTATACGGCGGATGATTTTGAACGGCTGTCGGAAACGAATCTCGAGGGTTACATCTACGTCACCCAGCTTGCTGTGAAGCAGATGCTGGCGCAAAAGACAGCTGGTAGCGTCACCTGCATCACCTCGGCGATGGTGGAACATCCCATCGCCGGCGTGAACGCTTCCGTAGCAATGCTCACGAAGGGTGGGCTGGAAGCAATCACGCGTAGTCTTGCGATGGAGTACGCGAAAGAAGGCATCCGCTTCAACGCGGTGGCTCCAGGGGTTGTCGATACGCCGATGCATGCTAATGACTCCATGGAGTCATTGAGGAGTTTGTCGCCGATGGGCACGCTCCCGGATGTAGATGACATTGTCCAGGCCGTCCTATACCTGACCGATGCTCGCCACGTAACCGGAGAGGTGTTGCACGTGGACGCAGGGATGCACAACGGCAAGTGGTAAAAATTTTGAAACTAACTTGAAGAACAAAGGAGATTAGAATGACTTCACGCAATGGAAGCGCCGATTGGCGCGGCGATATCAAGAGCGGTTCGGGGAGCGTCACGGTTGGCAACGGTGTCTTTAAAGGCGCCTACTCCTTCGGGACTCGGTTCGGCGAGGACGCGGGAACCAATCCGGAACAACTCATCGCGGCCGCACAGGCCGCCTGTTTCACCATGGCGCTGAGCGCCGCGCTTAGTGCGGCAGGTCACGCGCCGGAATCCCTGCGCACGAATGCCGTGGTTCATTTGCGCAACATCAACGGCGCGCCCACGCTGGTGCGTCTCGATATCGATACCGAAGGGCACGTGCCCGGCGTGGATGAACAGCAGTTCCAGCGCCTCGCCCAAGAGGCCAAGGTGAATTGCCCGGTAGCGCGCGCCTTGGCCGGAATACCCGAGATTGTCTTGACGGCCAAGCTGGTGGTAGCTGCGTGATGAACTTCGACGTCGCCGTTCTCGGGGGCGGCCCCGGCGGCTACACGGCAGCTATTCGCGCTGCCCAACTCGGCGCTAAAGTCGCGTGCATCGACCGCGCGCCCGAGTTGGGTGGCACGTGCCTCCGCATCGGCTGCATCCCCACCAAAGCGTGGGTCGAGACGGCATTCTTGTTGAAGTCGGCCGAGGAGACGTTCGCCAAGCTCGGCGTCAGCGTTGGCGGTTCGCACCTGGACTTTTCGAAAGCCAACGAATGGAAGGCCGCGGTGGTGAAGCGCATGACCAGTGGCGTGGCCTTCCTATTCAAGGCCAACGGCGTGGAGTGGATCAAGGGAACGGGAACGTTCAAGGATAAGAACACCATCGCAGTCAGCGGCGGGGAGGATGTGACCTTCAAATCTGCGATCATCGCTACCGGCTCGTTTCCCATGCGTCCTCGTATCGAGGGGCTGGAGTCGCCTCGCTGTGTCGATTCCGAGGGACTGCTGGCACAAACCGAAGTTCCCAAGCGTCTGGTCATCCTAGGGGGTGGCGTAATCGGGTGTGAGTTCGCGTCCATTTTCCAGCGCTTTGGGAGCGAGATAACCATCATCGAGATGCTTCCTGCATTGCTTCCCCAAGAGGACGCCGATGCGTCCAAAGAAATCGCGAAGCAATTCGGCAGGCGCGGCATAACTTTGCATCTCGAGAAGCAATGCACCAAGGTGGCAGACTCCGGATCGGAGCTGACCGTACACTTTGGAGACGGCGAAATAGTTAAGGCGGACTTGATGCTGGTCTCGGTTGGCCGCGCGCCGGTGGTAGAAGGGTTCGGTCTTGAGCGAACCGGCGTCCAGTTCGACGCGCGCAAAGGCATCGCCACTGACGATCGGCGTCGCACCACCGTTCCCCACATCTACGCGGTGGGCGACTGCGCCGGCTACTGGCAGCTGGCCCACACGGCCTTTCGCGAAGGCGAAGTGGCTGCGGAAAACGCGTGCGGTCACGATACCGCCTTCGGCACCCGCGCAGTTCCACGCCCCATCTACACCGATCCCGAAATTGCGAGCGTAGGCCTCACCGAGACGCAGGCACGTCAGCAGTACGGAGACAACATTGCCATCGGGACGTTCCCGTGGATTGCCAACGCCCGCGCTGTGATGCAAAACGAGACTAACGGCTGGGTGAAATCGATCCACGAAGCCAGCCACGGCGAGCTGCTGGGTTTGGTGATGGTTGGGCCGCATGTGACCGACATGATCGAAGCCGGCGTCGTCGCCGTCGACAGCGGGGCAACCATCGAGACTGTCGCGGACGGAATAGCGCCACACCCCACGCTTTCCGAAGCGATTAAAGAAGCTGGGCTCGCTGCGCTCGGCCGGTCCATCCATCTCCCCAATCGGAACCACGCTCCGGTTGCGGCTGGGAGGCACGCATGAACACTGCCAGCGCCGAGCAGCGGTTGAAGGAGCTGGGCATCCAGTTGCCTCGGCCGCCTGAGCCGTTCGGCATCTA
The DNA here is from genome assembly GCA_036008345.1 of Bryobacteraceae bacterium. GTDB lineage: Bacteria > Acidobacteriota > Terriglobia > Bryobacterales > Bryobacteraceae > Palsa-89. Next base: position 40,731 of record DASYNU010000199.1, read on the forward strand.
TGTAGAGGCAGTACAGACCGGCAATCTACTTTTTTTGACTGGCATGCTTCCGACGGAAGGCCGCGGCGCAAAATTTGTGGGACGCGTGGGCGCGGAACTGGATGTGGAAACGGCGCGCAAAGCGGCTCATCTTGCGGCTCTCAATGCTCTCGCCGTCGCGCGCGAACATTTGGGATCGCTCGACAAAGTGACGCGCGTCGTCAGGCTCGGGGTGTCGGTAGCAACCTCGGGCGATGTACGCGATCAGCCGAAAGTCGCGGACGGCGCTTCTCAGTTGCTCCAAGATGTCTTCGGAAAAGACAAGAACCCAAGCCGGATGGTGTACGGCGTCGCAAGCCTTCCGCTAGGCACCCCGGTGGAGTTGGAAGTTATTTTCGAAGTAGCCACGTAATAAGGTGGCCGGGTTAGGTCGCTTACGCTCGCGGTTCGGCTACCGGTGCCTGTCCCCTTGCTTACGCGCGGGGCTACAATTCGGGCAAAGCGGCCCAGCCAAAGTAGCCCTGAGCGTTAGCCAGGGGACCAATATTTCACGGCTTCTCACGCTCGCGGTTCCGTAACGAATCGCTAGTAGCCGAACCGCGACCGTGAGGGAGCCGGTGCCTTGGCCGATTTCTTCACAAGCTCCGAGCCAGCCGCTCGTTGAACATTCCCCCATACCAGCAACTGCTATCCTGTACCATTAATGACCCGACTTACCCTCTCTTGTCTTGCCGCCGCCGCGCTCGCATCGCCGCTCTTCAGTCAGGACCCACCCAATCTCGCCGACCAGTATCGCGACACCGCCAATAAGTTAATCGAGGCCGCGCTCATCGATCATGACGGCTTGGACAAGCTCTATTACCTCTGCGATCGCATCGGCAATCGGCTCAGTGGATCGCCCAGCTTGGAGAAGGCCATCGCGTGGGCAGCCGCCCAGATGAAAGCCGACGGCTTGGTGAACGTCGCCACGCCGGCAGTGAAGGTCCCGCATTGGGTACGCGGCGCAGAAAGCGGCTCGATGCTTGAGCCCGTATCCCGGCCGCTCAATATGCTCGGGCTTGGCGGCAGCGTAGCCACGCCCAGGAAAGGCATCACGGCCGAGGTGCTTCCCGTTTCAAGCTTCGACGAGCTCGAGAAAAAAGGCCGCGATGGCGTCCAAGGCAAGATCGTGCTCTTCAATGTTCCGTACGAAGGGTACGGCCGCACCGTCCAATACCGCGCCTCGGGTCCATCACGCGCCGCGCGTCTAGGCGCAGTTGCGGTGTTGGTGCGTTCCGTCACCCCGGTCAGCCTGCAATCGCCGCACACCGGCGCGCTCGAATACAATCCTGGCGCCCCGAAAATTCCCGCCGCAGCGGTGACCATAGAGGACGCCACACTCATGCAGCGGCTGGCGGATGCTGGAAACACCGTCAAGGTACATCTCGAAATGGAAGCTCGCATGCTCCCGGATGCCGATTCCGCCAATGTCATCGGCGAAATTCCAGGCTCCGAGAAGCCGGAGGAAGTGGTAGTGATGGGCGGCCACATCGATTCCTGGGATGTCGGCGCCGGCGCGCAGGATGATGCCTCCGGCATAATTACCACGCTCGCGGCCGCGCATCTTATCGTGAAACTTGGGCTACACCCGCGCCGCACACTACGCGTTGTTTTTTGGACCAACGAAGAAAACGGCGGAGCTGGAGGTCTCGCCTATCGCGAATGGGTGGGCGACCAGATTTCGAATCACGTGGCCGCCATCGAGATGGACGGCGGCGCGGAAAAACCCAGCGGATTCGGCATCACCGGCCGCGGCGATGCGCAAACCTTGCTGGGTAAAGTGCGGGATATCGGAAAACTGCTCGAGCGAATCGACGCTGGATCCATTCAATCCGGTGGAGGCGGCGCCGACATCGCCCCGCTCATGAGAGATGGCGTCCCCGGCCTCGCGGTTCGAACGCTGGGCACCCACTATTTCGACTGGCACCACAGCCAGGCCGACACGGCCGACAAAGTCAAACCGGAAGATCTCCGCGCCAACATCGCAGCCATGGCCGTAATGGCTTTTGTCCTAGCCGACATGCCCGATACTTTGCGGCAGCCTCCGGCGGCCACAAAGTAATTCTTCGGTTCTTCAGTTGTTCGGTTCTTCAGTTCTCGCGCGGCATTCCCGCCCGATTCGCCTAAGCGCAATTTCTGCGCCCTGCGCCGCAGCCCTTACGATCCGCAAAATAACTTGTCGCCGTTCTTCCCTTGTGACGAATTCATCCAGATGCGCAGGAACCGATCAACTGATGAACCGATTAACCGAATAACCGGTATCCGAACAATGATGTCTATCGTTGTTCGGATACCGACTTCTCAGCCAGCTCCCCCAGAATAGGCAGCTTGTACATCTCATCCTGCGCCGTCTTGATGATCATGAACACCCACGCGCCGAACACCGCTACCTTCATCAGCGCCGGAATTATTCTCTGTGGTCCCCACTCGTGCGGAAAACTGAGCAGGGGACTCAGCACCCAATCCACGATCAGCCACGCCACGAACAGATACAAACCTTGAAACGCATGGAAACGAACCTTGGCATCCTCGCGAAAACGCATCGACGCCAGCACCACAATCGCCACCACCCACCCGATGATCGGGATGTAGCAGAGCAGCGAGGCCGTTCGCGGAGTGATGCCATGCAGGTAATCCGTCACTGGCTTTGGATCGGGCTGACGGTTCCCGCAGGTGGCGCAGAACACGTCCTGGTTTCCCACCGCCTGTCCGCATTGGCAACAATAAGGCATGTTTGCTTCAGCTATATCTAACCAGCTATATCTAACCAGCTATATCTAACTACGTTACGCTGGCCGGGCCTGTTCCGCCAATATTACCAGGCTGTGATAGGATGCCAACAGTGCTCCGCTCCATCTTCGTTTTACTCCTGCTCGCTGTTTTCTTTATAGCCGCAGCCTTGGCGATTCCGTTCGTTTCCGCCAAGTCGCTCGAAATCTATTTTATCGATGTGGAAGGCGGCCAAGCCACACTCATCGTTACCCCCACCGGCCACTCGCTCTTGATCGACACCGGCTGGCGCGGCTACGAGGGCCGCGATGCCGAGCGCATTGTCCAAGCCGCGAAAGCCGCCAAAGTTAAACAGCTCGATTATGTTCTCATCACCCACTACCATCGCGATCACGTGGGCGGCGTCCCGCAGCTGGCGGACCGCATGAAGGTCGGCACCTTCATCGATCATGGCCCCAACATGGAGGACGCGCGCGTGGTGAAGGAGGACTACACCGATTACGTTAAGATTCTGCAACGCGTCCCCATCCAGCATATGGTGGTGAAGCCCGGCGATACCATTCCTTTGAAGGGCGTCACGGTGGAAGTGCTGACCGCGGCTGGTGAGCATCTTGCGTCGCCACTCGCCGGAGCCGGCCAGCCCAACACTTTCTGCGACGCGTCGCCCAAGCGCGAAGCCGATCCTTCGGAGAACGCCCGTTCGCTCGGAATCCTCCTGACTTACGAGCGTTTCCGCTTCCTCGACCTCGGCGATCTCACCTGGAACAAAGAGCTCGAGCTGATGTGTCCCGCGAATCCCATCGGAACCGTCAGCGTCTATCTAACATCGCATCACGGCTTGGATCAATCCGGTTCGCCCGCTCTCGTCGACGCCCTGCACCCGCGCGTCGCCATCATGAACAACGGCGCCCGCAAGGGAGGCAGCCCCGCAGCCTGGCAGATAGTCAAGGATTCGCCCGGCCTGGAGGATCTGTGGCAGCTCCACTACGCCATGGAAGGCGGTAAAGAACACAATGTCCCCGATAGCTTCATAGCCAACGTGGACGAGCACTGCGAAGGAAAATACATCCAGCTGACCGCGAAATCCGATGGCTCCTTCACCGTCTACAACTCGCGCAACAAATTCACCAAAACCTACAAGCCGCAGTAAATCTTATCCGCGTCCATCGGCGTTCATCCGCGGCCTAATCTTCGCTGCTGCTGCACCGCAATCGGATGCAGCACCCAACGCGGCGCATGCTTCATCAAAAACACCACCACCTTGTATCTCCATCCGGGAACCACCACCAACTGCCCTCGCTCCAGCCCTGCCATCGACGCCGACACTACCTCTTCCGCGCTCATCCAGAGACTACCGGCGATCAACTTCCGATCCATCCCGGCCGTGTCATGAAACTCCGAACGCGTGTATCCGGGACAAAGCGCCTGCATCTTCACCGCTGAGCCGGCGCCTTTCAACTCCAGCGCCAGCCCTTCCGTAAAACTGTTCATCCAACATTTGGTGGCGCAATAACTCACGCTCCCAGGCGACTGCCAAAACGCCGCCACCGACGAAACATTGATGATTCCACCCTTCCCGCGCCGAACCATCCCTTGAAGCGCCGCATGCGTCAATCGCAATGTTGCCAAAACATGCAGGCGATGCATCTGGTCCTGACTCTCCACATGGGCGCGGAAGAACAAGCCGCGCGTTCCGAAACCGGCGTTATTTACCACCAGCTCTAAATTCTCTTCAGCTTGGATACGCTGCGCCACGCTCGCGAGCCCTTCTTCCGTAGCCAGATCCGCGGCCATAATCCTCGCCGCGATTCCGTATTTTTGCTCCATCCCTCGCGCCAGTTCTTCTAGTCGATCCCTGCGCCGGGCAACCAGGATCAAATCGTTCCCGCGCCTGGCCAGTTCCCACGCGAACGCTTCGCCGATTCCGCTCGACCCCCGGTAATCAAAGCCAGTGGCCTCATTTTTTTCCGCCAGCAGATGATAGCATGACAAAGTGAACCCGACCCGGGCCAAGAGCAACGCTCGCACGAAAAAGCCCAAGCATTGGGCGATCGAAGTGAAGCGCGCCTTACCAGCCGAGGAAGCCTGCTAGGAGGGTAGTGGGGCAGTTAGTTTTCCCAGTTGTGGGATCGGGACCATGGTGGGGCAGGGCCATGCCCTGCCAGGTAGATCATGAACCGGTTGTCGCAAGCGGCGGACGAATCAATGGCTTGCTGCCTACCGGAAAGTCACTCGACCTCAAGATTTCGGCAGGGCGTGGCCCTGCCCCACCAGGTCCCAATCTCGGTTCCGGCAAAACTAAGTGACATTGCGACTCCTCCTGGGGCGGGTTGTTAACCCGTCTGAATTCCGCCGATTGACCGGTTAGGGCGCCTCTAGTTCGTCCAATGCTCACGTCAACCGCAGCAACCACCTATAAGCGGTCAAAGCCCTTAACCTGCCTGAAACTCCCCATCCCCTTCACACGTCCTTGACCAAGGGTCGCAATAGGCCTAAAATAGAGGGCGGACTCGAAGTAGGCCTCGGTGGTGATTTGTATGAAAACAAAGCTCTTTGTCTTTTGCGGTTCGATTGCCGTAGTTTCCTTGACCGCTCTGGTCTCCATCGCAATCGCGCAATCGTCTGACCAATCCGATAAAAAGCCCAGCTCGGATTCCTCGCAAAAAGATACCGTCGCCAAGCCCATGACGGAGAAGCAGCGCAAGAAACAAGAGAAGAAGCTGCAAAAGGAACTCGAGACTCCCTACAAAAAGTGGCTCAATGAAGACGTCGCTTACATCATCTCCGATGAGGAAAAACAGGCCTGGAAGCGCTTGGCCACTGACGATGAGCGCCAGCAGTTCATCGAACAGTTCTGGTTAAGGCGCGATCCCACCCCCGACACTGAGGAAAACGAGTTTAAGGAAGAGCATTACCGGCGCATCGCCTACGCCAACGAGCATTACGCCTCCGGCATTCCTGGCTGGAAGACTGACCGCGGCCGCATCTACATCATGTACGGCCCCGCCGACGAGATAGAAGACCATTCCTCCGGCGGCACCTACGAGCGCCCCATGGAAGAAGGCGGCGGCGAAACGTCCACTTATCCGTTCCAGCAATGGCGCTATCGCTATATCGAAGGCATCGGCACTAATATCATCATCGAGTTCGTCGATCCCACCATGTCCGGTGAATTTCATATGACCATGGACCCGTCGGAAAAGGACGCCTTGTTGTACGTCCCCAACGCCGGACTCACCATGTCCGAGCAGATGGGCATGTCCACCAAGACGGACCGTTTCAATCGCACCGACGGAACACACCTCGGCACCGGGACCCAACCGCTGCCGGCTAGCATGAATGAATTCGAACGGCTGGAGCAGTTTGCCAAGCTGCAGAAACCGCCCACCGTAAAATTCAAGGATCTGGATGCGGTGGTCAGCTCCAATATCCGCTACAACACGCTGCCCCTGAAGGTGCAGGCCGATTTCATGCGGATCACTGATTCCACAGTGCTCACATCCGTCACCGTGCTGCTCCAGCGCAAGGATCTCCAGTTCCAGCAAAAGGACAACGTCTCAACGGCCACCGTGAACATCTACGGCCGCATCACTTCCATCGCCGGCCGCGTGGTGAACTACTTCGAAGATGTCGTATCGGTGCCCGTGCCTACCGAATTACTGGGCAAGGCCATCGAAGGAGCGTCCATTTATCAAAAGGCTATCCCCTTGCCGCCCGGCATGTATCGCTTGAACGTGGTGGCTAAGGATGTCGTGGGAGGTAATATGACCACCTACCCCATGGCGCTTAATGTCCCCCGTTTTGACGATGAAAAGCTGGCTTCCAGCAGCTTGATCCTGGCCGATCTCATCGAAAAAGTTCCCACCCGCAGCATTGGCACCGGTCAGTTTGTGATCGGCGATACCAAGATCCGCCCGCGCATGGGTGACACTTTCGACCGCAACGAAAAGCTCGGCATCTATATGCAGTTCTATAATTTCGAGCCGGACGAAAAGACCAAGAAACCAAATGGGTCAATTCAGTATGAAATCACCAAGACCGGGTCGAACGACAAGCCGGTGCTGGATTATACCGAAGATGTGAGTAAGATACCGGGCGCTTCGGCCGCGCAGGTGACTGTGGAAAAACTTCTTCCCTTGTCGTCTCTCGATCCTGGACAATATACCCTGACAATGAAGGTAGTGGACAAGAACCGTAACCAGACCTTAACCCCCACTGCCAACTTTACGGTAAAGTAAACGAGGTATAGTAGTATAAGGCGTAGTACTGGGCCTGATGCACCCGCGGGAATGATGACAGATCGGCTAAAATTCGCTGTCAGCTTGGTGGCGGTGCTGGCCTCGTCAGCGCCGGTTGCAAGTGCGGCAACTCCCGCTATTATCTCTGGCAGCATTGCCGGATTGGTGCGCGACTCCACAGGCGTACCCCAGATGGGTGCTTCCGTGTTGTTGTTCAATCGCTACGAGCGCCTGATTGAGCGAACCATCACCAACGAACGCGGCTTGTTCGGTTTCGAATCCCTATCGCCCGATCTGTACTCCGTACGGGTGAGCTTGGCGAGTTTCGTTCCCGCCATGAAGCAGAAAATCGCCGTCCAGCCCGGCATGCAGAGCCTGCTCTACGTCGATCTCGCCAGCGTCTTGAGTTCCATCGAGCTGGTTTATGCCGCGCCCGGTCAAGGCGCGCTAATGAGTGACGACTGGAAGTGGACCCTGAAGGCATCCTCCTCTACTCGCCCCGTTCTCAGATTTCTCCCCGGTAACCCATCCGCGCCCACCGAGAACGATCGGCCGGCTGGCCAGAGTGCATTCTCCGATACCTACGGCGTGCTGAGAGTATCCGCCGGCGATCCCGGATCGCTCGGTGGTACATCCTCGCAATCGGATCTCGGTACTGCCTTCGCGTTGGCTACTTCGCTATTTGGCCGCAACCGCTTGCAGTTGAGTGGCAATGTCGGCTACAGCGCCGGAGCCAGTCTTCCCGCCACGGCGTTCCGCACCAGCTTCAGCCGCGACGGATTTGGACCGGAAGTCGCCGTCACCATGCAGCAGGTTTATCTTCCCGGCCGTTCCGGTCAGTCATTAGTCCCTGGACAAACCGAAGGAGCTCCGGCAATTCGGTCGCTGTCGGTAGCCGTGCACGACAGTATCGCCCTGTCTGACGATCTGCGGCTGGACTACGGTGCCGCGCTCGATTCCATCACTTTCCTTGACCATCTCAATTATTTAAGTAAGTTCGCGCGGCTCAGTTATAGCCTGGGCGAGAACGGCACCCTCCAGTTGGCCTATAGCTCAGGTGCACCTCCGGTACAGTTCCTTTCAGCGGATCGTGGAAACAATCGCGCCGAGCTTCCTTCAGACGATGCGGAACTTGCCAGCGACTTGGCCGCGTTAGCGGTTTTGCCCCGGCTCTCGCTCATGGATGGCCGCGCCGCTGTTCAGCATTCTCAGGATTTTGAGATCGGCTACGAGAAAAAACTGAAAGATACCACATTCGATGTAACCGGCTATCACGAGTCGGTTACTAATCTGGCTATGACTGTGTCAGCTCCCGGCGACCTTTTCGCACCGGGCGATTTGTTGCCGGACATCTCCTCCAAGAGCAGTGTCCTGGATGCCGGCAGCCTGCAACGTTTCGGATATGCCGCGTCCGTCACCCGCGCGTTAGGCGACAAGCTCGAATTGGGTACAACTTTCGGAAGAGCCGGCGCCTTCACCGCTGGCACCGAGGATTTGCCTGCCGCCTCCGCCGATGAGTTGCGTTCTACCCTTCACCCCACGCAACGCTTCTGGGCTTCCGCCCGCGCCTCCGCTACCTTGCCTGTAACCGGGACCATAATCAACGCAAGCTATCAGTGGATGGACTATCGCTCCCTCATGCCCAGCCACTTTTATCTCACGCAACGAGCTTATCCCGAGCCTGGCCTCAACATCCGCGTCCGCCAACCCATACCCTCGTTCCTAGGGATGCCGGGACGCCTGGAAGCCACCGCTGAGCTTCGCAACATGTTGGCGCAGGGCTATGTCAGGGTCCTCGACGCCGGCCAAAGTGTAGCGCTTATTCAGAACCCCCGCGCCGTCCGCGGCGGCCTAAGCTTCATTTTCTAGATTCTCCGGTTGATCCGTTGCCAAATCACCGGTCGCTTGACGTTGAGAGATAGTGTGTTACCGAACCGCGACCGTGAGGGAGTCCGTGCCTTCGATTTTTTGCCCGGATTCCGCGGAAGTCAGTCAGCCCTTCGGGACATCCGCAAACTCACAACCGAACAACCGATTAACGGATCAACCGAATAACGGCGAGGAATAACTTCCTCGTTCCGAGGAAGTTACTTCCTCGCCATCCGCTGCGGCTTCTTCAGCCGCGATTGCCGCCGCTTCCCGGGCTTCCGCTTCGGCTTGCTGATCACGAACGTCCCGCTACCGTGATACTCGGCCGAATACAAATGCTCGTTTGTTTTTTCTTCTGTCTTTTCTTTTACCATGAAGATTCTATTCTCGCATGAAACGCCAACCCGCCCTAAATATCGCCCTCGTCATTCTGCTGGCCGTCGCACTCCTCCCCGCGGCCGATCCCCCGCCAATCTTCTCCGAGATCGGGACCATCCAAGCCGGCCTCTCCAGCATCTCCGGCCTCCGCTTCACCCGCCCCGTCCCCTATGGCGTCCTCAACAAAGACCAGCTCCGCATATTTCTCGAAGAGCGCATTCAAAAAGCGATCAAGCCAGCCGACCTGCACGCTGAAGAGCTGACTCTGAAGATGTTGGGGCTGATTCCCCCCGATTTCGACCTGCGCCAAAACACCGTGGACCTTCTGACCGAACAGGCCGCCGCTTTCTACGACTACAACAAGAAGAAGCTATTCGTGCTCGAAGGCGCCGGCGGCGGGGTTGAGGAGCGCACCGCCCTGGTCCACGAACTCGCGCACGCCCTCGCCGACCAGCATTTCCACCTCGGCAAATACATCCGCGAAGGCGAGCGCAGCGATGATGGCTCAACCGCCCGTCTAGCCGTCATGGAAGGACAAGCCACCTGGCTGATGGCCGCCTATCTCTCCAAGCAGGACGGCGGACCGCCGGAAGTTCCCGACCACATGCTCAGCCTCATGACCGAATCCATCCAGAGCTCCGCCCGCGAGTATCCGGTTTTTTCCAAAGCTCCGCTCTACATTCGTGAGTCGCTCGTATTTCCGTACGCAGAAGGCATGCTGTTTCAAAATGCAGTGTTTCGAAAACTGGGACGCGCTGCATTCTCGGAAGTGTTCGTTAATCCGCCCGCCAGCACCCAGCAGATTATTCATCCCGATCTTTACCTGGCGCATCACGCACCGGCCAATCCCATGCCCCCGCGCGTTAGCGAACCCCACGCCTTCCACACCTTGGCCGAAGGCAATTTGGGCGAATTCGATTACCGCGTTTTGCTGTCTCAGTTCGTGGACGGCGACCAAGGCAAAGCCCTGGCTACGCACCTGGCCGGCAGCTCCTATGCTCTGCTCGAACATAAGCACGAAAAATTCCCGGTGCTCGTCTACGCGTCCACCTGGGACTCCGTGGAATCTGCTCGCCAATATTTCGAGCTCTACGCCAAAGTCCTGCAGGGCAAATGGAAGAAGCTCGATATGGAATCGCAAACCGCTTCCGAACTCACCGGACATGGCGATTCCGGCTATTTCCGCGCCTGGCTGGATGGCTCGACCGTCAACCATATCGAGGGCTCGAAATCTCCGCTACACTAGGAATATAAGGAGTATTTGGATGCTTTCGATTCGAGTGGCCGCTGCAGCCATGGCATGCGCATTCGCCCTTCAGGCGGAAGTTCCCCCAGCGCCCCGCCCCGCTCCTGAATTCATGATCCGCTACGCGGACGGAAATCAGGTTCCGTTGAGCGCGTTCAAGGGAAAAGTGGTGGCTTTGACGTTCATCTTCACCACTTGTATACATTGCCAGCACGCCTCGCAAGCCTTCTCGAAACTCAATACTGAATACGGCCCGCGCGGATTTCAACCAGTCGGTGTCGCCATCAACGACATGGCCAATCTCTTCGTGGATGATTTCGTGAAGAATTTCGGCGTCAACTATCGTGTGGGCTTCAGTCCACTCGCTCCGGTCCTTGAATTTCTAGGCATCTCTCCGATGGAGCGCTACGTGGTCCCGCAAATCGTATGGATCGATCGCAAGGGAATCATTCGCTCCCAAACATCCCCGCTCACCGGTGACGAACAACTGCGCACCGAGCCCTACTGGCGCAGCATGATCGAGACACTCTTGAAGGAACCCGTCGAGACCACCAAGAAACGTCCCGCCACCCACACCAGCGCCAAGAAAACCCAGCAGTAGGACGTGAGGCAGAATGTCCTGGGCGCAGATTCCGAAGCGGCGCAGCGCGACGCCGTTAGAACGTCAGTCCTACGAAGCGATATTCGATCATCCAACTGATCTGCCCTCCCAGCGTTAATCCGGACGCGCTGAATGTTTGCGGCTGCGACGGATCAGGCCCGACTTGAACGTCTATCTCCGTGCTCAGATTGTTGAGAATAGTAAAGACGGTCGGGTCGAATGATACCGTGCCGGCCGTGGCGGACACCACCTGAAGGTTCACGCGATCATACCCAAGTAGGTGCTGAAGCAGCGTCACGATAACGACCTCTCCGGCCACGCCCCCAGTCCAATTGACAACCAGCGGCCCAGTGCCTTTCACCTGTCCCTGCGGAAACTGAGAAGTAACCTGCACACCAGAACCTACCGTAACCGGCACTTGAAACTTTCCGATCCCATTACCGCCGGCAGCTGCGATCTCGTACGTGCCCGAACTCACCGACCCTGGGGCGAGCACCGTGTTGTAGCTCGTGCTGCCGCCGGACTTGACCGGCGCCGATTGCGTGGACGGGAGCCCCGGCCCCGTGAGCGTGATACCCCCCGCATCAGGCGTCGAATACCCGGGGATTACGCAGGAGGGTGAGGGGATCTCGCCGAAGTTCTCAACAGCGTATGGAAGCGCCGGGGAAGGAGGTGGGAGCTGCTTTCCGGGAGACGCAGAAAACGAGCCGGAGAAAGAGTCTACCTCGGGAACGGCGCTGTCGTTCAACATCACCGATTTCTTCAGAAGCAGAGAACCCGTGCTCTGGATCGCTGGGTCAACGCACTGTCCGCCTCCAGTGTGAATACTGAGAGTAGCGGGCGCAGGTCCGATGAGCACCGGGACCGCGCACCCTTCGCGAACAGCAGGAGGGACCAGTGAATTCACCTGATCGACGCCAACCAAGCCGGGAGCACGGCCGCTGAACGCGCCGACCATTGTCGCGTTGAACGATTGGAAGTCAAAACCCGCGCCGGCACTCCCTTGAACCGCACCGGAAAGAGGGTTGGATAAGGCGGGCGATCCGTCCGGTGGGGAGTTGTAAACTGGGCCTATGCCCGTACCATAGATCTCGATGAACTCGCCCGGCGAGACGCTATTCTTTGGAGTGTTGAGCGACCGCCGTCCGTCGGCGCCGACGTTCATAATCGTGCCGGGATGGCCACATCCACCTCCGTCCTGGGTGAAGATCATACCGTTCATCTCAACCCCGTCCGCCACAATCGGGTCGCTTGATCCGGCCGCGGTAGTCACCACTATAGAGATCTGTCCGTATGCCGTATACGACCACGGCGCATCGGAGGGCACTTGAAAATTGATCTGATTCGGAGACACGTAGAATAGCGGAACTGCCTTACCATTCACCGCTACCGATGTACCACCCAGTGAGGACTGCAAAGGGTAGCCCTGCGACGTCACGGTCGTCGCGGCGAGATTTTGTCCAAACAGAGAGGCAATGCTGCCGGGAGCGAGCCCACTCGACGGCTGACCCACCGGAACCAGGCCTGCCGCGTTCACAGCCCCGCCTGCGTATATCACAGGCTTCTGCGCCATCACTATTGTGGACGCGCTGAGCGCGGCGAGAATAGATACCCAAACCCTTACTGTTGCCCCGTCTGGGCCGCCGGGACTCGACACAAGTATCTGTACCCTTTAACGATCCTCAATTAGGCGCCGTATTATGTGTCGGAGCCGATCATTACCCGTACGCTCCGACAAATGGCAACCTTATCTTGCCCGATGTCGCGGAGCCTGTCAAGGGGTAGACAATCACTTTAAGTGCACCAAGCCCGCACGCTCGATGGAACGCTGGCCTATTCGTCATTATTAAATGTGGTTACCGCCTAACAGCGTCCCGAATTAGATTCGGACTGCTGCCAAATGGGCATCGCGAATTTACGCCGGCCGCGTCCGTCCACCATCACAATGATTTTCCCCACACGCGCAGCGTAATACTTCGGTCGCGGCAGAAAGATCTGCGCCTGGAACGTGCATTCGCGCCCTTCACTCGGAAATTCCCCCAGCGCCCCGCCCCGCTCCTGAATTCATGATCCGCTACGCGGACGGAAATCAGGTTCCGTTGAGCGCGTTCAAGGGAAAAGTGGTGGCTTTGACGTTCATCTTCACCACTTGTATA
>DASYNU010000200.1:0-14823 GCA_036008345.1 Bryobacteraceae bacterium
GCGGCTGACGCTTGAAAACATCCGCCGTATCCTGGAGCAAGCCGGCGCCACACCCGCTGATGTGGTGAAGTGTTCGGTCTTTCTCAAGAACGCTCAGGATTTCCCGGCCATGAACGAAGTGTACGCAGCGTTTTTCGGCGAAACGCGCCCGGCGCGCACCACGGTAGAAGCGCAGTTCTACCAAACCGAGATGAAAGTGGAAATCGACTGCGTGGCGTACAAGCCGCTCTGAACATCAGCGTTTATCGGCGTTCATCCCGCGGCCTGTGACGAAATGCGAGGAAGACCGCTAGTGGCACCCGCGATCCCGGCGGCTCATACTGGGCGAAGGAGCGGTCGTTTACGGCGACAGTCCCTTTCGTCTGGGGCCTTGTGGCGCTGGCGATTTCCACCTGGATTGCAAACCCTCGATGGCAGTCATGCTGGTCCAGGTGAGGCGATCAAGCGAAGCGCGTTCTATGCGGGTCTGGTTTTGGTGTGTCTGGCCGTCAACGATTCTTGCGTCTACGTCAAAATTCGGGCGCTGGCTTTCCAGAGCCTACCGGTCACAACACTGAGAAACTCCCTAGGCGAAGGCAAACAGTCCACTTCCCCCGACGTTACGCGGCGAACCTTACAGCTCACGCCGTACCATCGGAGTCAGAACGTGAAGCAACGAGACCTTTGACAACTGAATAACTCGCCGCGCGGCGGCCCATCTGCGTTAATCCGCGTTCATCCGCGGCCTATAAAGTGATTCCGCCGTCTACTGACAACACTTGTCCCGTGATGTAATTATCCGGTTCGAGCAAAAACCGCACGGCGCGCGCGACATCTTCCGCCTTTCCATAGCGCGGAATGCTGCCGTCCTTCAGATACCGTTCGTATTTACCGGACGCGATGCTCGCCTGCGCCATGCCGGCCGCCATCACTCCTGGAGCAATCACGTTGACGCGGATGTTCACAGAACCGCGGCATTCCTTGGCCAGGATCCGCGCGGAATGCAGCAGAGCAGCCTTCTCGCCTGCGTAGGCAGTGGATCCTGGAAATAGCGCCACCGCCTGCATGGTCGAGAACAGCACAATCGCGCCTTGCGTTCCGGCCGCTTTCATCCGTTCCGCCGCTTCGCGAGCGAGCAAAATGGGACCTTCGTAATTCACCTGGTGCGAAATCCGCATCGCGTCTTCGATCTCGCCGCGCGCGGGACTGCCGGTGAGCACTACCAGCCCGTAGAGCTTCGGCAACGCGTCCAGCAAGCGCTTGCGATCGTCGCCCACGGCGATATCGGCTCGAATTCCGTGAGTCCGCGAGCTGATCTCCACATGTGCGCCTTCCGCCTTGAGCAATTCCGCTGTAGCGGAGCCTAAACCGCCGGCGCCACCTGCGAGAAGAATCTCAAGCCCGGCTATCGGCAACGTCCGCTGCCTCCTTGGCGACATAACCGAAAGCGATCATCGCCAAAAACAACGTCAGCACTTCGCTGTCGCCGAGGTTGTACTCGAGCAGCCCCTCGGCGAGGATCGCCAGAATCACGGCAATGGCGCCGTGCAGCACGAAGCGCGCCTCCGTTTTGGCGAACTTCGCACGCAGCGTGCTCGCAAAATCCCACAGCACCTTCCCGATCAGCCACAGCATCGCGAGCATGGTGGGAATCCCGCGCTCGGCCGCGTACTGAATATAAATGTTGTGCAAATGTCCGTACCAGCCTTCGGGCAACGGCCGTGGGATGTCCGCCGGCACATACTGGTCGAAAGTTTTCGAGTCCTTCATCACCTCCGGACCCAATCCGAGCAAGGGATGCGCGCGAATCATCTCGATCCCAGTCCGCCGGGTAATGCTGCGGTGAAGATTCGAGTCGGCCTGGCCGTGCGGCTGC
The DNA here is from genome assembly GCA_036008345.1 of Bryobacteraceae bacterium. GTDB lineage: Bacteria > Acidobacteriota > Terriglobia > Bryobacterales > Bryobacteraceae > Palsa-89. The sequence goes on from DASYNU010000200.1 coordinate 1,856, forward strand.
ATGATGGACGTCACGCGTTCCTTCAGTGGCACCGGTGCTACCAGAAAGGCAATCACGGCCAGCACGGGCACGGCGGCTACCATCCATTTGTGCCAGAACCACAGCAGATACAGCAATCCCACCGGAAAACCCAGCAGGAAAATGCTGCGCGTGAATCCCAGCACCAAGGAAATGGCGAGGACGGCCGCGCAAAACCATCCCGCCGCTTTCCAGCGCCGTTCGATGGAGAAGAAAAGCAAGGCCAGCAGGAACAACAGAATGATCATTTCCTCGCCGCCGAATGTCATCCAGTGACTCATGAACCCGGTGATTCTCTGGCCGATGTAAAACTCGTAGAAGTTCCGATGCAGCTCCGCGGAATCCTGATATTTTTGCGCGAACTGAAACAGGCTGCGGACGGCCGAGAGCGTGGCCACCGCGGCCCAAATCAAAGCCAGGGCGCGGATTTCCGAGATCTTGCGGAACGTGGAGTAAACTACCAGCAGAACCGTAAACACGAAGAACTTGCGAATCTGCGGCGTGCCGTCGTGTATGTGCCCGGAAGCGAGCCACGAAATCACGGTTCCAGCCAGGAACAGCCCGAGTGGCAATTTGATAGGCGGCAGCCGCAATGGCTCTGAGGAGAGCAACAACGCGGCCAGCGACAGGCCCAGCAGAATCTGCGAGGCCGCAATCGAGAATAAAATAGAAACTAGCGATCCGCAGATCAGATAGAAGGCGGCGCGATCGAGGTAAGGCTTCAACTCTGTAGGCTACCAGGAATGAAGATCTATATTCTCCGGCACGGGATCGCGGAAGAGGCGCAAGGAAATCAGCCGGATTCCGAGCGCGCGCTTACCGCGGAAGGCAAGAAAAAGCTGCGCGGTGTTCTGCGGACCGCGAGTGCTGCTGGCATAGCTCCGTCACTTATTTTGACCAGCCCGCTCCGGCGAGCCGTGCAAACCGCGCAGATCGCGGCCGAGGTCCTGAAATATAAAGGAGACTTGCTGCAGACCAAAACGCTGGAGCCAGGCTCGCAGCCGCGCACTGTTTGGGATGAGATTCGGGTCCACAAAGAGGAAGCCGAAATTTTGCTCTCGGGTCACGAGCCGCTGTTTAGCAGCCTGACGGCTTATTTGCTGGCCGCGCCGGGTCTGCAGATCGATTACAAAAAAGGCGCGCTGGCCTGCGTAGAAATCGATCACTTTCCAGCCGAGCCGCATGGCGTCTTGAAATGGATGCTAACGCCGAAACTCGCGGCCTGTTAGCGCTTCTGTGGCGCAGACTCTCAGTCTGCCGCGCCGACACTCCTGTCGGCGTATTCGCAGGTCGAGATGAGTCCTCGACCCGGCAGGCACGAGTGCCTGCGCCACCCTTTGGTCACGGAAGCAGTTCGGAGATCATGGTCGCGCCGCCCATTTCGCTTAGCACCGCCGACATCTTCACCAATTTGCGGGAATCCTTCGCAAACCAGATGGTGGATTTATCCGGACCGCCGTCGGCCGATGTAAGTTCCACCTTGAAAGTATCGAACGTTCCGGCCGGCACGGTCACGCTTTCGGAACCCACTACTTTCAGTTCCATCAGCTTAACCTTCTGCTTCATCAGGTCGAGATTCCGAAACGTGGTGGCATAGCCCTCTACCAGCGGCAGACATCCAATGGCTTGCTGCGCGCCGTTCGAATCGGCGAATAACGGTCCACCGAGATCGACCGAGACGGGATGGTCTTGCCCATTCATGCTCATCGTTCCCTGGGCTTTGTCGCCGGCGAAATCCAGATCGATGGAAGTCGGACCTTGCTTCACATTGCGCTTGCGTAGCGTCAGGCTGGACTTGTCGAGAGTGGCCGTGTCGGTGGCCTGTCCCATCGGAGTGTCCATGATAGACGTAGCCGTCCATGCGCCGTTTTCTTCCTGGATCGCAGTGGAGACCTTCAGCGCGATGTGCTGGCCGCCCATCTCGATCTTGGCGTCGTAATGATAGGTTCCTGGTTTCAAATCCATGACCGGCTTGGGTGCGCCCACTTGAGCCGCGTCCACTTTTTTCGCCAGCGTGACGGTTTTCGGATCCACGGTCAGCTCTTTCAGGCGCTCCACCACTTCCGGAGTCCCGTCCTGTTGATAACGTCCGTCCAGATACTTGGCCAGGAACGTCTCGGTGGCCATGAACATGGCCATATTATTCACCGGCCGCGCAAAGCCGTGGCCTTCGTCGGGCGCGAGCAGATATTCCACGGGGAAACCGCGATCGCGCAACGCCACCACAATCTGCTCGGCCTCGCGCTTGTTGACGCGCGGATCGTTCGCGCCTTGCACGACCAGCAGCGGCGTTTTGATTTTGTCCGCCGAGTTGAGCGGAGAGCGGTCCTTCAGCCAGGCCTTGCCTTCCGCGGTGCCCGGATCGGCCATGCGCGCGTACATCATTTTGCGGCCGGCTTCCCAATACGGCGGAATGGAATCGAGCAGCGTCAGCAGATTCGACGGGCCCACAATATCCACGGCCGCGCGATAGAGATCAGGCGTGTACGCAACACCGGCCAGCGTGGCATAGCCGCCGTAGGAGCCCCCCAGAATACCGATGCGCTTCGGATCCGCGATGCCTTCCGCCACCAGGTACCTCACGCCCCAGGTGATGTCGTCCTGCATCTTGCGGCCCCACTCGCCGTTGCCCGCATTGAGAAATTTCTTGCCGAACCCAGTGGACCCGCGGAAGTTGGGCATCAGAACGGCATAGCCGCGATTGGCAAAAAACTGCGCCAGCGGATTATAGCCCCATTCGTCGCGCGCCCAGGGGCCGCCGTGCGGCACAATCACGGTGGGCAGTTGCTTGCCCGGCATGCCCTTCGGAAACGTCAAGTAAGCGGGAATTTCCAGTCCGTCCGAGGATTTGTATCGCACCGCGCGCATGGATGCCAGCGACTCACGCGGCAGCTTTTCCCGGATCTTGAACTGGTGAGTAAGCGTGTGCTGCTTGCGATCGAACAGGTAATTATCGCCGGGCTCGGTATCTGAATGCGCGGTGACCAGCCACAATTGCTCGTCATTGGTGCGCGAGGCCACGCCGATTTCCTTCCCCGGCAACTTGCCTTCGAGCCACTTGTAGTCGGACTCGAAGCTCTTGTCTCGGAAATAACGCCGGATCTGATCGTCTTCGTACGCAGTCATGGCAAGTTCGTCGGTGGCTTCCGAGAATACAGCGGAGCCGAAGTCGACGTGTTTGAGCGGATCGGATTCCACGGGTTCCAGCTTTTCGGTCTGGGGATCGAATAGCACCAGCGCTGTCAGGTTTACATCGCTCCCCTTGTTGGTTTCCATGTAGAACCGGCGCCCGTCTTTGTGAAACCGGAGCGGGGCGCAACTTTCAAAGACATCGCAGGAATAGATCTTGGTGAATCCGCCGGCGTCGGCCCGTAGCACTTCCTGGTCGCCGTTATCGGCGGTGCGTGTGGCCAGGCGCAATTGGCCATTCAGGTCGAAAATCCAGCCGGAGATGCGCTCGGTGTTTTTGCGCAGCAGCGTACGCTCGCCGGTTGAGATTTTCAATTTATAGAGATCGTGCCAGGCCTTATCGCGGTCGTTGAGACCGATGTAGACGATATCCGGGTCGTTCTTGGGAACGCTGTAAGGTTGAACGCGCACGCCGGTCAATCCAGTCAGATCGCGAGAAGGCGGAGCGTCGGCGCCGGCCGCGGGTGAGGCAGCGGGATCCACGGAATAGAGATTGTAATTCTCATCGCCGTCTTTGTCCTTCGCATAGAGGATGAACTTGCCGTCACGGGACCACAGGTAGCCGGCCACGGGACGCTTGGTCTCAGTGGTCAGCAGTTTCGCCGCGCTGAAGGGCTGATCGGTCTTCTTCACCCAAATGTTGCGCGTTTTGGACCAAGGTTTCATAAACGCGAGATACTTTCCGTCCGGCGAAACTTCGGCCGCGGTGATTTCGGGGTCGCCGAAGAGCAGTTCGCGGTCGATCAAGGGAGGCAACCCTGGGGAGTCGGGATGAGTCTTTTGTGCGGTTAGCATGGACGATAGCAGTAAGCCTGCGGAGGCGATATAAAATAGTCGCGACATGGCTGGAAACCTTTCTTTTGCATCTAAGACGATTGTAGCGAGTGACTCAGAGAATCGTCTTCAGCTTCGGGATTCGGAGCACAAGCTGTGCCGTCAGCCAGCTCAGCAATACCGTGGCGAGGAAGACGAAAAGAAATTTGATGCTGGCGTGAATGGGTAGATCCAGCATCAGGCGCTGGGTCCAGGTGATATAGACGTAATGCACCAGGTACATCACATAGGCGCTTCTGGTCAACGAATTCATCCACGGACGCGACGTCAACTCGATGCCGCGAAACAAAGCCAGGAATCCGAAACAGCTAGCCACGCAGCTTGTCACCCACAGCACGGCTTCCAGAGGCCCCTTGGCTGAGGACGGGACAAGCGGCAAGCGCGGGATCAACACCAATGCGTTGTAGGCCAGAATGCAACGCCAAAACCAGAGCCGCCAGTGGCGCGCCAGGCTGCCATCGCGGGAGAGCAGGCCTGTCGCAATTCCAGGTACGCCTACTAGAAAGCCGAATACAAACCACAGGGCGTAGAGGCCGATGCGTGAAATCTGAAACGAAAATGGCGAAGTTAGAAAAACGGTCCAGGCTCCGAACCCGTAGCGGGAGAGCAGCGGCAGGTAGACCAGCGCAGTCAGACACAAGACGCTAACGAATGTCGCGAATGCATGCTCACGCAGGCTCGCGATGGCGCGCTCTGCGGCCGGCATCCAACGTTGAAGAGGAATTAGAACCAAGGCCAATATCAAATCGAAGAACAGCAGCAGCCAGACGAACCAGGGAGGGCCGGCGGCAAATCCGTCCTGGGCCAGGCGCTTGTAGAAGTCAATAAACCCGGTGCTGCGCCCGGTGAGCTGCCAGGATGCATAGTAGGCGATCGGCATCAAGACTACAACGGCGAACGCGAATGGCAGGCCCAGGCGCAGTAATCGGTCGCGCATGAAGCCCAAAGTGCCATGCCTGCGGAGCGCCGGATAAACGAAGAGCCCGGAGACGAAGAACATCAGCGACATAAAGAATACGTCGTTGAAGTTTTCGGCGTAATCGAAAAACAGCCAGCGCGTTGAGTCCACCACCGGAGCCGTGGAACGGAACATGTGCTGCTTGTCGAAGTGAGCGAAGGTGGTGTAGGCAAGCGAGCTGTGATGGCCCAGAACCATCAACGTCAGCGTAGTGCGTAGGTAGTCGATGGAAAGGTCGCGCTTCCCAGGTTCTTTCACTTGTGGATTGACTAAAAGTCTTTCCGCGCGCGCTCGTAGGGCGTCTTCAAATACTTGGCGGCTTCTTCCTGCGCGCCCTGCGTATTATCCTTGGTGCGGATCGCCTGGTTGTAGTCGTTCACAGCGCGGTCGCGCTGGCCATGCAGATCGTAGATCATCCCTAGATGAATGTGCGACCACACTTCCGTCCATTTCGGATCCAGGTCGCCATTGAGAGCTTCGCGGAATTCGGTGGCCGCGGTTTGGTCGTTGTTCTGCAAGAAAAACACCTCGCCGACCCGGTAGTGCGCCAGCGAGCTGTTGCGATTCACCTCTAGCGCTTTCTGGAATTCCTTCAACGCCCCGCCAAAGTCGCTCACTTCGACGAACTGCTCGCCGCGTTTGATGGATACTGCTACGCGGGTAGCAGGAGTCCAGCGCAGCACCTCGGCGCTGGGATCGATAGTTACCGATTTCGGCTTGCCAAAGGTATCCACGGTGAACTCAGAAGATGTACCCACCACATCGATGCGCTTGGTCTCCGGATTGCCTTCTGTCTCGATCTTCAGATCCACCGGCATGTGGAAAGTATCCAGATCCTGCGAGATCTTGCCCATCACGCGGAAACCCTTTTGGGTGCGGAACACGGTATACTCCAGCTTGAACTCAGGAGCGCCGCTGGATTCGAGCCATTGCAGGAAGAAATACTGCAGGTTTTGACCACAGATCTGTTCGGCCGTCTTGCGGAAATCGGCTGTGCTCACGGATTGCCATCCAAACTGGCCGGGAAAGGTGGCCATCAGCTTTGCGAAATTGTCTTTGCCCATCACTTCGCGCAACATGTTCAGCATGGCGGCGCCTTTGCCGGCTGTGGTGGCCCAATACTCGGGTGAATAATCTTCCAGACGCCCGGCCTGGATGACCGGAGGATTGTCCACCGTCAGGGCCTCAATGTAGGTTTCATGCAGCGCGTCTTCAAAAGCGGCTGGCCCATTGGCGTGTTCTTCCCACAGCAATTCGGCGTAACGCGCATTGCCGTTCTCAAGCCACAGGTGGTCGCGATTGATGGGCGACACCAGCGTGCTCCACCACTGGCGCGCTAGTTGATTCGCCAGCAAACGCGATCCCACCGAGCTGCCAATTCCTCTCGGCGATAGAAACACCACGCCCGGCGCGGAATAGCCGTTGGGCGTGCCGTCTTCAGTCTCGACCAGCGTCAGATTAGCCTGCGGCGCCAAGCCATATTCGCTGGTGAGAAACGTCATCACCTTTCCGGTCTCTTCGCCATAGGCGGCCGCCATGGATTGCTTGGTCCGAAAATAAACAGATGTTGTTACGCCTTCGGAGCTGACGCGCTGCGGGTCGCCCTGTACCAACGCAATGCTGCCCGGGAAAGACGGCTTGGCGTACTGGAAGTTGTAGACCGTTTTGTCGCCGGCCGCCTTCTCGGTTTCGAGGCCCCCCGCGATGACTTTAAATGCGGATGGCACCGTGATGTGTAGGTCCGCGGTATAGCGATCGATAGTGTAATCGTTCACGGGGAACCAGCGCGCCGGATACATCAGGTAAGCGAAATCATTCTGAATGGCGGCGAATTTAATGCCGTAGATGGGTGAATCCTCCGCGCCCGTCAGCCGGCCGTCATATTTGAAGGTCAACGTGGTTGGCTTGCCTTTCGCCAAAGGAGCCGGAAAGTTAAGGCGTAGGCTAAAATCCTGGCCGGATCGCGATGCCGGGATCTGGCGGCCGGTATCGTCCGTGACGCTCGAAACAGTCAGTGCGTTGTTCAGCTCGAAAGAAACGGATGAAATGTCGTTGTCCAATGGCAGGAAGCGAACCTTGACGTTGGCGTTGAGGGCCTGGGTGTGCGGGTTAACTTCGGCATCGATGACATAATTCTCCACGTCGATGCGCGACTTTTTGGCGGCGCTCCTATCCTGCGCGGTTCCGGGCGCGGTAAGCAGCGCGGGGATTACGATCAGTGCCAAGGCCCAAAGTAGGATCTTCCTATGCATGCACCATTTCCTCTTTCAAATACTCCTCGATCGTGGAAGCGGCCACTTCCAGCGGATCCTCAGGTCCGGTGAGTTTGCGAGCCACCAGTTCGAGCTCGCTCCGCATAGATTCGCGCGCGGAACGGTCGCCGAGCAATCTCAATGCCTCGCCGGCCAGGCGCGCCGGTGTCATATCGCTCTGCATGAGCTCCGGCACGATGCGGCGGCCGGCCACCAGGTTCACCATCGAATAGAACGGCACTCTTACCAGAAATTTGCCCATCAGCCAACTCAGCTTGTTTACTCGATAAAAGGTGACCATGGGGGTTCCTACCAGCGTCGCCTCAATGGTTACGGTGCCACTGGCGGCGAGCGCTAACTCCGCGCAGGCAAGGACGTCCCAGGTCTGCCCCTCAAGTACTTGGATGGACGTCTCGGAAATGCGTTCCCTAAAATTTGGCCCTATTAAATTCGCGGAAGGCACCGCCAGGATGAACCGTGGCGCAAGCCTCTGGCTGGCCTGCTGAATCTGTCGAACGGCTTCAAGCAGGACCGGCAAATGGCGGTCGATTTCGCCTTTCCTACTCCCCGGCAAAAGCGCCACGACGGGCGACTCATCGGTAATTCCGTAACGGCTTCGTAGCTCCTCGCGGCTGGCCGATGGTTTTACCAGCCGGGTCAAAGGATGGCCGATATACCGGGCGTCAATCCCATGCGCAGCGAAGAATTCGGGTTCGAACGGGAAAATGCAGAGTAATTGATCGATGTTTTGCCGCATGGCGGGCAAACGGCCTTTTCGCCAGGCCCACACCTGCGGGGCTACCAAGTAGATCACCGGAATTCCCAGGCGCTTGAGACGCCGTGCGAGCCGCAAATGGAAATCCGGGCTGTCGGTGAGGATAGCGACATCGGGCCGCTCCTGTTCGGCCGCGCGGATCAGCTTGCGGTACTCGCCGTAGATGCGCGGGATGTGCGTCGCTACTTCCACCAGCCCCACCACGGCGAGGCTCGCGGAGTCCACCACGGCACGAACTCCGGCGCGCTGCATGCGCGGGCCGGCGCAGCCGAAGAATTCCAGGCTGGAATTGCGGCGGCGGAGCGCTTCCACCAGGCCGGCCGCATACAGGTCGCCCGAAGCTTCGCCGGCGGAGATTAGCACTTTCTGCGCCACTATAATTTAGTCTAACGCGGCGGGCTCCTCAACTGGATCGAGGAGCTGAATGCCAAGCTACCTTCCAGATGATCGGACCCTCGTCTTTGTTACCATTCGCAAATGCCTCCCGACGCTCGGCCGCAGTTCGCAGCCGTTCTTGCGTTCGTAATATTTCCAGTGTGCACGGCTGCGCAAACTGAGCCCTCTAAGCACGCGGTTTCCGATGGGGCCGTGATGGCGCAGCTCGTCGCTTTGCGGGATTCCTTTGTGAGTCAGATAAAAGCGGCAGGATTTCAACCCGGCCTGCCGCCGCCCGAAATTATCCCGGATGATCAGCCGTCTTTTGGGGCATACGATCCTCGGAAAAATGTAGTGCACGTTGCGGTGTGGGATGCACTTCGGCCCGAGCAGCAGGCTGGATTCGCCGGCTTCTTCGGACAAGGTCAGAAGGGCGAGCAGGCCTTTGATGAAACCGTGTATCACTGGGTTTTCACCCATGAGCTAGGTCACTGGTGGCAAGAATGCCGGCATAAAGCCGTCGAAAGCCATTACTCTTTGGAAATTGACGCCAGCAGGATTGCCGCGGCGTATTGGCGCTGGAAGGATTCCGCCTTCATGGAAGTGACAGCGAAAAGAATAGCGGCCGTCAGCGAGAGCACGCAAGGTCTGGTACCGGCGGACCAGCACAGCGAAAAATATTTCGACGAGAACTACCTGAAGCTAGGTCTTACTCCGGCTTCATTTGGTTCCAGTGCGACATGGTTTCTAAAGTTGTTGCCGAGCAGCCGCTGCCTTCTTTTCGACAGACTCTAGAATAGCCGTGAAGAATTCAAAAGCACCGGTCGCTCACGCTCGCGGTTCGGAAAGAGGGTTACCGAACCGCGACCGTCAGGGAGACGGTGCCTTTGCCGGTTTGGTAACTTAGCTCTGCGCCGCGGCGGCCTGCTTGGCCAGTTGAGCGCGGATGCCTTTCATCTGTTCCCGAGCCAAGGCGGAACGCTTGCGTCCATCCGGAGTCGCGTCGATCAGTTTTTCCAGGTTTAAGGCGAAGCGAGGGCCGATCATCGCGCGGATTTCACCCAGCAGCGGTTCCACCTTCGAGAAAGTGCCGATGTGTTCGGCATTGCAATCATCGAAGAGCTCCAGACTGATGGCGCCGTTGTTCACCAGGGCCGCCGCCATGTCCCAGTAGGTTACGACCATGCGTAGATGACCGCTGTGGGCGCTGAATAGGGCACTCTGGAAATCCGCCAACGATTCCGGATTGAAATCGCGGAAATACCAGTCGCGCGCCTGGCGCATGGTTTCTTCGCGGCGCAGCGTGTACAGTTCGAGAATAAGACCAGCTTCTTCTTGTTTCGACATGCGAAAAGCTCCTTGATGTAAATAACGGGCGCAGATGAAGCAGCGCTTTCTCTTGAGTCTAGCAGAGCCAAATTTCAGTCCGATGTCTGCGCTATCCTCAAGACGGACAGGCGGTACATGAATCTCCGGAAGGCGCTTTGGCGGATCGGTGTCGGCGTTGCCGTGACCGGAGCCGCGCTCTTTGCCGCGCTAGGCGCCTCGGGGCCGGGGTTCAAAGTTTATCCCAGCCTGGAACCGTATGACGACGTGGCGCTGCCGCCGGACTATCAAGAAAAGAGCGAGTGGATTTTCGGCCGGCTGATGTATCCCGAGCATCCCAATGCGCTCTTCAAAATGCGCTACCGTTACGGCGGCGCAGTGGATTGGCGCGATGGCGGCACCAGTTGGACGCAGGATTATCCGCGGGCGGACCGTCACTTCGCGCTAGCTCTCCGCCGGCTGACGCGCATCAAGGCGCGGTCTGTGGAAGAGCCGGTGAATTTGGACGACGGCGACGACGTTTTCGATTGGCCCTGGCTATGCGCCGGCGAAATGGGCGATTGGAAGCTGACCAACTCGCAGGCGAAAAAGCTGCGCGAGTATCTGCTGCGCGGCGGTTTCCTGATGCTGGACGACTTTTGGGGCCCGGAGGAGTGGGGCCGGTTCATGGAGAGCATGCGGCTGGTTTTTCCCGATCGTCCTATTGTGGAGATCGAAGACCAGGATTCGATTTTCCATACGGTTTACGATTTGGATGATCGCTATCAGATTATGGGCCAGTGGGCGCTGCATGGCCGCATGACCTACCGCAGCGACGGAACGGTGGCGCATTGGCGCGGCATCTATGACGACCATGGGCACATCATGGTGGCCATGTCATTCAACTCCGACATCGGCGATTCGTGGGAGTGGGCCGACGATCCCCGGTATCCGGAGAAGTTTTCTGCGCTGGGTATCCGGATTGGCGTGAATTATGTGGTGTATTCGATGACCCACTAAGAACGGGGCTGGGGGCTAGGGACTCGGGGCTGCGCCGTTTTCGAACGCCGCTCGAGCCCCTAGTCCTTAGTCCCCCGCCCCCCATTTTGGTAACATCCCAGCATGCGAGAAGCGGTGATCGTGGACGCGGTTCGGACGCCGGTGGGCCGGCGGGATGGCTCACTCAAGGGTTGGCATCCTGTGGATTTGCTGGCGCACACCTTGCAAGCGCTGGTGCAGCGGAGCAAGCTCGATCCGGCGCTGGTGGATGATGTCATCGCCGGGTGCGTCGGGCAAGTGGGCGAGCAAGCCTTCAATGTCGCGCGGAATGCGGTGCTGGCGGCAGGATTCCCGGAGTCGGTGCCCGGGACCACGGTGGACCGCCAGTGCGGATCCAGTCAGCAAGCCGCGCATTTCGCCGCGCAGGGCGTGTTGGCCGGAAGCTACGACATCGCCATCGCCTGCGGAGTGGAATGCATGTCGCGCGTCCCTATGGGATCGAACGGCGCGGGGCCCGGCCAACCGTTTGGTCCGCGCGTGCTGCGGCGCTACAACAATACGGTGTTTCATCAGGGCATTGGCGCGGAGATGATGGCGGAGCGCTGGAAGGTCAGCCGCACGGAGCTGGACCAGTTTAGCCTGGAAAGTCACCGCCGCGCGGCGCGCGCCACTGAGGAAGGGCGCTTCTGCAACGAAATTGTACCGGTTCCCGTCGAAACAGAAAATGGTCCTGCACATATGACCCGCGACGAAGGGATTCGCGCGACTTCGTCGTTGGAGAAAATGGCGACTTTGAAAGCTGCATTCAAACCGGACGGCGTGATCACGGCTGGAAATTCGTCGCAGATCAGCGATGGCGCGGCGGCGGTGTTGATCATGGAGCGCGCGACGGCGGAGCGGTTGGGATTGCGTCCGCTGGCGCGATTTGTGGCGTTTGCGATGGCGGCCGAAGATCCGGTGATCATGCTCTCTGCGCCGATTCCTGCCACGCGGAAGATTCTGGATCGCGCGGGGCTTACGATTTCCGATATCGATCGCGTGGAGATCAACGAAGCGTTCGCCAGTGTGGTGCTGGCTTGGCAACGGGAGACGGGCGCGGATTTGGAGAAGGTCAATGTCAATGGCGGCGCGGTGGCGCTGGGTCATCCCCTCGGCGCAAGCGGCGCGCGTCTGATGACCACGCTGGTGCATGAGCTACAACGCTCCGGCGGGCGTTACGGTCTCCAAACTATGTGTGAAGGCGGAGGTATGGCCAACGCAACATTAATCGAACGCGCGTAGCGGGAATTGAACGCGCGTGGCGGATCGAGCGTGTGTAATGCGATGGTTTGTTCTTTTCGCGGTGCTGTGTGCTTTGGCGCCTTTTCGGGCGGCGGCCCAGGCGCCTGAGCTCGCGGCAGGAACGTTCCTTGTCTCGAGCCGCGACCTGGGCGATCCGAATTTCTCCGAAACGGTGGTGCTGCTGCTGCGCTACGCCGATGAACAAGGCGCGATGGGCCTGATCGTCAACCGGCGCACCGATCTTCCGCTGTCACGCGTGTTTGAGGATTTGAAGCCAGCCAAGGGGCGCACTGACCTGGCGTACATGGGCGGGCCGGTGGAGCCGGGGAATGTGCTGGCTTTGATCAAATCGTCCACTAAGATTGAAGATGCCGAACGCGTGTTCAAGAACGTTTATCTGATATCCGACAAGGACCTTTTGGAAAAGACGCTTGCGGCGAAAGCGCAGCCAGACATGTTTCACGTGTTTCTGGGTTATGCCGGATGGGGACCGGGGCAGTTGGAGCACGAAATAGAGCTGAACGCGTGGCACATTGTTCCGGCTGATGCCGCCAGCGTGTTCGATGCGGATCCGGATTCGGTGTGGCCGCGGTTGATCCGGCGGACTGAGCTCCGAATTGCTCGCCGTCACGAGCGATTCGAGCTGGGACTGGGGACTTGGGGCTGGGGATTAGTTGCCGGCGGATGGTTCGTAGACGCGGACGTAATCGATCAGCATTTCCTGCGGAAAAACCGTTGAACTATCGGGAGGGCCTGGCCAATCGCCGCCTACAGCGACGTTCAGCAGTATGAAAAATGGCTTGTTGAACTTCCACTCAGCGCCTTTCGGGAGCGACAAAAGGCTGGCCTTGAAGTACGCGTGGCCGTCGAACAGAAACTCCGCGCTGTCTTTGGTTCTGACCACCGCGTAAACGTGGAAGTCGTCGGAGAGATTCTCTCCGGCGGGGAGGTTATATGGGCCGGTGAGCGAGTGGCCGTCGGA
>DASYNU010000201.1:0-26207 GCA_036008345.1 Bryobacteraceae bacterium
GCGGCCAATTCCTCGAAGGTAGCTGCACCCGCGCCGGACGCAGCGATCAGAGCGATCGCGGACACGAATATTCGGGCCAAAACCTTCATTGCAACGCGTTCAACACGCACTATAACATTGTGAACACAATCGTACACGCCATCCAGCGGTCCACTAAACTATAATGTTTTCGGTTAGTCTGCCAGGCTGGATGGCCCAAATTCACATGTCGAATCGGACCGGATGCACGGGAAGGATTGCGGCGATCGTGCTGCTTGTGTCCAGTTGTATGGCTCAGGACGCCTTCGCTCCCGCGGCCACTCTCCCGGAGCCCCAGCAGCCAAAAAACTGCCGCTTCCGCCAGCTTCGTTTCAGTCCCGACGGCAAATACATTCTGGTTCAACACAATTCGGGGATCGCCGTGCTCACGGTTCAGCCTCTGAACGTTTTGTTCTCCCGATCTGCCGAAAACGTCAGCCAGTCCGGATTCACTCCGGACTCCGAGCAGGTTTGGTTTCTCAGCCGGCCGTCCCACGTGGTTGCGCCTCAGATCGCGTTCGCCGGTTCATCCGCCTACGTGGAGCGCTGGAACATCGCAGGCGGCACGCGCGTCGATAAAAAGGAAACTCGGCTGCGGAAGTGCGAGAGTTCCGGGCTCTCGCCCGACAGCCTGTTTCTCGCTTGCGTGGACACTAGCGGCACATTGCGGGTAATCGATGTTGATTCCGGCGACGCCATCTTCGAGAGAAAGAAATTCGGCAGCATCGGCGATCGGGGAGCCGCCGATCTCAATTTTTCGCCGGACGCCCGCTACTTGGCAGCCGTACCGAAGCACGCTTTTGGCGCTCCGCTGGCTTTGGATCTGCGCGCAAAAGAGGAGGTCAAGCTCACTGGCCGGCTAAGAAAGCTCGATCCGGGCTTTCACATCGCGTTTGTCGCGCCGGACCAAGTGATGATTTCCTCCGTGTGGATGGGAAGCACCACGGTGAATGCGGCACTGGTAGAGTTTCCTTCCGGAAAAGTGCTATCCAAACCCAAGCTACCTCCGGGCCAGTTGTTTCGCGCCTCAAATCCAGCTTTTGTTCTGGTCCGCCCTTTTCGCTGGTCCGTTCCCGAGTCGGACCCCGTACCGCGATCCTCCGCGGTAGAATTTGGCACCGGGCAGGTGATCATGAGCGATGCTGAAGCACTGGACGTTTTTGGAAGCCACTTCATCATCGAACTCCCGGACGGTAAGCTGGGCCTGTGTGAAAGAGGCAAAGGCGTCCAGGCCACGGTCGCCATCGACGGCAGCTAATGCTCCGCATCGCGGCAGCGATCCTGCTGGTCTTTTCAATTGGCTCCCTAGCCGGTCAGGATTCTCCCGCCCGGGTAGCCTCAGTTCGCCAGCTTCGATTCAGCCCGGATGGACGCTACATTCTTGCGCAGTCGATTTCCGAGCTTGCGGTTCTTACCGTGGAGCCTTTCGCGATCCTGTTTAGGATTCCAGCCCAATATGCAACCGATGCGCAATTCACTCCTGATTCCAAGGGTGTAGTGTTCGCGAGCTCAGCCGCGCGCGTGGATTCCCAGAAGATCGCCTTGGCAAAATCGGCCGCTCAAGTGGAGCAGTGGAGCATCGCCGATCACGCCCGTGTTCAGTCCACGAAGCTGCCGGCCCTCATCTGCGGAACCGAGAAATTGTCACCAGACGGTGGCTTGCTGGCTTGTCTTGACCTGAATGGCACGCTCCACTTTTTCGAGGTTGCCTCCGGCCAGGCAATTTTCGAGAAGAAGAAGTTCGCCCCTGCATCGCAGATCTACGGCCGCCTCACGCCGATCGATTCAGACTCAGCGCGCATGGAATTCTCTCCCGATGGCCACTTTCTCATCGTAAGATCGGACGACCCTGAAGGGCCTGATATCGCCTGGAATGTGCGAGAGAAGAATCTGGTGAACTTGACGGGACCGCTGAAGCAACTCAAGCATCATGCCTCGGTCTTCATCGCGCCAGACAAGATATTCGTCAGCGGCGGCGAGAACCCCCTAAAACCGGGAGCCGCGAACTGCAAAGTGATTGCATTCCCCTCCGGCCAACTTCTGTCCGAGCCGAAATTACCTTTTGGAACTTTCGCGCGCGCCACCGATCCAGGGTTCGTGATCCTGCGTCATTTCGGTTCGGCCCTTCCCGGACCGAGCTCCCCCAATCGTTCCGCCGCGGTGGACCTCAGCACCGAACAAGCCATCGTGAGCGAAACCCCCGCCCTGGATGTCTTCGGCCGTCTTTATGCGGCCGAGAAAGATAAGAGCGAAGTTGGGTTGTACGAAATCGGCAAGGGCCTCAAAGCCAGTTGCGCCCTTAGGTAACTCCACTAGGCCTGTGGCGCAGGGCCATGCCCTGCGATCAAGTTTTCCTGTAACCTTCCCTAATGCTGCGGCAGCATCGCCTTCAACTGCCGGAACCAGATATTCTGCGGATTCCATTTCAAATAGCGATTCAGCAGCGCGATCCTGTCCGCTTGGCGCCCCTGTTTCTCATACAGAAACACCAGGTTCACCCAGGCCGGCTGAAGCGACGGATCCAGATCGATGGTGTGCAACAATTGCCGCTCCGCGCCAGCCTCGTCGCCGCTGTTTTGAAGCACCAGCGCCAGATTCAACGACGCAAAACCACTGTCGGGCTGCAATTCGGTGGCGCGCCGCGCGAACTCCCGCGCCTGCTCCAGCTCCCGGCGCTGCAATCCGATGGAAACCAGTGAAGACAGTACTTCCGAATCGTTTTCATTTTCGGTTTTTGGAAGCGCCTCCAGCAGATCGACACCGGTTTGACGCAGTGACGTTAGTCCATGGGTTCCACCGACAATCAGCGCAGCCACGGCCCGGTCGCGCGCACGAAACTGAGAAGGCGGGTCCTGCCAGGCGCTGATCTCCGCTCCTGCGCCGGCACCATTCGGAAGCGGCGCCGGCCGGCGCAGAATTCGGTGATCGGTGGATGCCGTATGCGGGATATCGTCCGGTGTGAGCCGCGGCATGTGACAGCTTATGCATTCCGTCACCGCCGCGTGAGCCCCCTTCGAAAGTCTCGCGTGACATTGCCGGCAGACGTCGCGGATCTGGCTAGCGCGGTCCACGGCCGGTCCGTGCGGATTGTGGCAGGTTGCGCACCACAACTTCCCGCCGCTGGCTTTGACGCATGTGCTGAGCTCCAGTTGCTCGGCTTGTTCTACCGCCTTCAATTGTTGATTGTTTTGGGTGAGCAGATAGATAACGGCAGTGCGTTCCAGCTCATCGCCCGGGTGAAAATCCTGCCATGTTTTGCCGGGATTCAGGAGGCGGTTTTCACCTTCCAGATGGCACTGCTCACAGATGCTGTTGCGGGCACGCTGCGAGAGCTTCGACGGATTTACAATATTTTTCGCTGAGGGTTGTCGCGCGTGCTCCTCGCCGGGTCCATGGCACCGGTCGCAGCCAATCGGATTCAGCGCGGCCCCGGAAAAGCGCCGTCCATCGCTCCCCAGCAGCTTGGCATTGTCCGCGTGGCAAAACAGGCATGTGGAATCGATCAGCCGGTCGAAATCGGGACTCGCCATGTTTTGATACCCGGGCGAAGTGTCCCACCCATGCTGCCGATACCAAGAAGCAGGGGATTCGTACAGGTAGTCGCCGATCCGCACCATGTAGGTGTAGCCGATCTTCCCTGCCCCGATCTGGTATGCCACCGGATATTCAGCCGTCAGGCCGTTCGTTGAGAGCGAATGAATCATCCGGCCCTCCCGTCCGCTGATCGAGATTTCGACACCGGAATTCTCGCGTTTAAAGCGCCCATCGGCAAGCGGCGTTGGCGGGGCAAGCGAATTGCCCATTGGCGATTTCAGAAACGCAGCGGTTTCCTTCGCGTGACACGGGGCACAGACCTGAGGGCTCTCCGCGGACCCAGCGGCCAGAACGGGAGCCGTGACCATCCACACCGTCAAAGTGATGCGAACAATGGATGGCCCTGGAATCATGCACCTACCCGAGCATTATAACGATGAGACCAAGCAAGCCGAGCGGCGGCCGGATGGAAGCGCAAAGGGTGCGGCGCGCACCGCCAAACGCACCACCGAACTGGCCCGCGCCACACTCCGTTTTGCGCGAGTTCCTTAAAAGCGCAAAGGGTGCGGCGCGCACCGCCAAACGGACCAGGAACTGACCCGCGCCGCACTCCGTTTTGCGCGAGTTCCTTAGAAGCGCCGGCAGTACGGATAATGATGTCGAATTTCGTGACGCTTCCTGCCGGTCGCGGTTCAGCTTGGTGATAAAATTTAGTTGCCATGAAAAAGCTTCTGGGTTCGTTTTGCGCGGTTATTTTGTCCCTGACGCCCACGGCGTTTGGCCAAACCCCGGCGCCCGCGGCCCAGGAGCCGGGAGTGACCATCCGGCAGACCGTCCAGGAAGTTGTCTTGGAGGTGATGGTGCGCGATGCGCGCGGACGCGTGGTCAAGAATCTGAAACCGAGCGACCTCGAAGTCTACGAGGACGGCGTCCGTCAGCAGGTCCAAAGCTTCAAGTTCATCGAGGGCCGGGAAGTAATGAGCAGGACTAATGCTTCCGAACCCGTCAAGCAGGCTGTGGGGCCCAATCCCCTGAAAGCCGTCAACCTGGTCTGCATTGTATTTTCCAATTTGGACGCATTTAACAAAAAGTACGCCGTGGATGCGGTGCGGGAGTTTCTGAAAAGCCAGCTTGATCCGGACACCTGGGTGGCTGTTTTTAATCTGGATTCCATTCTCACTGTGCTGCATCCATTCACGAACAACAAAAACGAAATCATGGAAGCGGCAAACCGGGCTTCCACCGGAACGGGCGTGGACTTCGCGTCGGTGGCCTCCTCTGTTCTTAGCGCCGCGCCGCTGATTGAATACATCGAGGTCACCACTACCGGAGACCCGTCGAAGGGCGGGAGCGTGACTTCGGCGCAGAAAATTTCCGGAGGCGAATTAAATCCGACCGCCATCACCGGGGCGGACATTTCCAATAGCCAGAGCGCCAATATCCAACGTGGCGATTTGGCCCAACAGCATCGTCAGTTTGGGCACGTCGAAGGGATGCGCCAGATGGAACAGATCCTGGCGATGATCCGGCAGCTCGGAACCTTACCAGGCCGCAAGTCAGTGCTGTTCCTCAGTCCAGGGCTTGCCACCACCGGTGACGCGGATCTATTCAAATCCATGGTGGACAAGGCGAACAAGGCGAACGTCACGGTCTACGCAATCGATGTGAATGGCCTTAGCGCAGAGCTGGACCAAAGCCAGGCTTCGGCTGCAGCTTTAAAGAATGCCGCGACGCTGAGTGCGTCGCAGGGTACCCGCGCCACCGGAACCATGGGCGCGCAAAACATGGAAAAGATGCGCCAGGACGACTATGTGAATGACGCCGTACGAACCACCGACACGCAGGCCACCCTGCGCGCATTGTCGGAAAGCACGGGTGGATTTCTGATCGGCAATACCAACGATTTGCGGAAACCTTTTCAACGCCTGGTGGAGGATGTGGAAACGCACTACGAGGTGATCTACAAGCCCTCATCGGACATTTACGATGGCCGCTTGCGGACCATCCATTTGAAAACTTTGCGCGCCGACATGAGTGTGGAGAGCCGCAAGGGCTACTTCGCTCTACCCGTTCTAGGCTCATCGCCCGACCTGACAGCTTCTGAAGTAGCTGGACTGGGCGCGCTCAGTTTGAAGCCGCCGCCGCATGCATTCGAGTTCAAGGCCGCGGCCTATCAGTTCCGGCCCAGCGCCGCGAATTCTCAAAACGACATGGTGTTTGAGATTCCCGCCGCGAACCTGACCGCCACTCCCGAGCCCGCCGTGAAGCGTCACCGCATGCACATAGCTCTACTGGCTCTAGTGAAGGACTCAAGTGGCCAGGTGGTGGACAAATTCAGCCAGGATTCGCCCTACGAAATTCAGGATGAGAATCTGGTCAAAGCGCAAGCCACTAGCATCACCTTTACCCATCCCTTATCACTTCCACCCGGCCACTACAGCGTGGAAACGGCCGCGCTCGATCGGGAATCGAATCGGGCCACCACCAGTACCGTCGCATTTGATAGCCCGGAACAGAAGGGCGTGGGCCTGAGCAGCATAATGCTGGTGAAACACATGGAGCCGGTGAAAGGCAAAGTGGAACAAACCGATCCGCTCGAATTTCAACCCGATCCGGCTCAAGGCCAGCGCGTGATTCCCGAGCTTGGAGTCAACCTGACTCCCAGTGCAACGCCATACGTATTCTTCGTCGTTTATCCGGACCGGTCCATCGCGGACAAGCCGAAAATCCAAGTGGAATTTTTGGTGGATGGCCAGGTATTGGCGAAGCAAACGGCCGACCTGCCGGCGCCTGACTCAACCGGCGCCATCCCGATGGTGATCAATACCGCGGCGAAGCCCGGCAACTGCGAACTGCGGGTGACAGCCTTACAAGGCAATTCGTCCACCAAGCAGAGTCTGACATACACGATCGCCGCAAAATAGCCGTGTAGAGCAGGATGGCATCCCTCCCAGAATCCAAACTTGGATGGCTTGTGGGGCAGGGCCATGCCCTGCCGGGGTGCTAGGACGATTCGCTTTCCGGTTCGCAGTAAGCCACCGCTCCTCCGCAGGTTGCGCCAGGGATCAAAAGCGGCTGGCAGGGCATGGCCCTGCCCCACCAGGTGCCCAGTCCTTGAGGTGGGAAAACTAAGTGACATTGGGATGGCATCCTGCGCGCGGTTGTTAAAGCGCAAGTTCCATGCAGTAAACTGAATACTCAATGCCCCGACGTTTGTTGCCGTTTCTGCCGGCCGCGCTGCTGGCAGCCGTTTCGCTCACTCCGCCCATCACGTTCGACGAGATATCCGAACGTGCCGGAGTGGCGTTCTCAAGCAACAGCTCCCCGACGCCGCAGAAGCATCAGCCAGAGCCGATGGTGGGTGGAGTGGCCATATTCGATTTCGATGGCGACGGCTATCCGGATATTTACTTCGTCAATGGCGCGGATATGCCGTCGCTTGAAAAAACCGGGCCTCAATATAAAAACCGGCTTTTTCGCAACAATCATGACTTGACATTTACAGACGCGACCGACAAAGCCGGCGTCGCGGGATCGGGCTACGGCATGGGCGTCGCGGTGGGCGACTATGACAACGACGGGCGGCCGGATCTGTTCGTCACCAGCGTCAACCAGAACCAGTTGTTCCACAACAATGGCGACGGCACCTTCACCGACGTAACCGCCAAGGCCGGCGTATCCGGCGGAATATTTGCCGGCAAGAAGATGTGGTCCGTGGGCGCGGCTTGGGTGGATTACAACAAGGACGGATTACTCGATTTATTTGTGGCGAATTACTGTCAATGGGACCCGAATACCGAGCAGCCGTGCCTCATCAATGAGAATCGCGTCTCCTGTAATCCGCGCATGTACAAACCTCTACCGAATTCGCTGTATCGGAACAATGGCGATGGAACATTCACGGATGTGTCCGTGGAAACCGGCCTCGCGGCCCACCCCGGCCGCGGGATGGGCGTGGCAGTGGCCGATTTTGATGGCGACGGATTCCCCGATATTATCGTGGCGAACGACGATCTTCCCAATCAGCTGTTCCACAATATTGGCGGCAAACGCTTTGAAGAAATAGCGGATGACGCCGGCGTTGCTTTGGCGGAAGGCGGCAACGTGATCTCCGGCATGGGCGTGGACTTCCGCGATCTCTTCAATCGCGGCCTTCCCGATATCTGGATCACCGCCATGGAAAAGCAGACATTTCCGCTCTTCAAAAACCTCGGCCACGGCCAGTTCGCCGAAGATACAGCCGCCGCAGGACTGGGCCTCGCCACCGCGGACATGTCGGGCTGGTCCAATGCCATCGTGGATTTGGACAACGACGGATGGAAAGATCTATATGTAGCGCGCTCCAACGTCATCGACAATGTGGCATTGTTCACAAAACGCCAGTATGGAGAGCCCAACAGTGTTTTCCGCAATCTCGGAACCGGGCGATTTCAAGATGTCACTTCTACCACCGGGCCGGGATTCCAAATGCCGTCCGTGAATCGCGGCGCGGCCTTCGGCGATCTGGACAACGACGGCCGCATGGACCTGGTGGTGAATGTGCTGAACGGCAAAGCCAAAGTATTTCACAACACCACGCGCAACGAAAATCACTGGATGCTGCTGAAACTGACCGGCGTCAAGAGCAACCGCATGGGAATCGGCGCACAGATTCGTTTGACGAAGCCGGACGGTTCCGTTGAGTATAACCACGCCACTACCAGTTCCGGGTATGCAAGTTCCAGCGACCCGCGCGTCCATTTTGGTTTGGGAACGTCGAAAGTAGCCAAGGAGATTCAGATCTTGTGGCCCAGCGGAATCAAGCAAGTTCTGCGCGACGTGGCCGGTGACCGGGTGATTGAAGTAACCGAGCCAGTGACCACCAGATGACGGAGCGCTCTCGCCGAATCCTAAGAAACGGGATCGGCGTTGTACTTTGCGCTTCCCTGCTCGCCCAACAAAATCCCCCAGCTCCCGATGTTGTGTTCAGCGTGACCACCACGCGCGTGCAGGTGGACGCCGTGGTCACAGACTCGAAAGGTCATTACGTGACCGATCTCACAGCCGACGATTTCGCCATCTACCTTGACGGAAAACCACAGAAGATAACAAATTTTTCGTATGTCAGGGTGAGCCCGCATGCCCCGCTCCCGGCAAAAGCTGATCGGAAGGCCGCTTCGAAGCCCTCGCCGATGCTCCCGCCCGCGCCTTCCGCGCCCGTGCGCCAGGAAGACGTCCGGCGCACCATCGTATTGATGGTGGACGATCTGGGTATCTCGTTCGAAGACATGGCTTACGTGCGCAGCTCACTGCGAAAGTTCATCGGTCAGCAGATGCAGCCTGGGGATCTGGTGGCGATCTGCCGGACAGGCGCTGGGTCCGGAGCTGTGCAGCAGTTCACAACAGACAAGCGGATTCTCTTGTCGGTGGCCGATGGCCTGCGGTGGAATCCAAATGGGCGCGCTGGGTTGAGTTTCTTTGAACCCTACGGAAAGTACTCGAACCTTGCCCAGCAGCTCGGCTCGCCGGGCGGCGGGAATCAAGCCAGTGGATTTCCTGGCGGTGTTCCGGACGCACTCGACGTCAATTACAACGTTCAGCGCAACACGAATTTCACGATAGGAACCCTGGGAGCCATCAGCTACATCGTCGGCGCGCTTCGCGAAATGCCGGGCCGCAAGTCCATCGTGCTGTTCTCCGACGGTCTCCAGTTATTCTCACCCGGCGAGGGCCCAGTCATGCACAGCGGAATGGATAGCGTGCAAAATGGCGAGAACAACGCCGGCATCCAGGAAGCGCTGCATAAACTGCTAGACCGCGCCAACCGGGCCGGATCAGTGATCTACACCATCCACACGGCAGGTTTACAGACTCAACAGCTCGATGCTCAGGATCGCGTCGACCTCACTGGGAAGACCCCTGAACAAGTCATGGATACGTTGCATCAGATTACAGGGATCGGGCTACCGGGCCTGAGCCGCATTGGGGGCCGGGACGTCCAGTTCAACAGCTCGCAACAGGGTCTCGCGTACCTTGCGCTCGAGACCGGCGGAATCGCGTATCAGAACGGAAACGATCTCAACTACGGACTCTACAAAGTGTTGCAGGATCAATCCGGGTATTACCTGATTGGGTTCAAGCCGCCGAGCGATACGTTCGAAGTGAAGCACGGGGCGCGCGGCTATCACCATGTTGCGGTGAAAGTAACTCGGCCTGGATTGCATGTCAGGTCGCGCTCGGGATTCTTCGGCGAAACCGACGACGAGAGCGCGCCGAAATACAAGTCGCCTTTGGAGCAGATGCGCGCGGCTATGCTTTCGCCGTTCCAGTCGTCAGACGTGCGATTGCGTTTGACCGCGCTCTATGCCGAGGTCCCGAAGCGCGGAGCGGTGGTCCGCAATCTGTTGCACATCGACGCGCAGGATTTGACGTTCCAGACTATTTTAGACTCCACTACTCATACGGCCGATTCATCTGCGGAAGTGGAGATCGTGGCAGTCGCCACCAGCCTGGGCTATCTTCCGGTGGGCAGGGTCGCGCAATTCTATAAAGTGCAAGAGCCATCGGACCGTCCTCCAGACGCGCTCAAGGAGGGCGTGGTATATACGCTCGACATTCCAGTCAAGAAACCGGGGGCGTACCAGATCCAGGTTGCGGTCCGCGACACGGCCACTGGAAAAGTTGGATCGGCCAGCCAGTTTCTAGAGATCCCGGAACTCAAGAAGGGGCGAGTGGCGCTCACCAGCGTCCTGCTGCACAGCGGAGACCGGGTATCGCCTGCGACGCGTCAGTTTCCCGCTGGAAGCGAGATCGAATATTTTTGCCTACTGGAAAATCCTGGGAAGAAACTGCCGGCCGAAGATCTGGATTCCGAGATCCGGATTGTTCGCGACGGTAAAGACGTGTATACGGGCCCGGCGAAGCTGATGCCCATGGATGGCGGCGGATTAGCTGTCACAGGAGGGCTGAAGCTCAGCGAGAAGATGACTCCGGGCGACTACTATCTCGGCGTCATCGTAAGAGATCGCACAGCCAAGAATCGCGTGACAGCGCAATGGACCGATTTCGAGATTATGAAGTAATTCAGCGGCTGGTACTGTTCACCACGCCGGGCAATGCCAGCGGATCCTGCTGCGATTTCAAGCGCACAAACTCAGCTTTCTCCCGCTGCGCATCGGCTTTACGACCGACGCGCCGGTAGGCTTGCTCCAGATAGAAGTGCGTCTGGGCGTTGCCGGGTTGCAGCTTCACGGATGCTTCAAACAGCGGGACTGCTTTAGCAGGTAGATCCTGGGCCAGCAGGGCCCGGCCCATCTCGGCATCGCACAACCAGTGATAAATGGCGGGCGCCAGCTTGCTCGCGCGTTCCGCCAACTGCATGGCAACATCGGGAGCGCCCTCGCGGGTCTTGAGAAATGCGGTCACCAGCAGCGTAGGCCAGTGATTGGGACTCAAGCTGAGTTCTTTCTCAAACTGTTCTAACGCGCCGTGCTGATCGGTATCCATCAGGTAAAGCCCGTATGCGTAATGCACGCCCGGCTCGCTCGGATAGTCAGCCAGAAGCTGGTGGAAGCCGTCCTCGGCGTCTTTCGGACGCTGGCAGGTAGCCGCCCACATGGCTTGGCCGGCCATCTCCACTACTTTTCGCCGACTGGCGGGGAGCTTGGAAGGCTCCGTGTTAACTGCCAGCGCGCACAGCCCCACAGCCTCCACCACCGCGGCTGAATTCTCCGGATGTTTCGAAAGCGGTTGCAACTGCGACATAGCCTGATCGAAAAGTGACGAGTGAATCAGAATCATGGCGGCTCGCTGGCGCACCGCGGCTTCGAATCCGGCATTGGAGCCGAGCCCCGCTTGTTCTCCCTTCCCGATGTCGGTGAGTGCACTATCGAGATGACCCAGCTCGTACTCCGCCAGACCCAAAAATGCCCAGGCATTGCCGTTGGTGGGCGAGAGGTCGAGCCCCTTGTGGAAGGCGTCCACCGCATCGGTGTAGCGGCTGAGCCGATAGAGAGCGCCGCCCAGGTAGAACCAACCCTCAGGCCATGCGGGCCGCTGATCCAGCGCCTGCTTGTAGAGCGTAGCGGCCTCGGCTGGATTCGTGTCCAGGACCGCTTCAGCGCGGCGCGCCAGGTCGTCGAAATTGTCAGTGGTCTGCGCGGCGGCCAGGCCTGCCAACAGCAGACCGGCCAAGAAAACCTTCATGCTTGCGGGAACTCCTTTCCATAGCGTAGCGCGGCTATGATGAAAGTTGATGCGTTCGGTTCCGCTCGCGCTCCTGGTGTGTGGCTGCCTGTTGGCGCAAGAACCCAACCCCGAGCAGATCTTTCGCGAGGCCATCCAAGCGCAAAAAAGCGGCGATGATAAAACGGCCATCGCGAAATACCAGCAATTGATCAAGCTTCATCCGGAGGCGGTGGAAGTGCGCGCGAATCTTGGTGCAGCTCTTGCGCATGCCGGCCGCTATGACGAAGCCATTGAGCAATACCAGGCTGCTTTAGCGAAGCTTCCGCAAAACACGGGGCTCCGTCTCAATCTGGCGCTGGCCTACTACAAAAAAGGCGACCTCGTTCATGCAGCCGAGGGGCTGGACGCTCTGCGCGAGGGCGCGCCGGGCGATGTGCAGGTAACAACACTTCTGGGAGATTGTTATTCGAGGCTGGGGCGTGACGGCGATGCGGTGGCTGTACTGAAGCCGGCGGAAGCCGCGCATCCGGACGATTTGAATGTGGCTTGGGCGCTAGGTTCGGCGCTGATCCGTACCGGCCAGCGCCAGGAAGGGCTGAAGCGGGTGGTAATGGTGGCCGAACAAGGGCACAGCGCGGAAGCGAACTTCCTGGCCGCCGACACCTACCTGGCGATAAGCGATTTCGAGCAGGCGCACGTCTTTGCGGAGGCTGCGCTGAAGCAGAATCCAGAGCTCAAAGGCCTGCACAGTCTGAGCGGCCGCATCAAGCAGTACTTGGGCGATTTTCCCGGATCGAAGGCGGATCTTGAAAAGGCGTTCGCAGAGAATCCGGATGATTTCGATGCGCACGTCACCATGGCGGCCGTTCTCAATCTGGAGCGCGACGTGGATGGCGCCCAGAAGCACGCCGAACGGGCGCTCGAATTGAGACCAACGTCGGCTATGGCCCGCTATGAAGTCGCACGCGTTCAGCGATCGCGAGGAGATATCGAAGCTGCGGTTCGCAACTTCGAAAAGGTGATCGCCGCGGAGCCGGATTGGCTGCGCCCGCACATCGAATTGGCCGCGCTGTACTATCGGCTCAACCGGCCGGAAGATGGGCAAAAGGAGCGCACCATCGTGGACAAAATGTATATGCAGGGCAAGAAAGCGGGACCGGACGCGGATACCGGGCGCTAAGAAGCACCGGCTCCCTCAGAGCCCGTGAAAAAATCGGCAACGGCACCGACTCCCTCACGGTCGCGGTTCGGTAACACTCTCTGAACATGAGAATTTCTTTCTGAGCCGCGAGCGTAAGCGACCGGTGCTTTTGATTTTTTCACGGATTCTCACGGCCGCGGTTCGGTAACACTGATCACATGGCCGGCAGGAACATTTTCCAATTTCTGGACGATGCCGGAGGGCCAGCGAATTTCCACTGACAGAGCTTTGTCGTCGGGGCCCAGGCCGAAATGCACGGGGCCGTCGCTCGAGGATGCGTAGCAGAAGCTGGTGGTCATGTGGTTGTACTGGGATCCGCTTTTAGTAGTGACTTTGACCACCGCGCCGATGCCATCGCGATTGCTCTTGGTTCCCTCCAGCGCAATATCCAGCCAGTGTCCGGCGCCCTCGCTGCGATTCATCCAGATCTGGGCCGGCTTTCCCAAAGCTGTGGCCACTACATCGACGCGGCCGTCGGAGTCTAAATCGCCGAAAGCGCAGCCGCGGTTGCGCGCAGGTCCGGCAGCTTGTAGGCCGGCCTCTTCCGTCAGAGCCTGCCATTTGCCGGATGATCCCGGATTTCGAAAAACCGTATTGACCTGATCAACGATGGTCCCCGGCAGATTGCGCGATACTGCGTCCCCACGGGTGACGAACAGATCCTTCCAGCCGTCGTTATCGAAGTCATAGAACGCGGCACCGAAGGCCGCCATGGGCAATGTCAGTGCCCGCATGCCACTTTCGGCCGTCACTTCGCGAAATTCGTGCCCGTTTATGTTTTTGAGCAGAGGGAAGGTTTGTTTACTCAGCGCCACATAGGCAATGTCGGGAAGCCCGTCGTTATCGAAATCACGGAAATCCAAACCCATCCCTCCGACGAAATTTCCGTCCTCCGGTAATGCTACGCCGGCCGGGAAGGCGACTTCCTCGAATTTTGTGCCCAGGTTGTGAAATAGGAAAGTATAGAACGTATCGTTGGCGATGAAGATATCGGGGCGGCCATCCCGGTCGTAATCGGCCACGCCGATGCCCATGCCCTTTCCGATGTGATTGCGGATTCCCCATTTTTCGGAGACATCTTCGAAAGTTCCGTCGCCCTTGTTGAGGTACAGCTCGTTGGGAAGGCCCTGGTAGGATCTGGGATTGCAATACTCCGAAAGATCTTCATGCCAGCATTTGGGTTCGTTTTGAAAATCCCAGCGAACGTAGTTGACCACGAACAGATCCAATAGGCCGTCGTTATTCACATCCACCCAGGCTGCCGTCACTCCCCAATGGGGCCCGTATTCCGGATCTGGCCGGTTAAGGCCAGCTTTTGCAGTAACATCCGTGAAGGTGCCGTTCCGGTTGTTGTGGTACAGCGTATTGTGGTGGACTCCTGCGACAAACAGGTCGGGATACCCGTCATTATCAAAGTCGCCGACCGCGACCCCCATGTCGTAGCCTGTTCCAGAGAGCCCGGCCTGGCTTGTAACGTCAGTAAACGTACCGTTACCATCGTTACGGAAGAGGCGATTGTAAAATTTAACGTCGTCCTTTTTCAGCGTGGCGAGATTGGCGCCATTGGTGAAGAAGATATCTGGGCGGCCATCTTTGTTGAAATCAAAGACTGCTACGCCTCCGGCCATGGTGGCTGGCAGGTGGCGGGATTCCGTTTCCGCGTTCTCAAGCCGGAAGGGTAGCGACTTCAGGGAAAAGAAGATGGGCGAGTGGGGGGCGCTTCCCGGGAGGGCAATCATGGCGCAAGCGAGAGCTATTAGAACCCCACCGGCGGCGACGGATGACTTGCGCCTCATAAACTAAGAATACCTTGTGAAGAAGGAGCAAGAGCCAAAAAAGAGGGGCGGCACGTTGGCCGCCCCATTCCTGATCGTACTTGCTGACGTTGACCGAATCTAGAAGTTGTACTTCAGCGCGAATTCGAGCACGCGGCGGTTGACCGTATACAACGGAAAGCCACTTGTAAGGGCGTTCTGATTAGTCTGAGTAAGGTTGCCCGCCCCGTTGGAGAACCTCAAATTCACATCGGCGTTATTACCCAGCGCGTTGAACTCGGGCAGCGGGTGGTTCAGGAAGTTGAAGGCTTCAAACCGGAACTGAATCTTCTGTTTCTCCCTGATGGTGAAGTTTTTGTAGAGCGACAGATCGCTGTTGAACAACGCCGGACCCTTGATGTACGGCCAGATGATGTTTCCTATTTGGCCCTTCGTGGGCGGAGCGAAGCAGTTGGGGTTAAAGTACTGTCCGGACTGGAGGTTCGCGCCAGGGTTGCAGGTCAGCACGGGAACCAGCGGCATTGAATTGGTTCCGAGAAGAGTCTGGGCGCTGACCGGGCAGTTTGGAGCGCCGCATGAATTGGCAGGGAGGTTCCCATAACTAGCATTTAAATCGGCGTTGCTGTTGGCGCCGGTATTAGGCTGGAGGGGCGGGCCGCTTTGCCACTGCGTAATACCGGAGAACTCCCAACCGTTTACTACGCCGCTAAAGAACGCATTGTTATGCACCGGACTGGGGAGGTTGATGACGTACGCCGCATTGAATATATGCGTGCGATCATACGCCAGGACTCCATAGTTGGGGCCCAGGGCATAGGGATATTCCGTAGAGCCGGCGATATTGCCGTTAAAGCTCTGTCCATCGCGGGTTCCCAGCACCTTGCTAAAGGTGTAATTCGTCGTAAATGTCATGCGCCCGGTTTGCTTCTGCCAGGTTGTAATGAGCGCGTTGTAGTTGGAGTATCCGCCGTGGCTGAACAACTGAATACCGGTGTAGTTGTGGAACGGGTAATAGTCGTTAGCATTGAAACTGCTGCTGTTTGGATTGTTAATCTTGCCGGTCAGGGGATCGGGCCTGAAGAAAGCGCCGATCGGAATGAGATCCTGGTCCGAAAGCGTACCATCCAAAATCTGGTCACGGCTGGCGCTGCCGTTATATCCGATTTCCACCAGGGATCTCCAAGGCGCCCGTTGAGAAATGGTGAAGTTGTAGGTCATGGCGTACGGAACTCTCGAATCGCCTTCCTGATCTACGCCGTTGATGTTGCTTCCGAGCCCCGGAGCTCCGAGGGACGGTGAGAACTGGTTGAACGAGTTGTAGCCGATACAGCAATTCCAGGTAGTATCCTCAGAGGCAACGCCGAGGGGGGCGGAGTAGTTCGCGCTGCTGACATTGTTGGCGGAGGCTTGATAACGGAAGATGCCGAAGCCGCCGCGGAGGACGGTGTTGCCGGTTCCGAACACGTCGTAAGCGACGCCGACCCGCGGTTCGACGAAGAAGAGCCTCGAAGGAACGCCAGATAGCGGGATGTTGGCATCAATGCCGTGCCACAACAGACCGGTAAAGCCGGGGGCCGACGACGTATTGTTATAGGTGCCGGGATTCCACACGGCCAAGCCGATGTTGTTATTGGTGGGAACCCAATTGCCGAGGTGCTCGAAACGAAGTCCCAGGGTCAACGTCAACCTACGATTCACCTTCCATTGGTCACTGAGGTACCAGGAATATTGGTAGTATCGGACATCCTGGACAGGAGAAGAACTGGCCTGAAACAGACCGGCGTTACGGCCAGTGGCAAAATCAGCCGCGCCGTTCTTGGTGGAATTGGCGCCGTAGGTTTCAAACTCCACGGTGCCTTGATTGGCGTTCTGGAAATTACTGCCGGCTTGCCAGTTCCGGGCAAAATCCCAGTAGAAGCCGAGCTTGAGCGTGTGCTTACCCCAAACTTTCGTGAGGTTGTCGGAGATATTAGGTGTCTGTGAATACTTGCCGAAGTCACCACCCTCGAAGTTTTGTCCGAAGGTTGGCGCAAAGTAACCGGGAACGGCTTTGCTCCAACTGAGAGTATTCGGGATCTGAGGTGTGTATGGATCCTTGAACAAACCGGTCATGTTGAATCCGAGCTTGGACGGATCCACGGCGGCCGGGTTCGCCAACGCAATGGGATTGAGGAACGTGGCTTCCGCGAAGACGAACTCATTGGTCAACGTGGGAGAAAACACGTGCGTCACGTTGGCGCTATAAACCTGGGACACCTGATTGGCGGGCATCTGGGTTGGATAGGGAAGATCGTTCCCCGTGCCCCACCAGATGTTGTTGGGGTTTAGGTCAGTTTCATCCTGCCGATTCCAGGAGAAAAATATCTTGGTTTTGTCGCTAACGTTGTAATCGCCGCGCAGACGCAACTCCCAGCGATTAACCGGCAGGTTCAAGACCTGCTGATAATTCGCGCCTTGCGGGTTGGATGCGGGGCTGATGTTCGGTTGCGGAAATGTCTTGTAGAGCGCCGCCGAATTCGGGTCCAGCAAGTTGGCGGGAATCATCCCGCCCGGGAAGATGGTACCAGTGGTGCAGGCGGTGGCGCAGGGCGCAACGGTATTGTTGCCAAAAGGACCGGTGGCAAGCTGAGGACCCAGACTAGCCAGATAGGATGGGCTGAAGTTGCCCTGCATCATCTGCTGGGTGGGAATGAAGCGCTCATTTACGCTTCCCGATGGAAGCTGGTTCATGTACTCATACGCCGCGTAGAAGAACAGTTTGTCGTGGTTGCGATTAAAGTTGACGTGCGGGATGATCACCGGTCCACCGAAATCGCCGCCCGGGTAGTAGTAGGAATCGACGGGCTTCTGTACGTTGGTGGCGTTATGAAGCGAGTCGTTGGAATTGAAAATGCCATTGCGCGCGTAAAAATACGCCTGACCATGAAACGCGCTGGAACCGCTCTTGCCTATAGCCTGAAATGTTACAGGGCCCTTGGCGAATTCCGCGCCGTACGCGTTCGTCAACAGCGAAACTTCCGCAATCTGATTCTGATTGATGTTAGACGTCTGGGTTCCCTGGTTGCCGGGGTCCAGGAGGTTTGCGCCGTCCACCGTCATGGTCAGCGCGCCATAGAGCTGAGTGCCCTGCGCCGACATGGTGCCGATGGGGCCGGTGTTGCTCTGCGTGGTCAAGCTGCTGAACATTTGCTGGCCCAGTCCGCCGGCGTTGGCCATGCCAGGCATGATCTTCATTAACTCGGCGGCGTCGCGGCCCTGGATGGCCAGTTCGGTAATCATATGCTCGTTCAGGGTGTTGGTCACAGCGCCCGTGTCGGTGGGAACCACTACCTCACCCGAAGCTACTACGTCGATTTCCTGCTTGGCTGTACCTACCTGCAACGCGATATTGGGGATGCTGAGGTTGCCTCCTTGCGTCAGAACAATCTGGCGTTCCTCCCAAGTTCTGAATCCATCGGCGGAGATCGTCAACGTATAGGATCCCGGGTAGACCGACGGGAAATTGAAGACACCGGAACTGTTCGATACCGAGTCTCGTTTGCCCTTGGTGGCCTCATCCGTGAGAACTACGGTGGCCTTCGGAATGACGGCGCCGCTGGAATCAGCTACCGTGCCGCTGATAGATCCAGTAGCACTCTGGCCCAGCAAAGACAAGCTGCTGAACAGGAAGGTAAGCAACAAGCCTACAAGAAGATAGGCTCTGGAACTGAGGATCCGCGTGGATCTTGAATCAGACATGTGATTTCCCCCAAACAAGTTGTACTAACCCAAACCGAGGATTCCATTCTAGAGGTATGTCAATAGTATTTATAGGTTATTCCCGTTACCGCAACGGCTTGTATCCCCGTTACCTTGTAGATCCAACAACGTACAAGAAAATCTATGGCGTTACATGGGCACCCTATGATATGATAACTGGCAATGTTTGAGGTTAAGGTCGCGCCCTCCACGGGGGAGGCGAGGGCGGAGTTGGAATCCGTTCTCGCGTCGACTCTGTTTGTCCGATCGCCAAGATTGTCGCGGTTGCTGCAATATTTGTGCACCAAATATCTGGAAGGCGCAACCGAGGAGGTCAAGGAGTATCAGATTGGGGTGGAGGTGCTGGGCCGGCCGCCCTCCTTCGATCCGGCCGAAGACGCCGCCGCCCGGGTGGAAGCGCACCGGCTGCGAAAACGACTCAAAGAGTATTACGAAACCGAAGGCCTGACCCATTCGCTGAGGATTGAAGTGCCGTTGGGCCACTATGCGGTGGTGTTCCAGCCGATGACGGCGGAGCCGGCGCCCGAAGAAAAAGAGGAAGAGATTCAGCCCGGCCAAGCCGCAGCTGCGGCCGTCGGGACACCGCCGGCGACGGTAGAGTCACCGGCACTGGCCAGGTGGCACTTCAACAATCGAATCGCTGGCTGGATCGCTCTCGGAGTGGTGCTGCTCGGGGCTGCCGTGGTGGCTCTCGCCTGGCATCGCGGAACAAACCCAACGCCGGTTGCTTCCAAGGCTGCGGCGCCCGCCATGGTTTCGGCTCCGAGCGTTGCAAAAACTCTGCCTTCCGGGATCGCAGCCGCCGGATCGGTTCGCATCGCCTGTGGGCGAACCAAGACCCACACCGACCGCGGTGGTGAAGTCTGGGATGCCGACCGGGATTATGAAGGCGGAACAGCTTTCGAGATCCACCGGCAGTATATCGCCCGAGCCTATGACCCTCGGCTTTTTCAAACCGGGCGCAGCGGCAACTTCACTTATAAGATTCCCCTGGCGGCCGGCGTCTATGAACTGCACTTGTACTTTAACGAGAGCACGTACGGACCCTCGATGCCCGCCGGCGGCGGCGAGATCAGCAGGATTTTTGAGGTGCGGGCCAATGGGACGCCAATTCTCCCGCGCTTCGATATCTATACCGACGCTGGCGGATCGAATATCGCCGATGTAAGGGTGTTCAAGGACATTACTCCGGGCCCTGGGCAGGTTCTGACGCTATCGTTTCAAGGCCTGACCGGAGTTTCGCTGGTAAATGCTATCGAGCTGGTGCCGGCCAGCCCACATCGCTTGAATCCAATCCGAATCACGGCGCAAGACGGCTTCTATACGGATTCAACGGGGGTGGTCTGGAAACCGGACCGCTATTACAATGGCGGGCAGAACGCCAGCCATGCGATCGAGATCCACGGGACGCGGGATCCCGACCTTTACTCCCGCGAGCGCTACGGCCACTTCGATTATGCGATCCCGGTGGACAAAGGAACCTACCGGTTGTCGCTCTATTTCGCCGAGGAATATTTTGGGCCCGGAGGCACGCTGGGCGGTCAGCCGGGAACCCGTGTTTTCGATGTAAACTGCAACGGCGTAGCCTTGCTACGCGAGTTCGATTTATTGAAAGAAGCCGGCCTGGGTCAAGCCATAGTCAAGACCTACCATGGATTGACTCCCAACGGCCAAGGCACCTTGCTGGTGTCTTTTTCTCCGATTCACGATTACGCATCGCTTTACGCGCTGGAAGTGATCGACGAATCGAATTGAGACGGGAAAAGGCACCGACTCCCTTACGGTCGCGGTTCGGTTACAAACGATCGTTACCGAACCGCGAGCGTAAGGGCTTGGTCACGCCGGATCGGTATCGTGGCCCAGGGCTATGACGAAGTACTCGGTGGAGCTGTCGCCTGGATTCATCCAACCGTGCTGATGGTTGGAGGCGACATAGGCGACCGAACCTGGACCGAGCCGGGTGGTTTTGCCGTCGATGGTTACGTCTAAAATCCCTCGTTGGAGCAGGAGCACTTCTTCGTGAACATGTTTGTGCGGCGGATGCGGCGCCTGGCCGGGACCCAATTCGGTGAGGTGCAACTCGACGGGGATTCCGGAATGCGTTTCTCCATTGAAAACGCTACGCGCCTTATTCAGTCCGTTCACTTTCACCGCCAGATCGTCATAGCGGAAGACACCGGCCGGTAGGATTTTTTGCTGCGCGGCCGCCGTCGTGGAGACCAGGGCCGGCAGCAGGAGTGATAGGTCGCGGCGAGAGTATTTCAAAATCAGTTACCTCCTCGACCAAGTCTACCGTGATGTTGCTTAGGGTTTGGACCCCGAAGTACGCCGCCGGAATCTCAGGACGCGTCTTCCGGCGATGAGAACGATCACGCTAGAGATACCTACCGGCAGCCACAAGGTGGACGATTCCACAGGCTCCGCCGCGGAGGCTGCGGGATTCATGAGAATAACCTGCGCCTGTACCTCCGGCGAGAAAAAGAGCTCCCCTGTAAGTACGCCGCCGGCGGAGACGAACGGGCTTTGGTTCAATGTGTCACCAGCATCGCAACACGTGGAGCACCCAGTAGAGTATGTTACGGCGGAGCTAAAAGGGACCGGGATATTTCCACCCGGGGTGCAGCTCGGTATGGCAGCGTCAACGTTTGGATTGACATCCCAAGCGCCAGTCTCGGATAACGAAAAAATGTCGATCGAAGCGTTGGCAGTATGCTCAACGTTAATGGTTGCGGGGTCGCCCTTGACGCACGGCCCGGCAGTGAGAATGGCACCGGCAAGCAGCGTACGGACGGACGTGAAAAGGTCTCTCATTGGGGTCAGCTCCAGTATGTTCGAGATCTTTGAATGATCGAGAGACGGGCTCGTCAGGTGGCCTTGCGCCGGTCACCCACGGTTCGAAGGTACAAACTGAGTATGCCGCCTCGGGAAACGGCGTGTCAATGGAAGCGTCCATAGAATTTATTGATGGGGTGGAGTTAGCCGGCGAATCGCGCGGGCATAGTCATTGATCTCGATGCTGTAATCGCTTACAGACCGGGACGGACGTGTCATAATGATAAGTCTTTGCCTGGAGGTTCGATTCTGATGCATCGCTTCATTCTCGTTTTCATGGCCGGTATGTTGCTGGCGCAAACGCCGCCGGCACGAATCAAGATCGATATCGACCGCACGATTGGCGAAGTGGATCCGCTGTTGTTCGGAAATTTCGCCGAGCATCTGGGCCGCATGATCTACGGCGGAATCTATGAAGAGGGCAGCGCGCTGTCCGACAAAGACGGCTATCGAACCGACGTGATGGACGCAGTGAAGAAGCTGGGCGTGTCCATCCTTCGGTACCCTGGTGGCAATTTTTCTTCCGGCTACAACTGGACGGATGGAATCGGCCCGAAGGACCAGCGGCCGGTGCGCGTGGAGCTAGCCTGGAACGCACTGGAGAGCAACCGGTTCGGGACAGACGAATTTCTGCGCTATGCGGAGCGTATCGGCGCGGAGCCTTACATCTGCATCAATGGAGGGCTCGGCACAGTGGACGACGCGCGGCACTGGGTGGAGTACACCAACGAATCACGCCATACCTACTGGGCCGATCAACGCCGCAAGAATGGGCGCGACGCACCGTACAAGGTGAAATATTGGGGACTGGGCAACGAGATCGACGGTCCATGGCAATTGGGACACAAGAATGCCGAAGATTACTCCAAGTTCGCTCTGGAAGCGGCCAAGGCCATGCGGTTGGTGGACGATTCCATCAAGCTGGTGGCCAGCGGATCGAGCAATTACGGCGCGGATTGGATCGGATGGAATCGCACCGTGCTGAACGCGCTACGCAATGAGATCGATTACATCGGGCTGCACACTTACATCAACAATCGCGACAACGATCTGGAGAAGTTCCTGGGTTGGTCGCAGAGAATCGATTATTACATTGAGACCACGGCAGGCGCGATTCAGGCCGCGCAATCCGGACCGAATCCACGGCCGATTTACATTGCCTATGACGAATGGAACGTCTGGTATCGGGCCGGCAATAACGAACATCTCGAAGAAACTTACAATTTCGAAGACGCATTGGCCACGGGGATGTTCTTCAACTCATTCGTCCGGCATGCGGACGTGGTGAAGATGGCGAATCTGGCGCAACTTGTGAACGTAATCGCGCCGATCATGACCAACAAGCAGGGATTGTTCCTGCAACCGATTTATTTTCCGATCCTGGAATACGGCAAGCAACGCGGCAATATGGCGTTGCACGCGTGGGTGTCGTCACCAAAATATACGTTGAATCATCGTGAGCTGCCCTATCTCGACGTTTCCACTACCTATAGCTCGAAAGATCGCGCCGTGTACGTCAATGTGTTGAATCGCAGCAAGTCACAAGATATTGCCACGCGTATTGAAAATCAGGAGGGGACGCTGGCACCTGATGTCGGGGTGTGGCAGATGAACTATCCGGATTTGAAAGCCACGCACACGTTCGGGGATGACAAGAAGGTTGTGCCGAAGACGAGTTCGCTGACGGCGACGTTGTCGAAGAATAGTTTTGTTTACACGTTTCCGGCGCATTCGTTGACCATTTTGCGGCTGAAGTTGGAGTAAGAAGAGGTGAAAAAGGCACCGACTCCCTTACGGTCGCGCTTCGGCTCCGTTATCGAGCCGCGAGCGTAAGCGACCGGTGCCTTGACGCTAGCGCTGACCGTAGGTAGCCTTCGGCCCGTGCTTGCGAAAATGGTGTCTGTCGCGCAGCGCTTCTGAAATTGGCTCGGCTGCCGGATTAATCATGAGCGTCTCCAGAGCGAGCGCTGCTAGTTCTTCGACAATTACCGCCGCATGCGCGGCATCGCTCGCCGATTTGCCCCAACAAAATGGCGCGTGTCCGGCCACCAACACGGCCGGGCAACCCAGCGGACCGCGGCCTTCCATGGCGCGCACGATTGCTAGTCCAGTGTTGGCTTCGTATCCGGATTCAATTTCGCCGGGTGAGAGCGGCGCAGTAACCGGAATGGGACCGTGGAAATAATCGGCGTGCGTGGTGCCGAAGCACGGGATCTCACGCGAGGCCTGCGCCCAGGCGGTGGCATGACGGGAATGAGTGTGCGCAACTCCACCGATGGATGAAAACGCGCGATATAGCGCGAGGTGCGTTTCGAGATCCGTCGAGGGACGCAAACTGCCTTCCACCACGCGACCATCGAGATCCGCGATCACCATGTCGGAGGGAGTCATGTTCGCGTAAGAAACGCCGCTGGGCTTGATGACCACGAGTCCATCGGGACGCGAAATACCGCTCGCGTTGCCGAATGTGTAGATCACCAATCCGCGGCGAACCAGTTCGAGATTCGCTTCGAGGACCTCAGACCGTAGCGCTTCCAGCACTCTGGCCTCCTCTTACATTTGCGGTGATCCGGCGCAGCTCCGGCAGGGTATCGTCGCTCTGGCCGAACTTGAAATACAGTTTCCGAAAGAGCGGGTACAAGTCGCGGTACGCCGTGGCAGCCGGTTGCTCGGGAGCAACGGTGTCGTAGCCGGGGCACAATGCATCTTGCGCTTCTTCGATACTCGGGAAGGCCCCGGCTGCGAGAAACGCGAAGATGGCGGAACCAAGGCTGGTGACGTCTCCACGCGGAACCAGGATGGGCTTTTGCATCACGTTGGCATAAACCTTGTTCAGCACCGGATTCTTCTGGGGAATGCCGCCGCCATTGATAATGCGGCTCACCGGCACACCGTGTTCCTGCATGCGTTCCAAGATCACGCGAGTGTGAAACGCCGTGCCCTCGATGGCCGCAAACAGCTCGTCCTGGGCCGTGTGAGTCAGCCGCCAGCCCAGCGTGACACCGCTCAGCTCGGGGTTCACCAGCACGGTGCGATCACCGTTGTCCCAAGTGAGGCGCAGCAAGCCGGTTTCACCGGCGCGATAATTTTCTAAGCCTCGGGAAAGTTCGGCGACGGTAGCGCCCGCGCGCCGCGCGATGGCATCGAAGATATCGCCGGTGGCGCTAAGACCCGCTTCGATGCCGGCTAATTTGGGATGCACCGAGCCTGGAACAACGCCGCAGACGCCGGGAATCAGCGCGGGCTTTTCGCCGATCGCCATGATGCAGGTGGAAGTGCCGACTACGTTCACCACGTCACCCAATCGCACGCCCGCGCCGATGGCATCCCAGTGCGCGTCGAAAGCGCCAACGGGAATCGGGATGCCCGCGCGCAGCCCAAGTTTTTCGGCCCACGCCGGCGTTAGATGACCGGCGATTTGTTCGGAAGTCACGTAGGTGCCGTCCAGCTTGGCGCGAACTCCGGCCAGTAAAGGATCGAGCGATGTTAGAAAGTCATCCGAGGGAAGACCACCGAGCGACTGGTTCCACATCCATTTGTGGCCCATAGCGCAGATACTTCGCGACACCTGAGCGGGATCGCGGATTCCGCAGAGAACCGCCGCCACCATGTCGCAGTGTTCCAGAGCTGTCCGAAAACGCTCGCGCTTTTGCGGATTGGCGCGCAGCCAGTGGAGCAGTTTGGCGAAACCCCACTCGGACGAATAGACGCCGCCGCACCAATTGATTGCTTCGAGGTTCCGAGTGCGCGCAAGCGCCGTGATCTCGGCCGCCTCTTTCCAGGAGCGATGGTCGCACCAGAGATAATAATCGTCGAGTGGTTCGAGATTTTCATCTACCGGGATGACGCTGGATCCGGTTGTGTCAAGCGCGATGGATTCGACCGCGCGGCCTTGGACGCCGGAATCCGCGAGCGCGCGATGCATGGCTTCGGCGAGAGCGCGCATGTGGTCCGCATGGCTTTGCGTAGCGTAGTCGGGATCGTCCTTTTTGCGGGCTAGTGGATATTCCGCTATGCCGGAGCCAAGTTTGCCGCGGGCGCTGTCGAAGATTGAAACGCGCACGCTGAGGGTTCCGAAATCGACTCCGGCTACGATGCTCATACAGCAGCAGGCCGATTGGCAATCGGCCGCGGGTTAACCACCTGCCCCACAGCGTTACGCATGTTGAAGCACGCTCCAGCCGAGGTAGCGCGTCGCAGCTTCATGCACTGCGGGAGCCACCTGGGACAGATTGGCCGCGACATGATGCTCGAAGCCGCGCTCGCAAATATAGCGCAGCAACTCCTGGAGCTTCGGAATGCGAACCACTCCGGCGCCACCGAAAGTATCCAGCGGATCGTTTGTAAACTCGCCTTCGCCGACGTAGCCGCGGATGGATCCCGTGCGATCGTCGGTTGAAAACCGCGCGTAACTCATGGGCCCGGATTTTACGCGGCCCACACAGGTTCCGAAGGTGTTCTCTTTGCCTACCGTACCGGCGATGATCTCCTGAAAATCCATGCGCACTTCTTTGAAAAAGTGCTTGGGGAGATTGCTGCAGTGGAAACATACGGCCTTGTCCGGATCGTCGCCGTAATTGTTATTCCAATCCAGCAATGCGCTGGGCGTTTGCGAGGCGAGTTGCAAAGCGTGCATGCCCACCACGCCGCAAATATCGACTTCGCAGGCGCTGGACATCAGATTCTCGCTCATCATGCTCATGACGGTACACGGTACCACGCCGAAATATTCTTCGAGCGACGTCCAGCATTGCACTGCGCTGATGGAAACATCGGTTTCCTGCATCCATCCGTCGACCACCGCGCCCAGCTTGGCCATCTTGAGCAGCGCTTCAGCCGGGACGCGATCGGTGGATACGTAGCGTTTAATTTGCTCTAGTTTGGCCTGCGCAGCCGAATCCTGATCGGCCATCCGTACGATC
>DASYNU010000202.1:0-27637 GCA_036008345.1 Bryobacteraceae bacterium
CAGCGCATGGCGCTGCACCACAAACACGGTCCAGTAGAATAGTAGCAGTGGCTTAATGCTTTATCGCTTGCATTTTTTCCCGGGGTTTTGTTTGTTGATTCTAGGCCTCGGACTTCAAGTTCTGATTCTGGGGCTTCTGGCTGAACGCAGGGTTCGCCGGGCGGTGTTATTGGTAGCCGGCCTAGCCTCCACAGTGTTGCTGGTTTTGGGCTACCTTCTCGAATTCCAGCGCGTGCTACGGCTTTTCCCGGTTTGGTGGTCCACGTGGCTCGAGTGCGCTTCCATTCTTGAAACAATCTTACTGATCGGTTTTTCGCTCGGCCTCTTGGTGTGGCGCAAGCGAACCGATTTCCAGCCGGCCCGGCGTAACTTTCTCGAAACCGCGGCGGCGGGTCTGGCCATCGCGCCGCTGGCCGCGGCTGGCTTCGGCATTTTGGAGAGCGGCCAATTGCAACTAACCGAAATTAGGATCCCCATACCGAACTTGCCGAAGGACCTGGATGGTTTGCGGATGGTGCAAGTGACCGATATTCACCTCAGCCCCTTTCTGAGCGAGCGGGAATTTGCGCGCGCCGTAGACATGGCCAATGAAACGCGCGCTCATGTCGCCTTGGTTACGGGTGATCTCATCAGCCGCGTGGGTGATCCCCTCGATGCCTGCCTTCGCCAACTGGCGCGGTTGCGCGCGGAAGCGGGCGTGCTCGGCTGTCTCGGCAATCACGAAATATACACGGGAACAGAGGATTACGTCACCGCCCAGGGCCGCCGCATCGGAATCGAATTCCTGCGCTGGGAAGCGAAGCAGCTCCGCTTCGGCACAGCAGCACTCAATTTCGCGGGCGTGGATTACCAGAAGTTCCGGTCACCCTACCTGGTGGGAGCGGAAAGGCTGGCCGCGCCGGGCGCCACCAACATCTTGCTCTCGCACAATCCGGACGTTTTTCCGGTGGCCGCCCGGAAGGGTTTCGATCTCACCATTGCCGGCCACACGCATGGCGGCCAAGTGGATTTTGAAATCCTGCACCAGCATTTGAATGTCGCGCGCTATTTCACCCACTACGTCTTGGGGCTCTATCGGGAGGGCGCGTCGTCGGTGTATGTTTCCAGCGGCATCGGAACCATCGGCGTCCCAATTCGTTTAGGTGCGGCTCCTGAAGTATCTCTAATCCACTTGTGCGCTACCTGATCCTGAGCGACATCCACGGCAACTGGGAAGCCCTGCAGGCGGTGTTGCGCCAGGCGCAATCGAAGTACGACCGTATCCTGTGCTGCGGCGACCTGGTGGGTTACGGGGCGGACCCGGATACCGTGACCGAATGGGTCCGCGGCAACGTTGCATCCATTGTGCGCGGCAACCACGACAAGGCCGCGGCAGGGTTGGAAGATCTGGAGTGGTTCAATCCAATTGCTAAGCAGTCCGCGCTTTGGACGCAGGCGGCGATGAAACCCGAGAATATCGCGTACCTGCGCGATCTTGCAAAGGGGCCCGAACGGGTCAACGGCTTTCAAATCCTGCACGGCTCGCCGCTGGATGAAGACGAGTACGTAGTGACCGCGCACGATGTGGCGCAACTGGCGCCCTATCTGGATTCGGAGGTTTCCTTCTTCGGGCACACGCACCTGCAAGGGGGATTCCTGTGTCATCGAAACGGCGTAGTGCCCTTCCGAGGCGTGGCTGAAGACGCCCAGGACCATGTGATCGAGCTGGAAAACGATGCAAACTATCTGATCAATCCAGGTTCGGTGGGCCAGCCAAGGGATGGCGATCCGCGCGCTGCGTATGCCGTGTATCAACCGGAGACGCGCCTGGTGACGCTATTTCGCGCGGAATACGATGTTGCGGCGGCGCAGAAGAAGATTTTGAAAGCGGGGCTGCCGGAATTGTTGGCGATGCGGTTGGAGGCGGGAGTTTAATGGGAAGGCACCGACTCCCTCACGGTCGCGGTTCGGTATCGATCGTTTGTGGCCGAACCGCGACCGTGAGAATCCGTGAAGAAATCAAAAGCACCGGTTGCTTACGCTCGCGGCTCGGAAAGAAAGTCTCATGTTCAGAGAGTGTTACCGAACCGCGACCGTGAGGGAGCCGGTGCCGTCACTTTTCAGCACTCCAGTTCCCTTTCGTTTCTAGAAGACACAATCAAGACATCACTGTCATCATATAGTCCCCGAGTTTCGCGGCCGGAACCACGCGACAGCCGAATTACTGTTGAAACGAGAACGGTAATCCAACATCTCGCTCTTGGCCGGTCGATTGCACTTCACAGCGGCGGATGGTTGAACGAAAGAATCCAAAGAATGGAAGGAGAACTCCTGAAAATGCAACGGACGATATTTGCTTCCGCTGGGATCGCACTACTATTTGCGGCTGTATCAGTCGCGCAGCAGGTGAAGACCGACTACGATCGCAGCGCAGATTTTAGCCAGTACAAAACGTACTCCTGGGAAAAGGTTGAAACACAAGATCAGCTTTGGGTCGGCCGGATCAAGGATGCTGTGAACTCTGCCCTGACTGCGAAAGGCTGGACGCAAGTGGAATCCGGCGGCAATGTCGCAATCATCGCAATGGAGACCACCCAGACTCGGCAAACACTCAACACCTTCTACGACGGCTTTGGAGGTGGCTGGCGCTGGCGCGGGTTCGGTGGCTTCGGTGAATCAACTACCACAGCCGACAACTACAAGGTGGGTACCCTGGTTGTCGATCTGTTCGACGTAAACACCAAAACACTGATTTGGCGGGGATCGGCGAGCGACACCCTTTCAAACAAGTCAGACAAGAACATCAAGAACTTTGACAAGGGCGTGCAGAAGATGTTCGATCATTTTCCTCCAGACGTGAAGAAGTGAGCTGAGATAAACGCCCACTCTGCGGAATGCGGACAAGCGCCCGCGTGCCGGCTTGGTGAAAGCCTACATGCACAACAGTCGCTCAAGGAGTTGTCCATTTTTACAACACCGGCGATACACTACTAAAGTGCAAACCGGGAGATCCTGGCGACAACTTGACGTCTATTAAACCGATGCGAGTGCTGATTTGGATGTTCCTCGCGATGGGACTGGTCTTGGGCCAGGGTACCAGCGCCGACGAAGCGAACTGGAAGGCGTTCCTTGAATGGCTCAAAGCGCAGCCGCCTAACAGCAGGCCGGCCGATCTGATTAACCCGTATCGCGATAAGCTACTTCGCGACGGCGTGCGGGAACCGGAAATCAGCCGCCGGATGGACATGATCTGGTCGGGTTGCTACCATCGCCCGGATGGCGTGGGGCCCTTCTGGAGCAAGATTTTCGCCGGCGATAAGCCAATCTTCACCGAACAACCTAACGCTCTATTAGTCACTGCGATTCAAGGGCGCAAACCTGGCCGCGCGCTTGATTTCGGCATGGGACAGGGACGCAATGCGGTGTTTCTAGCTCAGCAAGGTTGGGATGTTACCGGTTTCGATCCCGCTGAACAAGCGGTCCGGATCGCCAACAAGAATGCAGCCAGCGTGGGCGTGAGAATTCGCGCGATAGTGGCTCGTGACGACCAATTCGATTTCGGCGCCGCGCAATGGGATCTGATTGTAGTGACCTACGTCCGCGATCTCACTCCTCACGACGCGGCTGTGTTCCGGAGAGCTTTGAGACCCGGGGGCATTGTGGTTTACGAAAATGGCTCATCGCCGGATAACGGCGTGCTGCGAGCTTTTCTAGGATTTCAAATCATGCGCTTCGAGGATGTGGACGCCATTGCCGATTGGAACCGCGACGAAAAACATCGGGTCCAGAAAATGATCGCGCGCGTTCCATAAGGGCCGTGCTATCTTCCTTCTTTGATGGCACCCATCAAGCTTCTGGTACTTTCGAATCCCACGGCGGATTACCTTCGGCTTCTCGACCGGCTCCCCGACCCAGTGGACATACTGACGGGAAATGATCCCGAGTTTGCCGCCGCTCATGCCGCGAGCGCGGAGGTGATCCTGGTCGGCAGCTCGGAAGGCGATCTGCTGCGCATGGTTTTCCCTCTCGCGAGCGAAGTCCGATGGGTCCATTCGATGTCCGCCGGAGTGGAAAAGATTGTGTTCCCGGAGTTGGTGGAGAGTCCTGTTCCCCTCACCAATGGAAAAGGCGTCTTCACCGCTTCCCTCGCGGAGTTTGCCATAGCATGCATGCTATTTTTTGCGAAGGATCTGCGGCGGCTGGTTCGCAATCAGCAGGCTGGCCAGTGGAAACAATTCGACATCGAACTAATACGCGGCCAGGTACTGGGCATCGTTGGTTTTGGGGACATTGGACGCGAATCGGCGCGGCTGGCGCGAGCTTTCGGAATGAAAGTGGTGGCCACGCGGAGAAGAGCGGCGCTTTCGCATCAGGACCCGGATCTCGAACGAACTTATCCGCCTGAGGGTTTGCGCGAGATGCTGGCCATCAGCGATTATGTGTTGGTTACCACGCCGCTCACGCCCGAGACGCGCGGGATGATCGGGCAAGCCGAATTAACCGTCATGAAGCCATCCGCAGTGATCATTAATCTCGGCCGGGGCCCGGTGATTGCGGAATCGGCGCTGATCGCCGCGCTCGCTTCGAAGCGCATCCGAGGCGCGGCGTTGGATGTTTTCGATGAAGAGCCGCTCCCGGAAGGGCATCCGTTCTATGCTCTCGAAAATGTGCTGCTGTCGCCGCACTCGGCCGATCACACCGTGGGTTGGGCCGATCTGGCCATGCATGTTTTCATTGAGAATTTCGGGCGCTTCCGCGCCGGGCAGCCGCTTCTGAATGTAGTCGACAAAAAGGCTGGTTACTGATATGAAACAATTTCTTCTGATGCTGTTGGGTTCCGCCGCCATGGCGCAAAACTACCAACCTACGCCGGACAATCTGCAAGCGCGAGAGTGGTTTCAGGACGCGAAGTTCGGATTGTTTATCCACTGGGGCGTCTACAGCGTCCTTGGCCGCGGTGAATGGGTGATGAACAACGAGAAAATCACGGTGGCGGATTATGAAAAGCTGCCAGCGCAGTTCAATCCCACCGAGTTCAATCCCGCGGAGTGGGTCGCGATGGCGAAAGACGCTGGCATGAAATACATCACCATCACCAGCAAGCATCACGACGGATTCGCGATGTGGGGAACCAAGCAGAGTGACTGGGACATTGTGGATCGCACGCCGTACCACAAGGACGCGCTCAAAATGCTGGCGGACGAATGCCATCGACAAGGCGTCAAGCTGTTCTTTTATCATTCGCAGCTGGACTGGCACAATCAGGATTATTTTCCGCGCGGGCGCACAGGCGTGACCAGCGGCCGTCCGGAACGGGGCG
Source organism: Bryobacteraceae bacterium (assembly GCA_036008345.1). Lineage (GTDB taxonomy): Bacteria > Acidobacteriota > Terriglobia > Bryobacterales > Bryobacteraceae > Palsa-89. Next base: position 5,300 of record DASYNU010000202.1, read on the forward strand.
ATTGGAACAAATATCTGGACTACATGGACAACCAGCTTCGCGAATTGCTGACCGGCTACGGCGAGATCGGCGGCATCTGGTTCGACGGCATGTGGGACAAGCCGGATGCCGATTGGCGCTTGTCGAAGACCTACGGGCTGATTCACAGCTTGCAGCCCGCGGCGATGGTCGGCAGCAATCATCACTTGAAGCCGTTCGACGGCGAAGATTTTCAGATGTTCGAGAAGGACTTGCCAGGAAAGAATACAACTGGTTTTAGCGGCAAGTCCGAAATCGGGGCGCTGCCGCTTGAAACCTGCGAGACGATGAACGATGCGTGGGGCTACAACAGCAACGACAAACATTTTAAAAATCCCACGCAGTTGATTCAATACGTGGTGAAGGCGGCCGGCAACAACGCGAATTTCCTGCTGAATGTTGGCCCCATGCCGAACGGGAAGATTCAGCCGGAATTCATCCAGAATCTGCATGCCATGGGCGAATGGCTGCGCAAGAACGGCGAATCCGTATATGGAACACGCGGAGGCCCGGTGACGCCGCGGCCGTGGGGCGTGACGACGCAGAAAGCTGGAAAGATCTACGTGCATGTGCTGGATTGGAATGATCAGTTGCTGGCGCTACCGAAATTGGCGAACGTGCGAAGTGCGACTGTGCTGGGCACGGGGCAGAACGTGGAAGTCCGGCAAGTGGATGGCGGAACGTTGCTGCGGCTTCCGGCTGGGCGCGATGCGGTGGATACTGTGATTGTTTTGGCCACGGATGCACACGGATGAACACGGATATTACGATTGAGCATATACGGGAAGCGGCGGAGAGAATCAAGAGCATCGCGCATCGGACGCCGGTGTTTACTTCGCGGACGTTTGATGAATTGGCGGGCGGCGAAGTTTTCTTTAAGTGCGAAAACTTTCAGCGCGGCGGAGCGTTCAAGATTCGTGGTGCCGCCAACTTTGTGTATTCCATTCCAAAGGATGAGCTGAACCGCGGCGTGGTTAGTTACTCTTCGGGAAACCACGCGCAGGCCGTGGCGATTGCGGCAGCGTCGGTGAATATTCCGGCTACTATCGTGATGCCGGCTGATGCGCCCAAATCGAAACTCGAAGCTACGCGTGGTTATGGAGCGAAGGTTGTAACTTACGACCGCATGCTTGGCAACCGCGAAACTATCGGCAGGAAGATTGCCGAAGACACCGGCGCGACTTTGGTGCCGCCCTACGACCATCCCTGGACCATCGCCGGTCAAGGCACGGCGGCGCTTGAGCTGCTTGAAGAGGTGCCGGCTCTCGATACGTTAATAGTTTGCATCGGCGGCGGAGGATTAATCTCTGGCTGCGCGATTGCCGCCAAAGCTTTGCACCCCGCTATGCGCATTTTTGGTGTGGAACCGCGCGACGCCAACGATACGTATCTCTCTGTTCGCGCGGGATCGCGAGTCGAGATTCCGATGCCACTTACCATTGCCGACGGGTTGCGCGCGACGAAACCCGGAGAGCTGACGTTTCCCATCATCCAAAAACAAGTCGAGGATGTTGTGCTGGTGAGCGATACGGAGATCCGCGAGACCATGCTATTCCTGCTGACCCGGATGAAGATGCTGGTAGAGCCGAGCGGCGCGGTTGCAGCCGCCGCACTCTTCCATCACAAATTGCCGGAAGGTTTGGGAAAAACCGGCGTGATCGTTTCAGGCGGGAATGTGGACCTGGAGTTCTTCCAGACTATTTGGGATTGAATCCGCCGCGGTGATGAAGGCGCAATACTCAACGTGCAGCTTTGTCTTAGCCGGGATCCAGCGGTAAGCGGGAACGCCGAACAAAGTATGCCGCTCGATCATCTGACGCCGGCTCTCAGCTACCGGAGACGCTCCGAACTCCATACCGCGCGTCAGAGTGCGGCCGCTCCAGGGCGGCAGCTTGCGCTCGTAATTCTCGGTCCAAAGTCCCAGCCAGGGAAAATCCGAGCGGTTCCAAACGTAACCCAACAGGAGCTTGTTCTTGGGATGGAACGCGAAGAAAAACGCGCGGTCGCGATGCGGATCCATTAACACGCTGTCGAACGTTCCGGATTCCGGCGCATTGGTGTACACGCGCATATCGTCCTTCGCGCCATCTTTGCGCGCCGCTACCGGCCAATCGAAATCCTGCTTGGTGCTCAGAGTGTGGCCCTTGGTTCCAGGAGCACGAAACTGTGTGACACCTTTTTCGAGGAACGGGGGGCCCAGGGTGACGTGTTCGGTCCAGGCGATGGGGCGATCGAGAATGGAAACGTTCTCGACCGTTTCGGCGAACATCACAAACTGGCCCTCCAGCCGCATGCGGCGCTCGAAGCGAAGCTGCGCGGCGGGCAAGTCGCAGCTTGCATTCAATTCATGATCCGTGAATGAAATCTTGTAACGTGCGATAGAAGCTTCGCCGTGTACGGTCATGCCGGCGGCTGCTTCCTCCGGCGACGGGCCGCCGAAAAGATCCAGGCACAGGTTGTGGCCCATTAATCCAGAGAGCAGCTTGCTTTCAGCATCGTTGCCGTATTCGGGATGCTTTTCGAGACTGTATGTGGAAGGCTCGATGGATGGCCAGGGCGGAATCCAAAGGGGATTTATTCCACTGGGCTTGTGGAAGATCTCGGCGACGTGGCCGCCCTCGGCCGTGACTGTAACGCGCATTCCGTCATTTTCGATTTGCGCTACGTGGCGATTGCGAAAAGTTGACCAGCCCACTTACGAAACCTTCTTCTTAGCCGCGAGCGACTTGGTGTAGGTGGATTGAGAAGCCGCGAGGTTCTCCGCCATTTGTTGCGGCGTGACATTGGCGCCGAGCGTGTCCATTTCCTTGAAGTAGACGCGGCGTTCCTGATCCATGCAGAGGTTCGAGAGGATAACGGCGGTGGAGTCACGCAGGCCGATTTCGAGATCCGCCTTGGGATGGCCGCCCGAGTGGCAATCGTTGAAGAAGCTTTCCATCTGGGTTTCCACGGGGTTGCGCTCTTCGTCGTCCGCCATGATGCCTTTTCCATAGAGCCAGCGCTGCGCGTGCTTTTTCTCGCGCTCCAGGAAAGAATCGTTCGGACCCACTACCAACTGGTCGGTGGCCATGGCGATAGGGAATCCTTTAGTTGATCCCCCGAGAGCGTAACTGGCGCCCGCGGACGTTGCCGGAGCTTTGCCTTCGGCCTTTTGCGCCGCCGTTACTTTCTCGGGCTCGCGGTACCACAGCGCCGTAGGCATGGTGGATTCTCCGTCGCCGACTGTAATTTCCAGCGCTCCGGCGGTTCCCATGATCACTTCGCCGAATTCCGGACGCGTGTTATTGAGGATGGGCAGATGGTGGTTGGTGGAGATGGCGCTATACGTTAGCTTGCGGCCCTTCGGATATTGATAGATGAGCTGGATGTTGTCGAAGACATCGCGGCCGTCCTTCCATGTATCCAGTCCTCCCAGGCCAATTACAAAATCGGGCGAACCACCGAAGATCCAATCCGCAACATCCACCTGGTGCGAGGCCAACTCCGCGGCCAGGCCACCGGAGTATTCGCGGTATAGCCGCCAGTTGAAGCCATTCATTACCCAACCGGGGTTGCGGTGCCACAGCGCGTGTATGTGGGTGACATCGCCGAGCGCGCCCTTATCCACTAACTCCTTGGCGGTCTGATAGAACTTGCTATAGCGGCGCTGCAGGCCGACCTGCAAAACTTGTTTAGGATATTGCGGTACGAGCGCGCGCAGTGCGTGAATCTCCTCGGGCTTGAAGACCAGGCTCTTCTCGCAGAAGGTGTGTTTGCCGGCCTGCAGCGCGTCCTTTGTGATTTGGAAATGCTCAAACAGGGGTACTGCGATGATTACCGCTTCCACGTTCTTGTCGGCCAGCAACTCGCGGTAGTCTTTGTATTTCGAAGGACTGGTGCCGATGGTTGAGGCGGCTTTATCTAATTTCGCATCGTCGAAATCGCAGATGGCGGCGCATCGTCCGTTGTCAACCTTAGTGAGATGCTTCAGGAGATAGCTGCCGCGGCCACCGAGTCCGATGACGCCGTACTTCATCTGATCGGATGCGGCATGTACTTTTAAAATAGCGGGCGCTCTTTCGAGGCCGGCGACAGCGACCGCGGCAGTAGCGACGCCGGCAGCTTTTACAACATCGCGGCGGGTGGGGTTGGAATTTTCGGGCATGCGACTCCTCTAAATCATCGAGTCTAGCAGACGGGGGGCCGCTGGTTGCTGGTGGCCGGTGGCTGGTGGCTGGCGTCGGGCTCTTGACGCATCTGGGGAGTTTTGTGTTTGGAGGTGCGCGATTTGTAAGTGGTTGGAGGTTCACGGCTGGTGCGGCGTTTTGCGCAGGTCGGCGGGCTGAAAATTCACGATGCGTCATGAAATATTCCCGCGCTCGTGATTGGAACGAGGGTCGCGTGCCGAGACCCATGCCCGGTTGCCCGGCGTCGCGATTCCTCATTCCGGTTCGAGCTTAGCAGGACACCGCGGGCATATTTCACTGTTTGACGGCAAGCGGTTGAGGCAGCGGCTCGGAAAAAAATGCGGCTCGTGTCACTGAGACTACTTCGTCCCAGCGGCTTTCTTGAAATCGCCCGCTTTTACGATGGTCACGCGGCTGGGATCTAGATTGCGCCGGAAAGCTGCCGCTACGTCATCGGGAGTGAGGGCCGTTACGTGCGTTTCCAATTGTTCGTCCCAAGCCATCTTGCGGCCGTCCAGGTCGCGGGATACTAGCGTCTGCGCCAGGGACGAGTCTTCGGCGCGGCTCACTTTTCGAGACTGCAGCCATCCGGTGCGATCGGCATCCATCTCTTTCTGAGTGAAGCCGTCCTTCAAGACCTTGTCGAGTTCTTCCCGGAAATCCGCTTCCACCTTGGCGACGTTTTGCGGAGCGGCAATCGCAAACACCTGCAACTGGCCGTCTTTGTCGTCGGACTTGGCTGAAAAACTGGAACCTATTCCGTAGCTCAGCCCATCCTTCACGCGAATGCGGGAAGCCAGGCGCGAATTCAGAAAGCCGCCGCCGAACATGTAATTGCCGAACAGCAGGGCGGGATAGTCGGAATCCTGGTCGCTCAGATTCACTCGCTCGGCTGCCGCGAAAACGGCGTTGGCTTTGTCCGGAGTCTCTATCGCTTCATTGACGGGGGCGATGCTCTGGAAACCGGTCTTGACTTTTTCAAACTTCGCCGTGCTCTTCCACGCGCCGAACAAATCACTCACGGCTTTCTTCACTTCGGCGGCATCGAAATCGCCCACTACGGACAGAGCACCGTTGGACGCTCCGTAGAATTTCTTGTAGAACGCACGCGCGTCCTCCAGCCTGGCGGCTTTTAGCTCTTCGATCTCTTCGTCAACTGTGAGTGTCCCGCGCACGTCGCCTTTCGGGAAGGGATACAGAGTCCGATGGAGCTTGTTGAAAGCCACCACCTGCGGCTCAGATCTGCCGAATTCATCGGAGGTGATCTGTTCCTTGCGAACCTGTTCGAATTCCGTCTCGGGGAACGTGGGCTCCTTGAGGATTTCTCCAGCCAGCCGCAGCACTGCCGGAAGATTCTCGCGCGTGGTTTCGATGGATACATTCGCGCCCATGGCGTCTCCGCCGACATTCAACTGGGCTTTTAATTTATCGATTTCGTCCTGGATCTGCTGCCGGTTCTTGTGCTCTGTCCCGCGAATCAATGTCTCGCCCGCCATCGACGCAATCGTGTCCTTGCCTTTCAAGCTATCCACGTCACCGAAGCGCAGACGGATCACGGCATGCACGCTCGCACCGCGCGTTTTCTTCGAAAGCAGCGAAATCTTCATACCCGAGGAGAGTGTGTAGTGCTCGGTGCGCGCATCGATGTTCTTGGGCGATGGATCGAAAGCCTCGCCGGCCTCCAGCACCACGCTGCTCTTGTAATCCTTCACCTCGGCAGCAACGTCGCTCCTGGCGGGGATTTCAGCACGGTCCGGTTTGGGATCCGGAATGAATTCGCCCATGGTGCGATTGGAGCTTTTGAGATAGGCCGCAGCCACGCGCTGGACGTCGGCCGGTGTCACTTTGCTCAAGCGGTCCCGATTCAGGAACAGCAGGCGCCAATCGCCCTTGGCGTTCCATTCGCTGATGAACAGGCCGATGCGCTCCGAGTCGCGAAGGTTAATATCCATGTCCTTAATCAGGCGCGTCCGGGCGCGATCCACTTCCTCTTTGCTCGGCGGCTCCTTCACTACGCCGTCGATGGTGTCAAGCATGGCCGTGCGGGCGGCTTCGAGCGAATCCGTTTTGTTCAACATCGCGCCCAGCAGAATGAGGCCGGGCTCGTTCAACTGGAGATTGAAATCGAAAACCTGCGCAGCTTTCTTGTTATCCACCAGCGCCTTGTACAATCGGCCGGAGGAGTCTTCGCCAAGGATGCCACCGAGCACCTCTAAGGCCGGCGCGTCCGGATGGCCGCCATCGGGGATGTGATACGCGGCCAGGATCGCCTGGATATCGCCCACGCGGCGCACCACCGTCATGCGCTCGCCGTCCTGTGCAGGTTCCACAGTATATGTCGGGCTGAGAATGCGCGAGGGCCGCGGGATCTTTCCGAAATAATCGTTGACCAGGGCGACTACCTTTGGCTCATCTATCTTGCCCGCAACCATGAGGACTGCGTTGTCAGGCTGATAATACTTGTGATAGAAGGCCTGCAATTTGTCGATGGGCACGCGCTCCACGTCCGACTTGTTTCCGATTACGGGACGGCCGTAGCTGTGCGCCAGAAAAGCCGCGGCCATGGTGTGTTGAAAGGTGACGTTGAAGGGATTGTTCTCGCCCATCTCGAATTCATTGCGAACGACTGAGAATTCTTTGTCGAAATCCTCTTTCTTGATGAAGGAGTTCACCATGCGGTCCGATTCCAGATCCAGCGCCCACTTGAGATTTTCGTCGGTTGCCGAAAATGTCTCGAAATAGTTGGTGCGATCCCAGGAAGTGGTGCCGTTGGGGCGTGTGCCATGCTCGGTCAATTCCTGCGGAATATTGGTGTGCTTGGTGCTGCCCTTGAAAACCATGTGCTCCAGCAGGTGGGCCATACCGCCTTCGCCGGTGCCTTCGTGCCGCGAGCCGACCAGGTAGGTAATGTTCACGGTGATGTTGGGTTTCGAGGCGTCCGGGAACACTAATAGGCGCAAGCCATTGTCGAAGCGGTATTCGGTGATACCTTCGACTGAGGTGACTTTGGTTTGGCCGAAAGACAAAAAGGCGGACACGAAGACAAGTAGAGCGGTGCGGAAACACATGGGATCTCCCTTTCTTGAGAGTATATAACGTTCACGCCCGCAACTGGTCCAACCACAGGGCCCTGGCGGGCACCCTTCCACACTGGCCAAGAACGAACGATCAACTTAAACGGCTCACCCGCTTCAAATGAGCAGGTACATCGCGAGACCCACGAACCACCGTCACAATCTCGATCGGCTTGCGATCTGCCCGATAGACAATCAGGTAGTCCCGAACCGGCCAAAACAACACTGGCCGGTGCTCTGCCAGGTCCTTTCGCTCGTGGCCCATTCCCGGTGTCTTTCCAATTGAGCGAAAAGCCCCTACAAACTCCACCAGCATTTTCCGCGCTGCTCGCGGGCTGCCCTGCTGCAAGTAGTAGTCCCGGATCTCCACAAGATCCTGTTGTGCGATCCGCGAAAGAATGTAACGGCTCACTTAATCTTGCGGCGGCCGGGCTTGGGGCTAGGACCGGAAACGAGCCTTCCCATGAATAGCTCGCCATCCACTCCTTCGCCTCGATCGAGCGATGCTAGTCCGGCATCGATTCGACGCCGCAGCTCGCCGAATTGTGTTGCGCGAAGACCGTCATATTCTTCGAGCAGTCGAAGCGCCTCCCGTACTACCTCGCTGGCAGAATTGTACCGACCCGTCTTCACTTTCTTGTGAACGAGCTGTTCCAGCTCTGGTGTTAGATGAACGTTCATATGTCGGTAGTGCGCGGGTCCCTTCTATTTGACCGTAACTTGCCTGTCCAAGATTGTCAATGCTGGCCAGTCACGCCACTTGAATGCAGGTTCTTAGCTCGTCCGGCGCTGCACGGGGATTACAAAATACAATGACAAGGTGAGATGACTCTCCTCGAACTGTTTGACCTGTCGCTGATTGGCCGGCGTAACACCGTCGCCCTCGAATTTCAGGACGCTACTTACACCTTCGGCGATCTCGACACACGTAGCAATCGTCTGGCGCAGCTGCTGCTGGCGCGCGGGCTAAAACCGGGAGATCGGTTATGTGTTTACCTGGCCAATTGCGTCGAGATGATTGATCTTTACCTGGCTTCGGTCAAGCTGGGTTTGATTTTCGTGCCGATTAATATCCTGTATCGCGATCGCGAGATCTCGCACATCCTCAGCGACGCGGCGCCGGCAGCCGTGGTGGGGCTTGCCTCCGGATGGTCCCCCGCTGAGCTGACAGAAGCTGCCTCCACTCTCCCCAACCAGCGTCCGGAGGTTGCGCTCGACGGTGAGACGCCTGCGGGGATTATCTATACTTCCGGGACCACCGGTGCTTCCAAAGGCGCGGTGCTCACGCACAATAATTTCGCGGCCAACGCTACTAAGCTGCTGGACGCGTGGCAAATTTCGAGCGCGGATCGGCTGCTGCTCGCCCTGCCACTGTTCCATGTGCACGGGCTTGGCAACGGGCTGCACTGCTGGTTGGCCAGCGGTTGCCGGATGCGTTTGTTAGAACGATTCGATCATCAGAAAATCGCCGCCGAGTTTCTCGGCTTCCAGCCGACGCTGTTCTTCGGCGTTCCGGCGATGTACGTCCGGATGCTGGATATTCCAGCGGAGCAGGCCAGCCGGATCGGAGCTTCGATGCGGCTCTTTGTTTCAGGCTCCGCGGCGTTGTCGCCGCAGATATTCGAAGAATTCCGATCGAAGTTCGGGCACGCCATTCTGGAACGCTACGGCATGAGCGAAACGCTGATGAATATCAGTAATCCCTATAGCGGCGAGCGCCGGCCGGGGAGTATCGGGTTGCCGCTGCCTGGAGTTTCGGTTCAATTGCTGGACGCGGAAGGCCGTGCAGCTGCCGATGGCGAAGCCGGCGAGCTGTTTCTCAAGGGCGAGAATATTTTTGCCGGTTACTGGCGGCGCGAAGAAGCTACCGAAGCGGCATTCCTCAATGGATATTTCCGCACCGGCGATCTGGCTATTCGCTCTCCCGACGGTTACTACTCGCTGTGCGGGCGCAAGAGCGACTTGATCATTTCGGGCGGTTTCAATATCTATCCGCGCGAGATTGAAGAATTTCTGGAGGAGCAGGAGGGCGTGGCCGAAGCAGCCGTGGCCGCCGCGCCCGACCGCGTGCGGGGTGAAGTGCCGGTGGCATACATCGTTACCAACAGCGAACCTGCTGTGGACTTGCGCGATCTCGAAGCCCGCTGCCGTGAAAAACTGGCATCCTTCAAAATTCCACGCTCTTTCGTGGTGGTGGAAACGCTGCCGCGCAACGCGTTGGGCAAGATCCAGAAGCATCTGCTACCGCGAGCCGATGACAGCAACACCTAGAATGAAAATCGGCAGGGGTGTCATCCGCACGCAATCCGTGGACGCTCCTGGTCCACACCTGGTTCGGCTGGCCGAAAGAGGCGCGCCCGCCGATAGAATCCAGCAGACGATTGAGACCCTAGGGGTGGAAATAATCCCATGCGATGCGGCCATGGCATAGGTGACCGCACTTGCCTTGCGACGGCTGTTCAGCTTAAGGTCCGGGCCGGGGTGTTGAAGAGCACCGACTCCCTCACGGTCGCGGTTCGATAACGACATGAACCGCGAGGGTGAGCGACCGTGAACGAATGAGTTGGCAGGCGAAAGCGCCTGCCCCACGTCAGCCGTTAAGGAACTCCGCCACAACCTGGGGGACAGTTGCGTCGAAACCCGCGATGCCCAACTGGAAGGCGTCGTCCGGATCGGAGATGCTGCCATCGGTGGCAGCTAGCGCGATCATTACCAGCTTGGCCGCCTTTCTTTCCAACGCTTCGGTTGAAGGCATGTTGTCGGTGACGATCAAAAACGCATCCACTGAGTTCGACGTTTTCCTTTCGAACAGCATGGCGAACGCGTTCATTACCGTCGCGTAAGAGTTACTGGCCTCTAACACTAGGTGGACGCGTTTTCCGATCGGCTCGACATTCTCGAACGCCAGATGGAATGCTTCCTCCAGCGCGTTGATGATGCTCGCCACGGCTGCCGGCTGGTGCTTGTAATAGAGCTGGGCATCCAATAGCGTTATGGGATGAATGCGCGAGTTTCGGATTCGTTTGCGATCAATCAGGCGCGCAACCACCAGTGCCGTGGCCGGACTCTGAGGCTGAATCAAACCCACCGCGGTTAGTTTTCCGAGGTGGCGTACGAGATCCGCATACGGCATGGATGGGAGCAGCGCCTCCCACACTTGCGCGGAATTCTTCCATTCGGATGGAATCAGCTCATGGGTCAAGCGATTTTCTTCAATGAGGTTGACGATCTCGTTTTCGTTCGATGACTTCCTGGCCTGTTCGAAGGCATGGATCTGGCGCAGGTCGCCCGAGAGAAGCTCGGGGCTTGCCAAGTGCCCGAGCTCGCCATCCACCGCCCACTGGAATAGCGCGTTCTGAGCAGGCGTGGCCGCTTTTGGATGCGAAAGGCGGAGCAGATCCCGATGCGACCAGCCATGGCTCGGTGGATAGGCGAGCATCTGGTAGGCCAGCTCATAGACCGGTTTGTTTAGATACCACTCAGCTATCGCGGATCGCAGACCGCGGCCCCATCCGCGCAGATTCTCGACAAAGCCGGCGAAAATGCAAAGGTCTGTTCCCGCGCGCGCAACTTTCGGCAGAGCGTGAAGTGCGGCCGCAACGGTTTCGGCGTCCGCAAAATTCGGGCTTGCGGCCAGGGCCAGCACGAACAGCGCTGGGGCATTTTTCGGAGCGCGGCCGGCGATGGAGATTTCGACCATGGTGCGCACCACGCGGAGCCCGTCCGACTTTAGACACTCCAGCACCGCGGTTGCGTTCTCCACGGTGAGAGTGCGCGGCTGAACGTAGTAGGTCCCATCTTCACTTCCGAGCATGAGGAAACGCGCCAGGCGCATCCAGTTATCCACTGGGTGCATCGGCCGGTGAGCGAGCGGCTGGGTTTGATTTTGTAAGTCGAGCATTAGTTTCCTCGTATAAAATATTGGTGCGGATAAATTAGTGGCCGCTTCCGACCCGCACTTGGTTTCTTGTCGATGATTCCGGATTATCCGAGATGGCTGGGAACCACACTGTCGTCCTCGTTCAGCCGCTGCCATTCCTTGGCGCTCATGAAGCCGACCTTTTGGCGCTTGGAATCCACCTGCAACACCCAGGCGATCTCCTTCATGGCCCACAGTGGGGCGTGCGAGCGATCGGTATAACGATTGCATTCCGTTACGCGTATCCCGATGGGCTTTTCCACAAGCGAGCAATACACGTATTCCTCGCTGTCGGCCGGACCTCGAAGAACCACGCCGTTGGAGCAAGAGTCGCACAGGCGCGGCGCATCCACTGATCGGGTACCTTGAAATACTTTGAAGTTTTTCATATACCTTTCCTGATTGAGAGTTGAAGTGAGAATCAAGCAATGCGACTGGTGCTGGAGTGTCGCACCGCGAAAAAACTGCTAGCTGGATAGGAACTAAAGGAGTGGAAAGCTTACCGGAGGCCAGCCAGTTCGCGCCGCGAGGGCGTCGCGCATTCGATCAGCGTTAGTGATTGTGTTCAACAGGCTGCCTCCTTTCGATAGAGTTGTGGACTTGGGCTAACATAACATGCGCCGGGAACGTGCTTCAAGTGTTTTTTGATTAAACTTTTTTACCACCCGCGTGAGGTGGTTCACGAAAGCGCGGCGTGGCGGGCTATTCGGTGGACTCTACACCTGGCGACGTGTGCAGACTCGTGAGGGGCTGGGAAGACTTGAATTTGTAGTAGAGATGATGGAACACGAAGAGTGAACAGCCGATGGCGACCGCGGCCACGGCATTCGTGACTAGAACGGCAAATGCAGTCGCGAGGAATGCGGCGGCGTCCAGGCGGCGCATCTTCGGCAGGCGGCGCCAGGTGCTCCACTCGAGCAGACAGATTCCCATCCAAGCGGTGACGCCGGCCAGGGCTGGAATGGGGATCTGGGCTACGAATTTGGATCCCATCTCAAGAAATGCGATTAAGAATACCGCATGCAGAATGTTGGACACGCGCGTAGTGGCGCCGCAGCGGACGCTGGCCAGGCTGCGCGCAGGAATTCCAACACTCATAGGAGCGCCAAACAGGCCGCCGCAAATGTTGGCCAGTCCGTAGGCACCCAGTTCCCGATCGGCATCTGTTTTCCGGACGTGCCGATGCCAGCCGCGGAAGTGCTCCACCACGCGAGATGTAATCAGAATATTCACGGCGCTGACGAACGCCAAGCCGAGCGCGGACGGGAGCAAAGTGGTGAAGTCGGAGCGCTGCCAGGAGAATCCGGCGAAGGCGGGGAGGGCCAGCGGGAGAGCGCCCACCTGTTTTTCGTGCAAGCCGAAAAAATTCGCCGCCAGCACCGCGACGCCGACGCCGATGAGCGGAGCCGGCAGACGCGCCGACCAACGGGCGGATAGCATGGCAGCGCCGATTACCAGGACGCCGAGGAGGAGTGGAGCAAGCTGGGTACCACCCACGCGGCCCAGCACGCGAAGCAATTGCGTCAACGGCGCGCCGGCGGATCGCGTCCAGGGCGAACCGACTCCTAGGATGGTATCGAGCTGCGAGATCACCATCAAGCCGCCGATTCCGCAGGAAAATCCGGTGACTACGGCTTGGGGAACTTTTTGGATGTAGCGGCCGAGACGGAGGGCGGAGAATAGCAGCAGGAAAAGTGCAGCCGCGATACAGATTTTTGCGGCGCCCGCGACTCCCTGCTCGCGGACTGCGAGGGCGATGAAGGGGACCGTGGCGCTGGCGGTCCCTCCGATCAATACGGGATTGCGGCCGAGCAGCGCGGTGACTGGCGCCGTGAGAATGCTGGTGAAAATCCCGAGGACCGGCGGCAGCCCCATCAGTGACGCCATGGCGAGACCGTAGGGAATCGCGATCAGGGCCGCGATGATTCCACCGAAACAATCGCCCAGGAATACGCGCGCAGTGTAAGGGTGCCGCTGCGGAATCATCCAGTTCCGCCGGACGTTAGGCCATCACCTTCAGGAAAGCGGACTTGAACTTGGCCATGTCATCGCGCGACCCAACTGTCACTCGAACATAGGTGGGCCAGGACGGCCAGACGCGTCCGATGTAGACGTTCTCCTTGGCCATGAGATCGATCACCTCGCGGCCGGGACGCTTCACGTCCACCATAAATTTGTTGCTCACCGAGGGCACGTAGTGGAAGTGGTTCTTATCGAGGAACGCGAGTGTATCTTCGCGGATATCCTTGATGATCTTGCGGCGCTCCGCCACCAGCGTTTTCACTTTGAGACTGGTGGTGGCGCCGACCATGGCAGTGACGGGCAAGGCGCCCGCGCTATAAGGCATGATCTTGTCGAGAAGATCGGGACGGCCGATCGCCGCGCCGGCGCGCAGTCCCGCCATGCCGTAGAGCTTGGAGAAGGTGCGCAGAACGATGATCTCTTTGTCCTTGGCGGCCATGTCGACCATGGAGCTGACTCCATCGGCGATGTGGATGTAAGCTTCATCCACCATGAGGATGCTGCCGGCCGGTTTATTCGCGAGCAGCCATTCCATGTCCTCGCGCGAGGTTAGGGATCCGGTGGGATTATTCGGGTTGCACAGATAGATCAAACCAGCGTTCGGATCGGCCGCGGCCATGGCTTTCACATCGTGCGCATAGTCCTTGGTGAGGGGAACGTTGATGGCTCTCGCGCCGATGAACTTTGCCGCTCGGCTGCCGGCTTCATAGCCGGGATCGCCCACGACGTAGCTTTTTTGCGGGGAGCAGAACGCCAGCACGGATTGGTGCAGGGGCGCGCTCGATCCGGCGAAGGGACGCACATAGTCCGGCTTGACGCCTTCCACTTCGGCCAAGGTTTTCGCGAGGTCATCGGTGAGCTGATACATGTACCGGCCGCCCTTTTGAACGACATTGCGAATGGCCTCGGCAGCCTCAGGGCACGGGCCCATGGGGTTCTCGTTGGCGTTGATCAATACAGCATCGGGTGGAATGGTGCCTTTGACCTTGGACAACTGGGCCAGGGCTGGCTCGTTATAGAACGGCAAAGTGGCTCCGGCAGTGAGCATGGTTGCAATGCGGCCGAAGTTCCTGCGGGAGAAACCGCGCTTCAGGAAATCTTTCGATTCCTCGGGGCTGAGATTGAGTGTCAAGTGCCCTCCTTCCGATCTTTTTAGCATACCTCGGAAAAGGGGCGGGTGGTGGGAGCTTGCGACGAACGAAAAACTGAACCGCGACCGGCAGGGAGCGCTACCACGAATGTAGAGACAAGCGGCATTGATGGTAGCGCTCCCTTCCGGTCGCGGTTCGGACGGAGCCGGGCGCTCCAAGTATAGGCGCGAGCCGTGGGCATGCCCTACGTATAATGGCCCCATGTACCGGTTATCGCTTGTCTCGCTATTTATATTCGCGGCGTTCGCGCAAACGCCTAGCATCGATCAATCACTCAGCATGCAAACGGTGGGGAATGCCCGGATCTCGCCGGATGGGCAATATGTCGCCTATACCGTCACGCAGGCGAATTGGGAGGAGAACGAATTCGTGCTGCAGATCTGGATCGCCGTGGCGGCGGGCGGCGAACGGTATCAATTGACCAGCGGCAAGAAATCGAGCCAGAATCCCAAATGGGCGCCGGATTCGTCGCGCATCGCTTTTTTATCCGAGCGCGATGGCAAGCGTCAGATCTACGTCATTCGCCCGCACGGCGGCGAAGCGCAGCAACTCACCAGCGAAGAGAACGGCGTGGAGTCCATGGAGTGGGCGCCTGACGGATCCGGCATTGCCTTCAGCTCCACCGGCGCTGACCCGAAAGCCAAGAAGGATCGCAAAGAAAAGTACGGCGAGTTCGATGTTATCGGCGGCGATTATGCGATGGTGCGATTGTGGCTGGTGAAGACGCCGGCCGAAATCCCCGCCGATGCCAAGCAGCGGCCGCAGGCGGAGGCGCTTACCGAAGGCGACAAGTTCAGCGTGGGCGAGTTCGCGTGGTCGCCCGATTCCAAGCAGATCGCCTTCAATGCCACGCGCGATCCCGACATCAGTTCATCCGGCACATCGCAGATCTATACCGTTGACGTGGGGGACAAGCTGGTGAAGAAGCTGCTGGATTCCAACGGTCCCAACACGCGGCCGCGCTGGTCGCCGGATGGAACCCAAGTCGCCTACGTGACCGCCAATGGCGACCCGTTCTACTACTACATGAACATGCACATCGCGGTTATTCCAGCGGCAGGCGGCGAGCCGCGTATCGTCACGGCGAAATTCGACGAAGATCCGAACTTGATCGATTGGGGGCCGGATGGAATCTATTTCGCCTCGATTTTAAAATGCAACGCGCATTTGTTTCGCGTGAATCCGGAAACACTGGCGCTGGATCGGATCAGCTCACCCGACGCCTTCTTCGTTCCCGATGCATCCTTCACTCCGGATCATCGGATGTTCGCCTCGGTTGGTTCGGCACCGAATCACTTTACAGAAGTTTTCATTTCAGCGACGAAGGATTTCACGCCCCGGTATCTCACGAATATCGGCGACCAATGGAAGGAGTTCAAGCTGACTACGCGTGAAGTGATTGAGTGGAAATCCACCGACGGCACGCCCATCCAAGGGGTTCTCATGAAGCCGGCCAACTACGATCCATCGCGGAAATACCCGTTGTTGGTTGTTATCCACGGTGGGCCTACGGGTTTCGATACGCCAGAGGCTGCGCCGGACCGTTACTATCCGATGGAGCGCTTTGCCGCCAAGGGAGCGCTGATTTTGAGACCGAATTACCGGGGCTCGGCCGGGTACGGCGAAAAGTTCCGGTCGCTGAACGTGCGCAATCTCGGCCTCGGCGATTATCAGGATGTGATTTCGGGCGTCGATTTTCTGATTGCGAAAGGCCTCGTGGATAAAGACCGCGTGGGTGCGATGGGCTGGAGCGAGGGCGGCTATATTTCGGCTTTCATCACCACTTACAGCGACCGTTTTCGCGCAGTTTCAGTGGGCGCGGGCATTTCCGACTGGATGACTTATTACGTCAACACCGATATTCATCCGTTCACGCGGCAGTATCTGAAAGCCACGCCGTGGGACGATCCGGCCATTTATCAGAAGACATCGCCGATTTTCTATGTGAACAAGGCCAAGACGCCGACACTGATCCAGCATGGCGATCAGGACAAGCGCGTGCCGCCTCCGAACGCTTTTGAGTTGTACCAGGCGCTGAAGGATCGTGGGGTCCCGGCGAAGCTGATTTTGTACAAGGGATTCGGGCATCCCATCAACAAGCCGAAACAGCAGCGGGCGGTGATGGAGCACAACTACGAATGGTTCGCGAAATATATCTGGGGCGAAGAAGCGCAGTCGGCTGCGGCGACGAAGTAAGATTGAAGGCTTATGACAACCCGATTGCAGAAGGCAGACGGCAGAAAGCAGAAGGCAGCAGACAGGGCGCAGGCTGCGGGAGGCAGGCGGCAGACGCTCAGGTACCGTTTGTTTTCTGCCGCCTGCTGCCTGCTTGCTGCGGCCTGCCCATCCGTCGGACAAAACACGCCCATCGTACTAAAGGCTGCGCGCATGTTCGACGGACATCGCATGTCGACGCCGGGAGTGGTGGTGGTGAGCGGGACGACCATCTTGGGCGTTGGCGCTGAAGCGCCCATTCCAAGTGGCGCAAAGGTGATGGATTTCGGCGATGCTACGCTTTCGCCTGGCTTGATGGATGCGCATACCCATCTTGCGTATCCGAGCGTTGGAGATTTCCGGCAGTTCATTCTGGACGGCCTGCAGAAGACGATTGCGGAAAGAACCCTCATCGCCACGGTGAATCTCAAGAAGACTCTGATGGCCGGCATCACTACGGCACGCGACGTAGGTTCCACCGATTTCATGGATGTTGGACTGCGCAATGCGGTGCAGGCCGGCATAATCCCCGGACCGCGCATGCTGGTGGCGGTTCACGCTATCGGGGCAACGGGCGGGCATTGCGATTTCGAGGATGGTTTTCGCGAGGGTGTTTTCGGACGTGAATCCGCTCCTGAAGACGGAGTGATCAACGGACCCGAGGAAGCGCGCAAAGCGGTGCGCCTGAACGCCAAATACGGCGCAGATGTCATCAAAACCTGCGCCACCGGCGGGGTACTCTCGCTGACCGATGCGGTGGACACTCCGCAGCTTACCCAAGAGGAGCTAAACGCGATTGTGGACGAGGCGCATGCGCTGCGCAGAAAGACGGCCGCGCACGCGCACGGAGCCGAGGGCGCCAAACGCGCCATTCGCGCGGGGATCGATTCCATCGAGCACGGCACCTTTATGGATGACGAGGCGCTGGACATGATGAAGGCGCGCGGCACAGTGTTCATCCCGACCTTGATGGCCACGCAAGGCGGCCGTGAGATGCTGGCCAAGGGCGGATACCCGCCTGCCGTGGAAGCCAAGATGCGCGCGGCCATTGAAGCTATCAACCAAACGATGAAGAGAGCTATTGCGAAGGGCGTGAAAATCGGGATGGGCACAGACGCCGCCGTGTATCCGCACGGCCGGAATCCGGAGGAGTTTCACATGCTGGTGGATCTCGGGATGGCGCCCGTTGATGCACTGCGGGCGGGGACGTCCGTGGATGCGGAGTTGCTGGGAATCCAGAACCGCGTAGGCACGCTTGAACCGGGAAAGCTCGCGGATGTGGTGGTGATTCCTGGCGATCCGATCCAGAACATCCGGCAGATCGAGAAGATCGTGTTCGTGATGAAAGAAGGAGTGATCTACAGGAATGATACTAATCGCTAGGCGGTTCGGTCCCCGCGCTTACGCTTGGGGCTGCCTGCTATTAGGTCCTGCACTGCTGGCAGAGGACGCTCCGCACCGATTGGCTGCGCGGGCGCACGGCGATACTCCACTGATGACGGACTTGCGGGAGCTATGCGATGGCATCGGCGGACGGCCCACGGGATCCGCGGCATGCGACCGCGCGATTGAATGGGCTGCCAAGAAATTCCGCGACATCGGAATCCAGGACGTGAGCGTGGAGCCGTTCACCGCGCAAAGCATGTGGCTCCCGGTCTCAGCCGAAGCCAGCGCGGTTTCGCCCGCGGCGTTCAACATCCGCATCGCGGCTGCGCCCATGAGCCCGTCCACGAAGGGAACCATCGAAGCCCGCGTTATTGACGCCGGGGAGGGGACATTAGCCGACTTCGCCCGGCTGGGCGGCGCAATGCGCGGCGCCATTCTGCTGATTCATTCTTCCGAGATGAAGACTTTCGATGATCTTTTCGCCGAATACATGCGGAACGCCGTGCTGACGGATGCGGCGCGGAAACACCAGCCGGTAGCGCTGCTGCTGGAATCCACGCGGCCGCGCGGGCTGCTGTATCGGCATCCTATTTCGCTGGACCTCAATTATGCTCCTGTGCCCACAGCCATCATCGCGCGCGAGCACGCCGAGCGGTTGGCGCGGCTGGCGGAAAAGGATGAAGTGCGGGTGCGGCTAACCATCTTGAACAGGATTGCGCCGAGTTATGAATCGAAGAACGTGATCGCCGAAATTCGGGGGCGCGAAAAGCCGGATGAGATTGTGCTGGTGGGCGCGCATCTGGATTCTTGGGATTTGGGAACGGGGGCCGAAGACAACGGCGTGAATGCCGCGCTGGTGATCGACCTGGCACGGGCGTTTCACGACCTGGGTATTCAACCTCGGCGGACCGTCCGTTTTGCGCTGTTCACCGGCGAAGAGCAGGGCATGCTGGGGTCGGAAGCTTATGTGGCACGGCACCAGAATGAGCTCGACAAATTTGTCGCGGTGACGATATTCGACACTGGATCTGGGCACCTGAGCGGCTTTTATCTGAATGGGCGCGACGAGCTACGGAAAGCTGTCAATGACGCGCTGGGCACCGTGGAGGGACTGCGCGCCACGGCCCACCTGACAGACGTGCTGGACGGCACGGATAATTTCGATTTCATGATTTCAGGCGTTCCCAATCTGGTGGGCATTCAGGACCCGATCCCATATCTTCCGGATTATCACGCTGAATCGGATACCGTGGATCGCGTGAATCAGAGGGAGGAAAAAATCACCGAAGCTGTCGCGGCGGTGCTGATGTGGAGCTTGGCGGAGAATCCGGAGCGTCCGGTGAAGCGGCTGACGCGGGCGGAAGTGGAGAAGCTAGTGGTCGACTCCAAGCTGGATGAGCAGATGAAAGCACTCGGGCAGTGGGAAGATTTCAAGGCGGGCAAGCGGGGATGGTGACAAAAAGGCACCGACTTCCTTAGAAGCTGTGAAAGAATCGGCAACGGCACCGACTCCCTCACGGTCGCGGTTCGGTAACACTCTCTGAACATGAGACTTTCTTTCTGGGCCGCGAGCGTAAGCGACCGGTGCTTTTGATTTTTTCACGGATTCTTACGGCCGCGGTTCGGCTTCCTTTAGTCGCCGGTTTCTTCCAGGAAACAGCTCTCGAACGCCCGGTCCAGCAGATCGTCGGTCAGACAGAACGGGTGCTTTTCGAAGTGGATCATGTCGATCACATGCGAGAGAACATCGCGCGGGTGGCAGCGCCGGAACACCTTCCCGGTGCACTGGTAATGCTTTTCGATGAAGCGCCGGATGGAGCTCTCTTCGTGCGGCAGGTTCTTCGACTCGCAGAAGTTCCGGAAGATTCTGACGAATTCGTTTTCGTCCGGACTGCGCAGCAACATTTTGTATTGAATGCGGCGCAAGAAGGCTTCGTCTCCCAGCTGATCCGGCCGAAGGTTGGTGGAAAAGATCAGAAACGCTTCAAAGGGTACGGTCATCTTGCCGCCGGTCAGGAACTTCAGGTAATCGATGCGGCGCTCCATAGGAACAATCCAGCGGTTGAGAACTTCCGCCGGCGCGCACTGCTGGCGTCCAAAGTCGTCGATCAGATAAATGCCGTTGTTAGCCTTTAGCTGATAGGGCGCGTCGTAAATTTTCGACGTGGAGTTGTATTTCAGATCCAGCATTTCGAGCGTGAGCTCGCCGCCGGTCATGATGAACGGCCTCTTGCACTTAATCCAACGCCGGTCATATTGAGGGCCGCAGGCGAATACCGATTGCTCCACTGCATCTTCAACCGGCTGGTGATACACCGGATCGAAGACCTGAATGATGGAGCCTTGACTCTCGATCGCGTAAGGCACAAAGATGCACGAGTCGTCCAAGCCCCCGAGCGCCTCCGCCAGGAAGGTTTTGCCGTTGCCCGGCTGCCCATAGATCAGGAATGAATTCCCGGAGCTGACCGCCGGTCCGATCTGCGACAGAACTCGCTCCGTCATCACCATGCGGCGATAGGCATGCGCCAACGCATCCGGAGTGAGCCAGCCGTCAGCACGCCGCTGGCGCCGCACGATGTGACTGTATTGATGTAAGGGCACCGGCGCAGGCCCCGTGTACTGATTGCTCTCCATGCACTCACGAGCGGCAGTTCGGCCGGTCTCGGTCAAGGCGAATACGGCGGTGCTGTTCCCCATCCCCATCGACTTCTTGACCTGAATGAAGTGCTGCCGCTTGAAGAGCTCGAGAAACTCCTCCACCAGGCTGAATTTCAAACCCAGGGCTTCCGACATATCCCGGCCCAGCAGGTCGCCGCGCGAATAAAGCAGCTTCAAGACCAACTGCTCTATCACCGATCCGGCCAGTCCCGTATCTTCCAGGTTTTCCGGCAGCGGAGGAGCGAGATTCATGTCCTCAGTCTGGAGCGCAAGATTCTGGAGAGACAGATTTTCGTCTTGAACCTGGAGATCATCCAGGATGGGTGCGGTTGCCATGGTGTGGTGTGAAACTTGATTGTGAAGGCAGCCGCACCGCGCGGCAATAGGAACTTGGTCCCGGTTCACTAAGTTGAATTGCCGGTCTTGCGTATCCGGAAAACCCGTGCTCCTCTGAGCGTCGGAGTACTAGTCCTGCTGCGGTGCCCGGCGAGCGGTCCATTCCGCGCCGGCCAGAATTACCATGGACGCAACGAATCCCCACAAGATGATGGTGACGGTGTAGACAAAGGGACCGTACTCCATGGCCAGCTTCTGCCGGAGGTAGGGCCACGTCAGAAGATTGACGTATTTGAGAATTTCGAGCAGCAGCCCCACGCCGATGGCGGCTGGGATGATGCGGCCGGGCTTGATTTTGCAATTCGGCAGCAGCCAATAGATCAGAAACAGCAGGAGCATGGAGAGAGGAATGGCCGCCAGCTTGAAGTATTCGTTATTCAACGCCGTTAGTGTTGTGGAGATCAGCATCAGCGCGCCACACGTGAGGATGAGTCCGAGGCCGATCAACTGGTTTTTCCAATAGCTCCGGTTGGTCGGGCACCGCCAGATGCGGTTGAGCGCCACTTCCATGGATTCAAAAATCCCGCTGGCGGTAAAGAATAGCAGCACGATGGAAATAATCTGCACCGGCCCGCGGGATGCCACCGTGACCTCGAAGTTGCGCCGCAGGAAATGGCCGAAAGCATCCGGGAAATAATCGTCGAGCGTGAAGTAGATGGCGTTAACGGCGGCTTTCCAGTGCAAGACATGCTGGCACAAGGAAAGCATCACGATTAGAAACGGAAAGAACGATAACAGCATCCCGGCCGAGACGGAAAATGCATAGACGTGAACTTCCGTCTGCATGAGGTAGCGCAGGGCCGGCAAAAGCGCGCGCCCCGCTCGGGTCAAAACGTTGGATGGGGCAGTTGCTTGCAATATTTCATCGTAGCGTTTAGTGGGTCGGCGTCGCGTATTACAAATCTATGCAGGGCAAATCGGAGGGGTGCGTAGAACTGTCTGTAATCCCGGTCCTGACGCGCCCGTCTCCCTGCTGAGTGCGGCCACGCTAAAAGCTGATGCCTGCGGCTGGGCGCTGGCGCTGGGAGCTCTCCCTTCCCCCAACGCCAGCGCGGGCTCCTCCCCCTAACTCGTTGCTGCCGAGCTTGTCATGGTGCTTGCGATCCTGCTAAAAACCATGCTGACGTCTTTCGAAACACCCGGCATGAACATGCCGGAGACCACGGCGATGAACCCGCCGATCATCGCGTATTCGATCAGATCCTGACCGTGCTGGTCGCTCCAAATCCGGAGGCTGATCAGCGAATGCCATATCTTTCGCATCGGGTGTTTTGATCTCTTTCGTTCTTTACTAAGGCATCTGTCATGCCAAGGCTGTACGGCCGGGTAAGTAC
>DASYNU010000203.1:0-15871 GCA_036008345.1 Bryobacteraceae bacterium
AAATTTGTATTGCGGAGCCTGGGGCGTAATCCGTCGCTGGTTGCGGCGGCGGTGCTTTCGCTCGCCCTGGGGATTGGGGCGAATACCGCGATCTTTACTTTGACGGATCAGATTCTGCTGCGGACGCTGCCGGTGAAGGAGCCGCGCCGGCTGGTGCTTTTCGAGTGGGCCGGGCGGTTCATCGGCGGGAGTTCGCGCGGGTACGAGAATTCGTTCGCTTATCCCACTTACCTGGAGTTGCGCGATGGGAATCCCGGGGTGTTCACGGGGATCGCGGCGCGCTATGAGGATTCGGTGGATATCGCAGACAGAGGGCTGGCGCAACGCGGGGTGGCGGAATTGGTTTCGGGCAACTATTTCGAGGTCCTGGGAGTTCAGGCGGCGATTGGACGAACGCTGACTCCGGTGGAAGACCGGGTGAAGGATGGAGAGCCCTACGCGGTGATCAGTTACGAATATTGGCAGCGGCGGTTTGGTGGCGATGCCGGGGTGTTGAACCGCGCTATCGAAATCAACGGACATCCTATGACCATCATTGGCGTGGCTGAGCGGGGGTTTTCAAGCTTTGAGCCCATGAGTCCGGCGGATGTTTTTGTTCCGATAGCGATGAAGACTGCGGTCACGCCTACCTGGGACGATCGCGCGAGACGGAACAGCATTTGGTTAAAGATCTTCGCGCGGCTCAAGCCTGGTGTGGACCCGCGGGCGGCGCAAAGCGCTATGGATGTTCCCTATCACAGCGTGCTCCGGAACGATTTGATCGGGGTCGGCGTCCCACAGCAATATCGGAAGCCATACCTTAAGAACACGCTTCAGTTCAACGACGCATCCAAAGGGTTCGGATCGTTCCAACAACTTTTTGGAAAACCACTGTACGTTTTGCTGGCGATGGTGGGCACGTTGCTGTTGATCGCGTGTGTCAACGTGGCGAATTTGCTGATCACGCGCGCGGCTGCACGGCAGAAAGAGATCGCGATCCGGTTGTCGTTGGGGGCGACGCGTGGATCGCTGATCCGGCTGGTGATGACGGAAAGCCTGCTGGTGGCGATTGCTGGAGGATTGCTGGGCGTTTTGGTGGCGATGTGGATGGCGTCTCTGCTGGTGGGTATTCTGCCGTACCAGAATATCGGCGCGGTACTGCGTACTACGCCGGATGTGCGCATCCTCGCATTCACGGCGGGAGTCAGTCTGCTGGCGGCGATACTTTTCGGATCAGCGCCGGCGCTGCAGGGGACACGGCCTGATTTGTCGGTTACATTGAAGAGCGAATCGGGAAAGCATTCGTCGGGGTCCGGGCAGACCCGGCTGCGAAAGCTGCTGGTGTCGGCGCAGGTGGCGTTGTCCCTCTTATTGCTGGTGGGTGCGGGGCTGTTTGCACGGAGCCTGTATACGCTGCTCCGCACGAACTCGGGGATTGAGACCACGCAATTGCTGGCGGTGACGATTGATCCCTCGCTGCACCGTTATGGCCCCGATCGAGCCAGGCATTTGTTCGTCGAACTCCAGAACAGGCTGCAGCGGTTGCCGGGAGTGACGTTCGCCAGCGGTGCGTCGTATCCGGTGCTGGCGGATGACAACTGGACGAATACGGTTCACGTGGATGGATATCATCCACGGGAGGGCGAGGATATGAATCCGGGCTTCAATCAAGTGCTGCCGGGATTCTTTCAGACCACGGGTGCGCGCGTAATCGCGGGGCGCGATTTCACGGAGCGAGATGCTGTGGGTGCTCCGAAGGTTGTCATTGTGAACGAGACGTTCGCAAAGCGATTTTACCCGAGGGAGAGTCCGCTGGGGCATCGCATTGGATGGGGTGGCGATGGGCCGCTCGAAATGGAGATTGTGGGCATCGCGCGCGATATGAAGGGCGGCGACCTGCGGGAAAAATCCAAATGCTGGACATTCACGCCAGAGTTGCAGGATGAGACTCCGTCGGAAGTGACATTCTATTTGCGCACCAGCCAGGATCCGCTGTCTCTGGCGCAGGCGGCTCGGCAAAGTGTGATGAGCCTGGATGCGTCGTTGCCGGTCTTTAAAGTGAAGACGGTGGAGACGCAGGTCAAAGAAACGCATTTTTTGGATCGGCTGTTTGCGTGGCTCTCGGTGGCGTTTGGGGTGCTGGCGACATTGTTGGCGTCGGTTGGATTGTACGGAGTTACGGCTTATGCTGTAGCGCGGCGGACGCAGGAGATCGGAATCCGGATCGCGCTGGGCGCGTCAGGTACGAATGTGCTGCGGCTGATTCTAGGCGAAGTGATCGTGCTAGTGGGAGCCGGAGTTGCCGTGGGCGTGCTGGCGGCGTTGGAGCTGGGCCGGCTGGTGGAGAGCCAGTTGTTCGGGATTAAAGCGAATGATCCTGTGGTTATGATCGCCGCGGTTGGCATGATCATCAGCGTCACGCTGCTGGCTGGATATTTGCCCGCTAGGCGCGCCACCGGAATTGATCCGATGAGCGCGCTGCGGTATGAGTAGTTTACTGCACGGCTACTGTGATGGCTTGCTGCGTACTGGAATTGTTGCCGATGGTGAGTACCACCAACTGATTTCCTGAACTGATATTGTTCGGGATGACGGCGTTCACTTGAATGACGCCTGAAACCTCACCTGGCGCTTCACCCGCATAGGATATTACAGCGGGTTGGCCACCGATGGTTACTGAGACTCTGGCGATGGGCGTGGGCAGAGGCAGCGATGGGCCGGACATGGAACCGGTGGCAACCGGTGGCGCGAGCGCGCCTTCGCCGGTGGCATAAATCGAAACGGTGCTGCCTTTGGGAGCCGGATTACTTGCGTTGTTCGGACTCTCGTTCGCGTTCAGGATGGCTCCCTGGCCGTTGCCGGTCTGATTCACAGAGAAGATGCCGGGTTCAGTGCCGGTAGTTACGACCATGAAGGCGGCCGAGATGACACCGCCGTGGGTCACAACAACGTTGATGGATGTGCCCAGCGGGACAGATCCCACTTCATAAGGCACGATGGCATTGATCTGGAGAGGGCCGGCGTAAATCATCGGCGCGAGTACGTTGTTGAACGTCACGGTGGTGTCACCGAGCGTGGTATCGACGTGGCCATTATCCGGCGTAAAGTTGATACCGGGCGTGGGCCCAAGATTTGTGCCGAAGATGGAGACCAGTTCGCCGGGCGAAACGGGTCCAGGCAGGAAGCTGGCGGCGTTGACAACGGAAACGAGTGCAGGCCCGCTGGGCCCAGCAACGGTGAGATTCACTTTGATGGTTTGGCTATCACCGGGAAGGCTGGTGGAAGCGACGACCACGTTGCCAGTGTAAGTCCCCGCCCCAAGCGTCGCCAAGACGGATGTATTGAGCGCGATGCTGAGCGTAACCGGCGTGGTGCCGGTGGCCGGCGTGACGGTGACGAAATTGCCGCCGGTGGAAGGCGTGAAGGTTGCGGTGATGGGTACGTTGGCTCCAGTGGCAGTTACTTGCACAGTCATCGGACCCTGCAGCGCGGTTGAGCCAATCTGAGAGGTGAAGTTCACGGTGTTGGCGGAGAGCACCAGAGCGTCGGCTGCGCCGACAGTGAGGGTAACCGGGATATACAGCGGGCTGTTACCAGCGCCCGGCACGATCACCGTGACCACTCCGCTATAAGTGTTTTGGGCAAGGCTAGTGCCGGTGGCGGTTACTGTAACCACATCGCCCGATGCGGTGGCTTGGAGCCAGCCCGTCCCGAGAAAAGTAGTAACCAACGTGCCGATGGTGGTGCCGGCCGGCACTCCATTAATCTGAACGGTTTGACTTACAGCAGCTCCACCCACTTGCTGCGTAAGAGTGACGGGGGTCGGACTGGCGCTCACATTTGCGGAGGCAACTATTAAGTGCACGTGGATGACCTGAGACGGCAGTCCTGGCGAAGTGACGGTAACGGTTCCGTCGTACGCACCAACACCAAGATTCGCCGGGGTGATGTTGATCTGAAGATTGCTAGGAGTAACGCCGGTATTGGGCGCGACCGAGAGCCACGTCAATCCAACGGGATTGGTGGCAGCGGTAGCGGTGAATGCAAGCACCGTGGAATCAGTACTGGTCAATGAAACTGTCTGAGTGGTGAGGCTGGCTCCGGACAACATCGTGATGTCGATGTAATTGGTGCTGACGTTGAGAAGGGCCTTGCTGCTGATGTTCAACGTGACTGGAATTGAAAGGGCGGGTGTGCTGGAATTCGGAACACTTAGCGTAATGGTCCCGTTACACACCTTGGGGGTTGTAAGTCCAGAGATGTTGACGGATGCCACTACCTGATTCTGATCAAGGTAAGTGAGGCCAGTGTTTCCGTTATTGGCGGTGGCAGTTAGGAATCCCGAGCAATTGGTGGTATCAACGGCCACCTGGAAGCCCAACGGAGAAGCGGTGCTCGAAACAGCGATGGTCTGATTGGTAGGTGCGGTCTGACCAAGCTCGTAATTGAACGTTAGAGATCCAACACTCGCCGTGAGCAGAGGATTGCTACTTACTGTCAGAGTGGCGACGAAACTCTGCGGCGAATTCCCAGCGCCAGTGGAAGTCAAAGTAACGGTATCGCTATAGGAACCAGGCCCGAGACTGGAGAGCACGAACGGATTCACAGTGAGCGCGAGCGACTGAGGCGTAGTGCCGGTGATGGGAGCCACGCTCAAGAAGTTGGGTCCGCCGGCGGTGGTTGGGGCAGAAGCAACGGTGAAGGTCAAGGGCGTACCGGAACTTGTAATCTGAACGTTCTGTACAGCCGGTTGCGTGCTGGTCCCTATTTGGTAAGTGAAAGTTGGTCCAGTGGACGGAACGAGTAAGAGCGGAGTAGTGGTGACCAGAAGAGTTACTGGAATCGCGACGCTGGGGTTGGTAGCGCCGGTGGCGGAGATATCGATTTCGCCTGCGCATGATTGGGCGGTGGTGAGTCCTGAGGTATTCACCTGCGCGGTGATGCTGCTGGGTGTGGCACCGCTTTCGGGTGAAACTACCAGCCAATTTCCACAGGAAGACGTCTTGGCCGACGCAGTGAATGGGACATTGACGCCAGTGCTGCTGGTGATTGCGATGGATTGCACAGCGGGCGCATTGGTTCCGATTTGCCAGGCGAAACTAAGTTGGCTGGGGCTGACTTGAATGGCGGGGGTTCCGGCCAGAGTAACCAATATCGGCAAGCTGATGCCATTGGTACCTGGGGCATTGATGGCAACTGCTCCAGTGAATGGTCCGGGAGTGGCAGGCAGGGCCGTGGGATTCACGGTAACTTGAAATCCGCCCGAAATGTTGCCGGATTGAGGATTCACGGTCAGCCAATTCCCACCGTCGGCGGTTCTAGGAGTTGCGGTGAAAGTTGTATCGCTGGAACTGCTGCTGGAAAGTGTCACGGATTGGGTAGACGGAAGCGTACTGGTGATAGCAAACGGAAAACTCAGAGAATTCGGGGTCGCGGAAAGGGGGCTGGCGCCAGCCAAGGTATCGAGCTCCGCGCGCAGGGAGAGAGAGGCACCGGTGGCATTGATATTTATGAAGCCGTCGTCAGTGGCAAGGCTCGAAAGCGCGGGATTTACAGAGACCGTTAGTTGCAGCGGCGTTGTACCACTGGTGGGTGTGACCATCAGCCAACCGTTGCTTGAGAGGGCCGACACCGCAACACTGGTGGATCCGGCGGAGGAAGTTATTATGACGGTCTGAGGAGCGATGGTCCCGGTTTGCGCACTGAACGTCAGTTGCGTCGGGTTGGCCGTTAGCGTTGCATTTTGGGCGCGGGCTGTGTCAGAACAACACACTAGGGCGACCAAGAAGGCGCCTAGATAGACTAGAGAGTTTTCACGGTTTTGCACGAGATCCTCCACGAAAAATCGAGGTGAGTAAGGCTAAATTCGGACGCGGCTACGCGGGAAGAAGCAATCTCCCTGCCACGAACCGTTAGACCGAAGCGGATGGCAGGTAGTTTCATGAAACATCGGAGTAACCGTTGATATATCTTGTTAACAATTTATAATTTTCGCTTGGAGGTATAAAATGCTTTCAGGGCATTCCAATGCACCGGCTCCCTTACGGTCGCGGTTCGGTTAGTGGCCTTGTATTGGTTATGGTGCTTCCACTTGGCGCACAAGTGAACGTACTCACTTACCAATATGACAATAGCCGGGCCGGCGCAAATCTTAATGAGACGCTGCTTACGCCCGCTAATGTAAACCAGAGCCAGTTCGGAAGATTGTTTTCCTTCGTGGCGGATGGCTATGTTTATGGGCAACCACTGTATGTGGGAAACCTGAACATCACCGGCAAGGGTACGCACAACGTGGTGAGTTTTATCAATCCAGCCGCGGGCGTAACCACGGTGCCGTATGCCGACACCGGTTGCGACCAGATTGTGCCGGAGCTGGGTATCACCAGTACGCCGGTGATCGATCCGGCGAGCGGAACTGTGTATGTGGTGGGGATGACCAAGGAATCCGCAGGCGGCTCGGCTAACTATGTGCATCGGTTACACGCACTGGATATTTCGAGCGGCGCGGAACGTGTGGGGAGTCCGGTGGCGATTCAGGCAACATATCCAGGGACGGGTGAGGGTGGCAGCACGCTGGTTTTTGCACCGCGGAATTATAAGCAGCGCCCGGGCCTGCTGTTACTGAACGGGGTGGTTTACGTTGCGTTCTCGTCGCATTGCGATATTGGAACGTATCATGGCTGGCTGATGGGATACGACGCGAAGACGCTGGCACAGGTATCGGTATATAACAATACGCCGAACGGAAATCAGGGATCGTTTTGGCAAGGCAACGCGGCGCCGGCGGCGGACGCAAATGGCTACGTCTACCTGGTGGCAGGTAACGGCGTGTTCGACTATCCGAGTGGTGGGGGAGACCTGGGCGAGAGTTACATCAAGCTGGCAAGCACCGGCGGTCTCAAAGTGGCGGATTATTTCGCACCGTTCAATTTCTCCGCTCTGGACGACGCTGATTTGGATGTGGGATCGGCGGGTGTTGCTTTGTGCGGTGATGAAGCCGGCAGCGCGAGCCACCCACACTTGATGGTGGGAGGGGGCAAGGAAGGTAGGATTTATGTTTTGGATCGCGACAACCTGGGCAAGTGGCAGGCAGGATCGGACAGCCAGATTGTGGCCTCATTACCAGGCGCAATCGGTGGTTTGTTCGGCAATCCGGCTTATTTCAACAAGACGGTTTATTTCGGCGGGTCGGGCGACAACTTGAAGGCGTTTTCGCTCGGGAACGCAATGCTCGGGAACGCGCCGAGTTCCCAGACCAGCTCTGCATTCGGCTATCCCGGCAGCGTGCCGTCGATTTCGGCCAACGGTGTGTCGAATGGGATTGCGTGGGTGCTGGAATCGTCGAATATTTTGCATGCTTACGATGCCGGCAATCTGGGCCATGAGTTGTACAACAGCAATCAGAACAGCTCGCGGGACGCATTGGACAGCTATGTGAAATTTTCGGTTCCCACGATTGCCAACGGCAAAGTGTACGTGGGAACCCAGGATTCGGTGGCCGTATACGGGCTGCTGGCTGGGCCAACGCTGGCTGTTGCGAATGCAGCTAGTGGACAAGCGGCGATTACGGCGCCAGGATCGATCATTTCGATTTATGGCTCGGGAATAGCGCAAGGGACCATGTCCGCGGCAGGATTTCCGCTGCCTGCGACGCTTGCGGGCGCCACTGTTACGATGGGCGGAATCGCGGCTCCGATATTTTATGCCAGCCCGGTGCAAATCAATGCGCAGGTTCCGTACCAGGTGACGGCGGGGAGAGCGGCAGTAGTCGCAAAACTCGGCCGTAACGTGGTGGGTTCCAGCAGTGTCACGGTGCAAAGTATTGCGCCGGGGTTATTTCTTGGGTCCGGCGGGCAAGCTGCGGCGTTGAATCAGGATGGCAGTGCGAACGGGCCGTCGAATCCTGCAGCAGTGGGCAGCGTGATCGCGGTTTTCATGACGGGACTTGGGCCGGTGGAGCACGCGGTTGCCACGGGCGTGGCTGCTTCCGCGAGTCCGCTCTCGAACGTGACGGGCACTGTTAGCGCGAGTATCGGTGGGCAAGCTGCGCAGGTGGCGTTTGCGGGGCTGGCGCCGGGGTTTGCGGGGTTGTATCAGGTGAATGTGCGCGTGCCGCAGGTTGCGGCGGGAAGTCAGCCACTGGTGATCTCGGTCAATGGTGTGGTCGGCAATTCTGGGTTGGTTAGCGTGCGGTAACTCGGGGCTGTTTTCTCGTTTCTCGTTTCTCGTTTCTCGTTGGTTGTACAATTCTGGGGTGGTCGTTCACGGCACTGTCCCCTTGCTCACGCGCGGGGCTACTTTTTTATTCGGGGTGATTCTATTTTTGTTGGGGGCTGATGGACTTGCTCAACCGATTGTGCTGGAGACTAGCACTATTTTGGATGGCAAGGGCGGGGTGCTGAAGAACCTGCAGATTGTGGTGGAGGGTTCGCGCATCCAGAGCGTGGGACCTGGGAAAGCTCACGCGACCTATGATCTGCGCGGTCTCACAGTGATGCCGGGTTGGATTGATACGCATATTCATTTGACCTGGCATTTCGATTCCCACCACAAATTGGTGAACCAGAGCGAGCCGCCGCAAGCTTCGGCGCTGTATGCGGCGGAGAACGCGTGGCTGACGCTGGAGGGCGGTTTCACTACGGTGCAGAGCGTGGGGGCGCCGATGGATGTGGATGTTCGCGACCGGATTTCGGAAGGGTCGCTGCCTGGGCCGCGCATCCTGACGTCGGTGCGGCAGATCACCGATAAGAGCGGGACGCCGGACGAGATTCGCGCGCTGGTACGGAAGAGCAAAGCGGAGGGCGCGGACGTGATCAAGCTATTCGCGACTTCGGGACTTGGCGCGGGCGGGGCGCAGACCATGAGCGATGCACAGATAGACGCTGCATGCGGTGAGGCGAAAGCCGTTCAACTGCGCGCGGTGGTGCACGCTATCGGAACGGATGGTGCGAGGGCCGCGGTGCTGGCCGGCTGTACGTCCATTGAGCATGGAGATTTTCTGGACGACGCGACTCTTGCGCTGATGGCCGAGCGGGGCACTTATTTCGATCCTAATTTTCTGGTGCTGCACAACTATCTGGATAATCGACCGAGCTTCAGTTTTCCGGAGTCGACGTTTACTGCGCTTCAGAAGGCGCTGGAACCGACAGCCGATGTTCTGCGGAGGGCACGGTTGCAGCACGTGAAAGTGATTTTTGGGACGGACGCGGTGGCGGGCGCGCATGGGAGGAATGCGGAAGAGTTCGTCTACCGGGTGCGGGATGGTCATGATGCTCCGATGGACGTGCTGCGGAGTGCGACGTCGGTGGCGGCGGAATCGCTGGGGTTGGGAGATCGAATTGGAACTGTGGCTGTGGGGTTCGATGCCGATTTGGTGGCTACTGAGGGGAATCCGATAGAGGACATCGCGGCGGTGCGGAAAGTTGTTTTTGTGATGAAGAGTGGGAAGGTTTATAGGAACGTTCGTTGAATTTCACAGGCACAAAAGCGTCCACATGAGTGTGGACGCGGCACGCAAGAGTGCGTGCGCCACGATTCACTTGGGATTTTTGAAGTGGAGGATGTAGCGGCGCAAGCCAACGTCGAACATGCTGATGCCGTGTTGTCTGGCTTCGTTGTAGGCTTTCTGGTTGTCCCAGCCATCGTGTGCGATCCGATAGCAGGCGATTACGGCGCTGGTGCGGTCGCGCCCACCCTCGCAATGGACGAAGACCGGCCAGCCTTCGCTCGCATTCAATAAGCTGATTACGTGCGCCATCTCGCCATCGGTAGGCGCATGCATGCTCATTGGGACGGTTACGAATTGCATGCCGAGCGATTCCACTACTTGCTTTTCCCAGCGAGATTGTTGGGCCCTATCGCGAAGATCGAGTATGGTATGGATACCCATTTTCTTAAGTGCCTTGAATCCTTCTTCAGCCGGTTGGGCGCCGCGATAAAGATGCTCATTGATCTGCTCGAATTTTTGTATCCCAGGCGGGGGCGCGGCCGCTAGCCAGGCTGCCAGAATCACGGCGGTCATGTTCCGTTAGTGAGACGCGGGCGTGTGACGAAATCGGACAGCTCGTAGCGAAATCGGACAGTGAGGGGATTTCCGCGGGTCCAGAGGGCCCATCTGGTTGGAAACATGCTTGGAAAGAAGGTTAAAAAAGGCCGTCTCCTATCGAATCTCAAGTGGAAGGCGAATTGCACTTGGATGGCAATCTGGGAAGACCAAACAGCTGGTTTCCGCGAGTAGCGGAGAGCGGCCGTCATCAACTAGGATTCTATTAAATGGACTACTTTCGAAGAGTTTTTGCCGTTCTGTGTATTGGCTTGACGTGTTTCGCGCAAACGCCGGAGGTGTCGATACAGGAGCCAAAGCAGCCGCCGATCATAGGGCCGCTTCTCAGGCCATTCCACATCCAGCGGCGAATCATTGCACCTGCCGTGTTGTCGAACACGCCGCGGCTGGAGTCGCTGGTGCGGTCAGGGAATTTGTATTTGTCGGTACAGGATGTGATCGCGGTGACGCTGGAGAACAATCTCGACATCGCGATTCAAAGGTACGCGCCCTATCTGGCGCGAGAGGTTACACGGCGAGCACAGAGTGGGCAGCCTCTCCGTAGCGTGGGCCTGACCAGCAGCCCTGGGCCGCAAAGCGTAAGCCTAACCGGCGTCACTTCCGGCGCGGTTGGATTGCCGGACACCGGCTCCGGCGTGGGTTCGGGAGGCGGCTATATAATTTCAAGCGGTACCACACCGCCCAATCTTGATCCCGGCCTGTTCTTCCAGGGCCAATTCGCGCACCAGACCACACCGCTTAGCAATCTACTGCTGGCTGGAGTTCCTTTTCTGTTGCAGGACACACGCTACTATGCCGCGGGATATTCGCAAAGTTTCACGCCGGGAACCAACGTGCAGTTCACATTTCAGAGTTTTCGGACCGCGATCAACAGCCCGGATTATGCAATTAATCCCTACACCAGCGGCTCTCTGGATCTCTTCATACAGCAACCGCTATTGCAGGGCTTCGGCATCCCGGTGAACAATCGTTTCATTCGCGTAGCAAAGAACAATCAAAAAGTGAGCGACCTGGAACTGAAGCGCCAAACGACCACCACGATTTCAGCCGTCTTGAATTTGTATTGGGACCTGGTGAGTTTCAACGAGTCCGTGCGCATTCGGGAGCAAGCGCTGGCGACGGCACAGCAACTGTTGGAAGGAAACCAGCACCAAGCGGAACTGGGGACGCTCCCCAAATTAGAAGTTACTCGGGCGCAGGCTGAGGTTTCGTCGTCGAAGGAAAACTTGTTGATTGCCCAGACGAACGTGGCCCAACAGGAGATTGTGCTGAAGAACGCCTTGAGCAGAAACGGAGTGGCGAGCCCCTGGTTGGACGAGGTTCATGTTGTCCCGCTCGACAAGATTGTGGTTCCCGAGAAAGAGGATCTGAAGCCAACGGCGGAGCTAATCGCGCAAGCGTTGGATCAGCGCCCCGAACTGGAGCAGGCGCGAATCAACATTGAAAGCAATAAGATCAACGCGGCCGGCACGAAGAGCCTGCTTCTGCCGGTGTTGAACGCGTTCGTGGATATTAACAACCAGGGCTTGACGGGCCCAGCAAATCCTATCTACAACAACTGCTGCGGTGCAGCCGCCCCGGCAGTGGTGGGTGGGTACGGGAACCTGCTGGGCCAGCTGGCTCTACACCACTTCCCGAATTACGCCGCCGGATTCTCGCTGAACATCCAGATTCGAAATCGCCAGGCACAAGCAGATTACGTAATCGATCAGCTGGCCGTGCGCCAGGGCGAGTTGCAGCTTCAGAAGTTCATGAACCAGGTTCGTGCGGATGTAAAAAACGCCGTCATTGGCCTGCAACAAGCACGCGCGCGTTATGAGACAGCGGTGGGCACGCGCAAATTGTCTGAGGAAACACTTGGCGCGGAGACAAACCGCTTCAAATTTGGCGAGTCGACGATCCCGGCCGTGGTGCAGGCGCAGCGCGATTTGGCGACATCGCAAGACGCCGAAATTCAGGCCACGGCGAACTACACCCATGCGAAGATCGCTTTCGACGAGGCCGTGGGACAGACGTTGAACGGCAATGGCATTTCAATGCAGGAAGTTATCGCAGGACGCGTGGAGCGGGAATCTTCCATCCCAGCTAAGGTTCCGCAGGAGGTGAAGCAATGAGCCGATCGCTACCAAAAGCCCTGGCCGCTTCGATCCTTTGGATGTGCGCGGCTTCTCAACTTCCCGGGCAGGAATCGCCGCAGGTGGTCACGAGACCCAGCGTGCCAATCGTCATACGGCCTTACAGGCCCACATATATTCCACCTGTCCGGCTGACGAATTCAGGCCGGATGAATGAATTGATTCGCGGCGGCAAGCTTTACCTGACCGTGCAAGACGCGATCGCGCTGGCCATCGAAAACAATCTCGATCTAGAAGTAGCCCGCTACGGCCCGCTCAACGCCGAATGGAATTTGAAGCGGGCGGAAGCCGGCGGCCCGTTGCGGGGAGTTACCAGCCAGAATATTGCTCAAAATGAGGTGACCAACGGGCAAGGCGTGCTGGGAAGTGAGGCATCAACGGGACTCCTGCAGAACCAGGGCGGGTCAGCCGGAGGCGCGAGCGGACAGGTTTCACAGCTCGGGCCGATTACGCCGAATCTGGACCCGGATTTTCAAAACACGACTGAGTTTCAGCATCTTAATCTCCCGCAATCGAATTACATCCTCAGCCAAACCAACTCGCTGATCATAAGCCGACACTTCGTCAACTCTTTTGTCCAGGAAGGGCTTATCACAGGCGGCACGGTGCAGGTGACGGCGAACGAATCCTATCAGAAGGAGAATGCACCCTCGGATTATCTGAACCCATCAGTATTTCCGCAAGTGGCAATCACGGTTCGTCATCAATTCTTGCAGGGCTTCGGAATCGCCGTGAATCGCCGTTTCATCACTCAAGGCGAACTAGGGGTCAAGGCCGCACAGGAGACGTATCGCTCCCAGTTACTGAACACCGTGGCGAGCGTGTTGAATTTGTATTGGAACCTGGTGGCAGCCGATGATGAGCTGCGGGTACGCCAACGTGCTTTGGAAGCGGCGCAGAAATTCCTGGACGATACCAAGAAACAGATTGAATTGGGCGCTGAGCCCCGCGCCGATATCTACCGCGCGGAATCCGATGCAGCAACGCGCGGCCAGGATCTGGCGATTGCCCAGGTATCCGTTCAGCAGCAGGAGAGTCTGCTGAAGAATGCGATCAGCCTGAACGGTACAGCGGATCCGCTGATTGACGCCGTAGCCATTGTTCCTCTGGACCACGCCGAAGTTCCCGCGGCCGAGGAATTGCCGGGGTTGCGAGACCTGCTGGCACGAGCGCTTGCAAAACGCCCCGACATCGTGCTGAATAAGCTTAATGACGAGACCCAGGAGGCTCTCGCAGTGGCCACTATCAATACCCTTTTGCCGAACCTCGGAACGCGTCTTTCGACTTCGGACGTGGGACAGGCGGGCTCCAACGTGCCGGGCGGTGGGGCTTCCAACTACTACGTTGGGGGACTTGGAAATGCCCTAGGACAGGTGTTTCGGAGAAATTTCTACAACCTGAGTGCGACGGTGGGTTTCTCGATACCTCTTTTGAACCGGCAGGCGCAGGGCGATTATGGAATCGATCAGTTGGCGATGCGGCAAGGCGATCTGGTGGAGCGCCGTAACATGAATCAGATTGTGGTGGATATTTCGAACGACGTGATCGCGCTTCGTCAAGCCAGGGCGAGGTATACGCAGGCCGTTGACTCGCGCGCATTGCAAGAACAGTTACTCGAAAAAGAACAGCAGATGTTTTCGTTCGGTGCGGCGCAAATCTCGGATGTTGTGGGCGCGCGGTCCGCTCTGCTCGGCGCACAGGTGGCCGAAACTCAGGCCCGTGCTTCTTACGCGCGTGCGCGCGTGGCGCTGGATCAAGTGTTGGGCGAAACATTAGAGAAGAACCATGTTTCACTTGACGAGGGGCTCAACGGGCGGGTGTCGAGGGAATCGAAGTTGCCGGCGCAGTAGGGGCGGAACAAATTCGGGGACTCCCGTCATGTCCCGTTATTTGAGAAGAAAGGCACCGACTCCCTTACGGTCGCGGTTCGGTTGCGCGGCTGATTAGTTTTTCGATGCTGGGGACGATGGCTAGTTCTACTTCGGCGTGGAGCTTTTTGGCTTGCTCCAGGAAGGCGCTCTGATCGGATGCGTGATGATCTAGCGCTTCCAGGCCGATTGCGGCTAAGCGGCTTAGGTCTCTGGATGCGGGGATATCTTCCTTCAGTAGGAATGATTTTTCCAGGAGCGGCGCGAGCTTTGCGTCGTTCTCGCGCCACAGGATTAGCCAGGCGCGGATTTGAGGGAGATCCATTTTGTCCACTAGCGCGGCGAAGTCGCGGGCAGTTTTGCTTTTCGAGCGCGCGGCGTCCACCAGGCGATTGAGCGGAGTCTGCTGGGTGTTGTTGGCTTCGTCGCGTGCGTCTTGATTGGCCGGTTGGACAACGTCGGCCAGGATTTTGAGAGCGTCAATCGGCTGGTCGCCGGCCATGCGCCGCAGCATGGGCAGGTAACTCGAAAGGTGCGTGAGGCCTGACCATTCCAGCTTGCGGCTCACTGCATCCAGGCGGCGGTACATGGATGCGATGTCCTTGATCTCCTGGGGCGACCAGAATCGTTCGGCGACGGCGGCGGTGCGCGGCCAGATTCTGGAGTCGACGTTCTCGGGGCTAATGTATTCACTCCACATGCAGACCTCGCCGCCCAGGATGCGGGATTTTTCTTGCGATGTTAGCGTGGCGGCTTCTTGTTCGAGCGGATCCACTTGATAGAGCGTGGAGGCGGGCTCCATGTGATCCAGATAATAGCCGGCAGAAAGAATTCCAGAATAGCCTTGGCGCGCAGCTTCGGCTAGCGGTTTCTGTCCTTGCCAGGATTGAATGACGATGTCCTTGGGCAGCTCGGCGGCCAGCACTTCGTCCCAGCCTTCGGTTCGCTTGCCGTGTTTCGCGACGATCCGCTGGACTTGCTTGGTGAAATACGCCTGCAGGTCATGATTGTCCTTGATGCGATGGTCGTTCATGAAGGCCTGAATGTGCGCGGTTTTCTTCCACTGCTCGCCGTTCACTTCGTCGCCGCCGATGTGGAAGAAGGCATCCGGGAACAGCGCGGTCATTTCGCCGATGAAGCCGTCGAGAAATTCGTAGGTAGCCTCGCGCGAGGGATCCATGGCGGGATCGAAGATGCCGAATTTTCGCTCAATGGAGTAAGGGCCCGGGCCGCTGGCGAGCTGCGGATATCCGACGAACCAACTGGTGGCGTGGCCGGGCATGTCGAACTCGGGCACCACCCGGATTCCGCGGTTGCGCGCGTAGGCGATTACTTCGCGAACTTGATCTTGCGTGTAGTAGTGGCCATCGGAACCTAGTTCCTGCAGCTTTGGGAAGCGTTTGCTCTCGATGCGGAATCCCTGATCGTCCGAGAGATGCCAATGGAAAACATTGAGTTTCACCGCGGCCATGCCGTCCAGATTGCGCTTGACTACTTCAAGAGGCATCCAGTGGCGGGAGACATCCAGATGCAGACCGCGCCAGGGGAAGCGGGGTTTGTCTTCGATGACCAGCGCTGGAACTTCGTAGCTGGTCGCGCCGGGTTCCACCAATTGCAAAAAAGTGGCGAGACCGCGCAGGATGCCGAGAGGATTCGACGCGCTCAATACGGCTCTTTGGGTTGTGACCTCCAGGCGATAGCTTTCGTCTTCGCCGAGTTTCTGGATGGTTTCGCCGGCGGAGTCGCACTGGATACGGAGCCTCGCATCCAATGACCCTTCGGCGAACGGTATCCCCGTTTGACGAGCCATGGTTTGCAGAAAACGC
>DASYNU010000204.1:0-59245 GCA_036008345.1 Bryobacteraceae bacterium
AAAATACGCGCCAGTGCGATTCTGCTCTTCCTCTGCGCCAAATCAGCGATCTGCTCTTCTGGCAATTCAATGCTGTTTTCTTTAAGGACGGCGCGGATGCCGTCTAAACTGCGCATCCCAGCCACGCGCGAATAGCTGAAGTGCCCAATCGAATGCGAGGCGAGAGCCTCCTCATACGCGGCCGCATGAATTGGGGAGGAATTCAGCAGCACTCCGTCCATATCGAACACGATCCCCAACGGCTGAAACCCTCCATCAATGGTGATGCGTGTGAGCAAGGCGCCGGCTCTTTCCGCTACCGAATGTGATGGCTGCCGCTCCCAAGAGGCCAGCCAGTGTGAGAGTCGCGCCCCAGTAGACCGAGGGCGGCCGATACCGGAAGTTCACGTTGTGCGTCCCTTTAGGAACAAGGACGGCGCGCAATGCGAGATCCACCTCGTAGATCGGCTCTGCCTGTCCGTCTACGCTCGCGTACCAGCCGGGATAGTAGGTGTCGGAGAGCACCACCATCCCGTCGCAGCTCATATCTGCTCTAATCCAGACGTTCGACGCGGCATATTTGGTCACGAGTACTGTGTCATTGGCCGCTGGGCATGCGGGGAGCTGGGGTACCGGCCCGTCTAGAGATAGGGCTTTCGATCGCAATTCGTTGAGGTGCTCGTCGATGAACTCCCGGGTATGATCGAGATCGTGAATGGCAACAATTTCATGCACAGCCCAGGCTCGATTGAAAACGTCAGGATTCTGGTAAACTCGGATTCCACTGGCGCCCCGGAATACCTCGCTCTGAGCTGGATTGGTGGCCGCAGACGCTAGCGTGTATTTGGTACCTACAAGTTTTTTGATCGAAGGCTTTTGGGTTTCCAGACGAAATGTGTTCACCGTGACACCCGCTTGCGCTGTGGGGAAATCGACACCCCAGAAATCACCCCAGTTCGGTACGATCTCTTCGGTTTGGGTCTCAACTCGAAAAGGTCCGGGTTGCCTTTGAAGAAAATTCGCGATGTCTCCGTTGTTCCAGACTTTGTCCAGGAAGCTGCGCCGGTCCGTATCGTTGCGGTCAGGCAACACGGAACTGGCACCCTGGCCGGCCTCGAATAGCACCAGCAAGATCAGTAGAATAACAGCCTGGCGATGGGTTAAACTCTGAGTCCTCCAAGCGTACAAGAGCGCGGCCATCAGGCTCGCGATGAAAACCATAACCACGACGTGGTCATCGAAATCCCACTGAAATTTCTTGCCCAGCAGAACCGCGAACGCCGTGACAGCGGTTACTATGCCGAACGCTGCCACGCCAATGTTGATGCGGCGAATCCAGTGCGAACCCGCTTCCGTGGATTCGCGCGAGGGCTGAAGCGCATCCACGCCGAATGCCGCCAGCACGGCGAAGCCGGTATCGAACAGCAGTTTCGCCATGGCCGGCACGCGGGCTTTTTCCACAAACGGTACGACGGCATAAATGAAGCCCTGAAAGGTACTGTAGCCCCCGAGCGCATAAACCAATCCTCCCAAGGCGACGGCAGCAAATAATTTGACCTCCGGTTGCCTCCACGAGACGGTGATCGCGATTAGGGCCAGGGAAACTGCCACTATCCCCAAGAAAAGGGCGGTGGTATTCCCATAGCCCGGAATCAAGATCCCGAACAAAAATATGGGATGCAGCGCGTGCTGAGCATGCACGTAATAGGGGATAACATCATTCCATGCCAAATGATCCCGAGCGCCTGCCCAGCGCCACGCCAACCGGCCGTATTCCTGCGCCGGAAGTATCTGCAAAGCGCCGACCACGGGAGCGAAAATCATCGTGAGCGCGGCCAACCGTGCCATTCCCCAATCGAGGCGTCCGTCTTTAAAGATGTAGTGGAGCCAAACTCCCACTGCCGCCAGGGTAAGAAAGATCGGTATCTGATGATGCCCGCTCAGCCAGGCCATTCCGATGCATGCACCGCTTAAGGACGCACTCGACCAGGGACGTACTCCACGCGCGGCCCGCAGCAGGAACAGGAATACGAGTGGCGTCCATACGGCGCCATTCATCATCTGCGGCCAATCCGTCCCGCCCATGTATCCGACCAGTGCAAAAGCGAGGCCTGCGATCAATGAAGCAGCTCGCGAGCGCTTTAAATCCCGGCAGAGGAGATAGCAGAACAGCGCTGCCATGTAGTGCACCACCACGAAATACCAATTGATGGCCCACATCTGCACCAGCCCATGCCGGCGAGGCATCAGCCACAATAACCAGTTCAGAGGATAGGCCGCACCGGGCTGCGCTTGCCCAAGCAGCGGCTGTCCCATCCAATTGTGCGGATCCCACAAAGGAAACTGGCTATGCTGAAGTTGCCGGGCTGCTTCCTGCCACCACGGCAGGACCTGATCGGCCAAGTCCGGTGACCACATCCAGTCGAACTGATAAGTGAAGACCAGCTTCCAATAAAAGCACGTGATTATTACGAAGAGGATCAGCGGAAAAGTGAATCCGGAAGGCCACCTCAGCCGTGCCGACGCTGCATTCAATGGATGCATGCGCGGTTGGGGCCGGGTAGCGAGAAAAGCCATGCGTCCATTATCCACTAACCCTTCTTGTCGGACCCGTCCGCTGGACGGCGCGCAGAACCACTAGAAGCAAAGCCAGTGCTATGAGACTCACACATGCTCCTATTCGCACCGGGAGCGAACGGAATCGGAATGCTATTCGATGCTCGCCGGGAGGCACCGTGACGGCCTGAAAGGCTTCGCTCCAGCGC
Source organism: Bryobacteraceae bacterium (assembly GCA_036008345.1). Taxonomy (GTDB): domain Bacteria; phylum Acidobacteriota; class Terriglobia; order Bryobacterales; family Bryobacteraceae; genus Palsa-89. The sequence goes on from DASYNU010000204.1 coordinate 2,745, forward strand.
TGGATAGCTGCTGGGGACCCGTCGACAGTTGCCTGCCAACCTGGATAAAACTGTTCAGCCAGCGTGAATTGTCCGCCGGTTTCCGAATGCACCACAAACTCTCGGACTTCCGGTTCCCAGTGGATGCATTGCGCCTTACCCTCGCCTCGCGCCGAAATCCAACCGTAAGGCGGCCGAGCTTTAGTGAATTCGAAAGTTCTGTAGTAGCTGGACGCGGGCGGCAGCAGACGGAAGCCTGGATCGCCCGCCAGCCGCGCGTACAGAGGAGCGCCTTCACTCGTAACGAAATAACGAACACCCAGCAGCACCAGCGCGTCCTTATTTGTGGGATCGATATCGAATTCGATGTTGGAACGCGGGTGTGCGAGGGTAGCCATCAGCTTCTGGTAGTTGGTAGTCAGCATCGGATCGAAACCTTGGGGCGTGGTGAGGCCGTAATGACGGAGTTCCAACGGAAACGGAGCTGTGATATCCAAGGCGATACGATATTGCGAGTTGTCGCGGAACTGCCGGTAGATGCTGTCATCGAATCCGGAAAATGATCTGTAATCCGTAAATCCATTGCCTTCGCCCGCGTCGAACCACTTGCCGGTGCCGAATACTTTGTAATCCACGCCCACGGCCAGCAGCAGCGCAGCCACTAGCCCCGCGCGAAGCGCCCCACGTTCGGCCGGCAAAATGAAAATTGCCGCAGAAAATAGAGCCAGTGCTATAACTGGCGCCACTGCCGATTTCCAGCCGGTTGGAAAGTCCGAGCCAAGCGGCATCCAGATGAGCAATTGGCGAACCGACCATGCCAACAGAAGGCTCATTACTGATAGCGCCAGCCAACCCGGCACAGGACGCCGCCTTTGTCTCAGAAGAGTATCCAACCCGAGTGCCGCCAGGGAAGCTGCTGCCAGGGTCAAGCCCGCGAGAAAATACCAGTCCCGGCAAATTTGGAACAGCAAATTGGAATGCCGGACCGTGCTCCTTACCAGATTGAACGGATTCGTTGCCATCACCAGGCAGGCAGCCAGCATCGTCAACGTCGGAAGCAGTTCGCGCCAGCGCGGCCGCCACATTAAAGACAGCAAACCGAGGAAGGCTGGCGCACCAAGATACAGATAATCGCCGCCCCAGTGTTGGGAAGGCATGTGGTGCAATCCGAAATCGAAATAATTTGGCACGAAATAGGCGAGGTACGCCTCCGGATTCCGCCAGCCTGGGCCATACCGGGGATCGAAGGTTTTCATGCTCGAAGCCTCGAACGAGGGTAGAAGTTGGACCGCCGCAAGTAGTAAAGATGCTGCCAGCGCCAGAATTACGCCTAGCGCTACCTTCCATCGCCACGCGGCGTAACTCACAGCGCATACTGCGAAGACAAACCAGGTGGGCGGATAACCGGCGAGAAAGCAGAGCGCCGATGCCACGGCAACCTTCCAGAGTGGGCGCCAATGCCCTTGCTCGATGGCTTGGTCGATTCCCCACAAAGCCAATGGGATCCAGGCCCAGCCCGTCACCAGCCCCAAGTGCTGCAATTGATTTAGCATGTAGCCGCTGTAGGCGAATATGCCGGCGCCCAGGAGACTGGCGAGCCATGTCAGACCTTTGTGTGCCAGCCAGAGGTAACAGAGCATGCAGGCCAACCAAACGTGCAGGAACGCGAAGCATTGTAAGCTTTGATACGAGAGCGCGTCTTGCCCGAAGTTGGATAAGAACAGCAGCCAAGTAGGCGGGTAAAATAGCGCGGCTTGCACATTACCTACAAAGCTCAGGCCGCAATAGATGGTGGGGTCCCATTCCGGAAACCGGCCGTGACGAATGGCCTGAAACGCATAATCGGCGAGCGGATAGTGGAAGCCTTCAAGATCATAGGGAACGTGGACGCGGTTGACAGGCGGCAAGTAATCCAGGAAGAACAGATACGTGAACACGAAAGAGACCGCCGCGACCATGCGCACCTCTCTAAGACCTGGGCGAAGGCAAAGCGGCTACAGCAGAAGTTCGCTCAAGCGAGCTGTTCATTTTCCGGCAGCCTCGCCAAGTGGCAGTTTTTGTACCAGCCAGAGGGTAGGCGAGGCCGATTATCGGGCCTAGGTTGCATCGGAAAAACCTTAGCATCTATATAGTCTGCAGTACTTTGCCGATAAACGCGCGAGGTACGTGGTTTGCGTCCAATTTCAATATTCGCATGTGAGCCCGAACCCATCGTCCTGGAGGGCCTTTACGGTGTGCTGGCCCAGTCCGAGGACTTGGTTTTCGCTGGCGCCGTTTCGAGAATCAGTGACGCCTTCGAGGAATCGAACCGCCTTCGGCCGGATGTCGCACTGATCGACCTGGGCAGCGGGGGATTGGCATCCGCGCTGCGGTATATAGCCAGCTTGAAAGCAGCTTCGATCAATACCTACGCCGTTCTATGGGTGTTGGAGCTGCCCGAAATGGAAGCCTTCCGGGCTTTGCAGATGGGTGTACGCGGAATTGTCAAGAAGACGGCGCCGGTCGCCAAGCTTTTGGAATGCCTTCGCGAGGTTGGGACCGGCAAGATCTGGATGGATGAAGCCGAGAACGTTACAGCTTTCCTGCAGCGCAAGGAAACCTCCCGTCTGACACCCCGCGAGAGAGAAGTGGTCCATTTGATTTGTCGCGGAATGAAGAACAGACAAATCGCTGAGAATCTGCGGATTACACCAGGCACAGTGAAGGTTCACCTGATGCACATTTTCGAAAAAACCGGGCTCAAAGACAGGCTGGCCCTCGCGGTCCACGGGCAGGAGTTAGTCGGGGTGGAACCGCAGTCTAAAGAAGCCTCCACTAGCTAAGAAACAATCCAAAATTGACCGAGCCGCGCCCCGGGAGGAAGCGCAAAGGGTGCGGCGCGCACCGCAAAACGGTTCAGGAACTGGTCCGCGCCTCACTCCGTTTTTGCGCGAGTTCCTTAGAAGCGATAACCAGAGACCGCTGGCTCCGCTTGGGTGGTGACGCTCCCTGCCGGCCGCGGCTCGGCGGCGAGAAAACCGCTAAAGCGAAGCGCCCGCGAGGTCGATGAACTGATGGGATCAGTTGATTTGGCAAGCTCAACGCATTCTCTACCGCCCGCCGAGGCTCTTTCGCCAGTCCGCGATGCCCCACTCTCGCCGGGTGTAGTCTCGGCCGCGTGGGGACGTTGGACTCGCGCGCTGACGCCCTCATTTGCGGATTGTTTCTTCGTGGCTATTCTGGCCTGGCTGTTTGTCTGCGGCGCCAGCGGATGGAAATCGTTGCTGATGGATGGCGATACCGGCTGGCACATCCGCGCCGGCGAATACATACTGGCGAACCATGCTGTGCCGACGCACGACCTGTTCTCATTCTCGAAACCGGGCCAACCCTGGTTCGCCTGGGAATGGCTTTCCGATACCACGTTCGCACTTCTGTTTCGAATGGGAGGGCTAAAGGCCATCGTGCTTTTTGCCGGAGTTCTCATCGGGGTGTATGCCACTGTGCTGCTGCGCTATACGATATGGCGCGGAGCCAACGCGTTGCTTGCGGCGGCAGCCACGTTCCTCGCGGTGGGCAGCGCCTCGCTGCATTTCCTGGCGCGGCCGCATCTGTTTACATTGCTCCTGTTGCCGGCTTGCATTTGGTTAGTAGAAGTGGACCGGCGTCAGAATACGAGATGGCTTTGGGTGCTGGTGCCGTTGACTGCCGTGTGGACCAATCTGCATGGCGGATTCCTAGTGTTCCTGGTTTTGCTCGCATTGTTGGTTACCGGAAATTCGATAGAGGCACTTTGGGGCCGGCCGCGCTGGAGTGCGGCGCGAAGGTACGCGCTGCTCTTGCTGGCTTGCTCGGCGGCATCTTTCGTCAATCCCTACGGCAGCCAATTGCATGCTCATATCATCGAGTATCTCCGCGCGGATTGGATCCGGAACCTGGTGCAGGAATTTCAGGCGCCGACATTTCGATCCGAAGGCCAGTTTCAGTACGAAGTTTTACTAATCGCCGGGTTGTTGGTGAGTGGCGCCCTGCTCAGAAGAAAGTGCGTTACCGAGACTCTCTGGCTGCTGTTCCTGGCCCACTGTTCACTCGTCAGCGTGCGGCATGTCCCACTGTATGCCTCAGTGGCGGCGCCGTTGATTGCATCTGAGGTCAGCGGCTGGTGGAAGGCATCCGCCGCGGGCTTAAAGAAGTCGTCGATTATCCGGATTCTTCACCAGTTGGGTGAAGACATAGCACCCAGTTTCCGTTGGATGAGCGTGTGGCCGGCGGTGGTGATTGTGGCGTTGATGGCAATCGATGCGCCGGTGCAGTGGCCAACCGATTTTCCGAGCGAGGCGTTTCCGGTGGCGATGATCCATCAGAACTCGGAATTCTTACAATCCGGCCGGTTGCTGACTCCCGATCAATGGGGCGACTACCTTATTTATTGCTATTACCCGCGGCAAAGGGTGTTCGTAGATGGCCGCAGTGACTTCTACGGCGAATCGCTGGGACGCGAATACCTCCATCTACTCCAGGGAAGCTATGATTGGCGGGCAATTCTGAAGCGCTACGGCTTCGATCGGGCGCTAGTGCCGGTGGATTGGCCTCTTGCGGCCATTCTGAAACTCGATCCTTCCTGGCGAGTGGTGAAGGACGATGGCAAGGCCATTCTGTTCCGTCACCTGCCTTGAAGAACCGGGCGAACTAAGTAAATCGACACCCACCCACGCATGACCCGTACTAAAGAAAACCCGGCCCTCAGGCTAATGAAAACCTCCCAGTTTGCCGAACTTATTGTCAGGAGAGCGGCATGAGAACCAAGTTGAACCTTGACAGTTCGGCCAGCCGGCGTATTGCGGGCAAGCTAGCGGTTTCGGGTATGCCGCTGGAGTGGCTGGATGCGGGGAGCTGGCGCTTACCCTCAGGGAAGGCCTTAGCCGAATTTGCATTACAGGCCGGTTTTTTGGCGCCGCCTCTGTTTAACGTCGAGCGATTCGGCGGCGTGGGGCAGGGATCGGGACTGCGGGCCATACCCACTCGCGTCAAGTCTTGCGGAAAAGGGAGCAGCCAGTGACGGCGCAAGTTTGGATTTCAGCGATCGTTGGAGTGGCCGCCATTGTCGATGACGTGTCGCGCCGCAGGATCTCCAACTGGATTCCCGGTTCGGCATTCGTGGCCGGCCTGATTCTACAAACCATCCAAGGCGGATGGCGCGGCGCGGGTGCGGCGCTGCTGGGCACGGCAACCGGGGCAGGCGTCTTTTTGATTTTTTACTTGATGGGCGGGATGGGTGGAGGCGATGTGAAATTGATGGCGGGTTTCGGAGCCGTTTTAGGGGTGAGACGGTTGCTCGAAGCCGCGTTGTGGACGGCCGGGTGTGGCGGGCTGATGGCGGCGCTCGTGATCGCGGCTGGTTCTGTGCGCGGGATCTGGAGGAGCAGAAGTTCAGCCAAGCTCGAGGGCCGACAGGATGGCCCACAGGATGGCCCAGTAAGTGGCAGCGATTCCAGCCGGAAGCTGAAAGCGGAATCCATTCCTTATGCTCCCGCGATTGCGGCAGGTGTCTGGTTGAGTTTGGTTCCGAAGACGTAACGAGGGTTTTTGTATTCCGCTTCTGATAAAGAGCAGGAGAAAGAAATATGGACCGTAGATTTCTAACCGTGTTGGGCGTGAGTTTACTTTTCGCGCTCGTGATATCGAGCGTGTTCTACCAGATGACAGCGCGCGCCGGCGGATCGAAGAAGGCTGAGCCGACCGACATGAAGGACATCGTGGTGGCGGCTCGTCCGTTGTCGGTGGGCGTGACGGTGAAGCCAGCCGATATCAAGCTGAGCAAAATTCCGACCTCGGCTTTCCCCAAGAACGCCTTCTCCAAGGCGGAAGAGGTGATTGACCGCCCTGTGATCAGCAACGTTTTAATGGATGAGCCCATCCTCGAAGGACGGCTGGCGGTGCGCGGCAGCGGTCTTGGACTGGCGCCCATTATTCCGGTTGGAATGCGCGCCGTCACGGTGCGCGTAAACGACGTGAGCGGCATTTCCGGGTTCGTACTTCCTGGCATGCGCGTGGATATCCTCGTAACCGGGCGTCCGCCCAGCTCCGATGGAACCATAACGGCTACGGCTCTCCAGAATATGCTGGTCCTCTCGGCCGGCACCGCCATCCAGGCGGATGCGCGCGGCCAGGCCATTCAAGCCAGCACGGTGACCTTGCTCGCCACGCCCGATCAAGCCGAAACGTTGACTCTCGCGAATAATGAAGGCCGCATCCAGTTGGTGTTGCGCAACGGCAGCGACCAAACCATCGAGAAGCCGCCGGGGCGTGAGATCAGCGAGCTGTATGGTTTGCACGTCCACAAGAAGCCGGCCGAGGCTCCCGCGCGGCCCAGAACGCGAGTGGTCAATGTGGTAGCCGCGGCTCCGCCTCCGCCACCGCCGCCACCAGACCAGATCATCGTAATCCGTGGAACTCAGAAAAGCGTAGAAGTGGTGGGCGTTAACCGGCCATCGGACGGGGGAAAGTAAACCATGCAAGTCATACAGCGGCAGGTCATAAAGCAAGTGTGTTTCGTTTCTTGGCTCGCGCTATTCCTGGCAGCCAACTTGGCGTTCGCCCAGGGGGGCCCGGAGGACATCCGGCTGACGGTAGGAAAGAGCATCGTCATCGACTACCCGACGGACATCTCCCGAATCTCCACCAGCAATCCCGACATCGTGGATGCGTCCCCGGTTACGGCCCGGGAGATCCTGATTCACGGCAAAGCGTTTGGAACCGTCACGCTGGTGGTTTGGAGCAAGGCCGGGCAACGGAATTTCTATAACATCACGGTGGAACAGAATCTGGAGCCGCTCCGGAAACTGCTGAAAGAAACCTTCCCCAAAGAGGATATCCACGTACAATCGTCGCGGGAATCCCTGTCGCTAACCGGCCATGTCACCAACAAAGACGTTGCCGAACGCGCCACTGCGCTGGCAACTCCGTTTGGGAAGACTATTGTCAACAATCTGCAGATGATCTCTACAGGTGCAGAGAAACAAATCCTGTTGCGCGTGAAATTCGCCGAGCTGGATCGGACCGCATCCACTCAATTTGGCGTAAACCTGATATCCACCGGTGCCGCGAACACCGTAGGTGGCGTCACTACCGGCCAGTTCCCCGCTCCCACCACCCCAGCCGTAACTGGCGCCCCGGGCAGCAACACGCCCCAACCCGCCACGTTCACCATTTCCCAGGCGCTGAATATTTTTGCGTTCCGCAACGATCTGAACCTGGGCGCATTCATCAAAGCGCTGCAAAGCCATAACCTGCTGCAGATCCTGGCCGAACCGAATCTAGTAACAACCAACGGAAAGGAAGCCACCTTCCTGGTCGGCGGTGAATTTCCAATCCCAGTTTTGCAGGGCGGGTCCAATTCCGGCGCGGTTACGATTCAGTTCCGGGAGTTTGGAGTCAAGCTGAACTTTATGCCGACGATCACGGAAAACAATACCATTCACATGCACGTCAAGCCGGAGGTTTCGTCGCTCGATTACACCAACGCACTCTCCTTTAACGGCTTCACGATCCCGGCGCTGTCGACCCGCAAGATGGAAACCAATATCGAGCTGGGCGAGGGACAGAGCTTTGTGATCGCGGGTTTGATTGACCACCGTCTGACGGAAACCGCGACCAAGATCCCGGGTCTATCGAGCATCCCAATCCTGGGGAATTTGTTCAAGACCAAGGAGACCGATCGGAACAACACGGAGTTGATTGTTCTGGTGACGCCGGAGATCACCATGCCGCTGCAGCCGGGCGAGAGTAAGAGCCTGGTGATGCCTCGCGAATTCATGATGACGCCGGCCTCGCCGTCGGATACGTTTGCTCCGACTCAGTCCACCAAGAAGAACAAATAGCCAGACATGGGGAACCAAGGCATGGGGAGCATCGGATGAGTGCGAAAGCGACGGTCTTGACGGCGTTGTCCATAGTGCCGAACCGTGAGTTGGCGAGTGAATTCTCGTCGGCCGTCGAGCATACGCGCGCCTTTCAGATCGTCGCCGAACTCAAGCAGTACCCATCGCCCCAGACACTGGAAATGCGGCTGCGTCAGACCAAACCAGATGTAATCCTGTTGGATCTTGCCACCGATCTGGACGTGGCTTGTGAGCTGATTCGCTCGGTGCTCGCCCTCAACCAGCCGACGCATGTGGTGGGGCTGCATGTCCGCAACGATTCGGACGCCATTTTACGTTCGTTGCGAATGGGCGCCACTGAGTTTCTGTACGCTCCGTTCGACGCCCAGATTCAAACCGAAGCCATCACCCGGCTACGGCGTCTGTTGCAACCCGGGCCGGCCGAGGATATTCAGCCCGGAAGCCTGATTGCGTTCAGCAGCGTGAAGCCGGGTTCGGGAGCTTCCACTTTAGCGGCGCAGACCGCCTTCGCACTGCGCAGAATCACTTCTCAACGGGTACTGCTCGCGGATTTTGACTTGATGGGAGGGATCATCGGTTTTTATCTGAAGCTGACCAACACAAAATCGTTGTTGGATACGCTCCAGTTTGCCGACCATCCCATCGACACGCCCTGGCCAGCGCTGGTCGCTACCTGTGACGGCGTGGATATTCTTCCAGCTCCCGAGACTCCCCACACGGGCCAGATTGACGCCGCGCGGCTGCATGCTGTTTTGGAACACGCGCGCATGAATTACGACTGGATGGTGATCGATCTGCCGGTGGTTTTCCAGCGTTTGAGCTTGATGACCATTTCCGAGTCCGATCATGCTTTTCTGGTCTCCACCTCCGAGTTACCCAGCCTCCATTTGGCTCGCAAAGCAGTCAATTTACTGGATCAGCTGGGCTTTCCGAAGGAACGCTTCCAGATGATGGTAAACCGCGTCAACCGTCGCGAGGACATTGGGGGATCGGATATTGAAAAACTCTTCAATTGTTCAGTCAACTCGCGCATCCCGAACGACTATTTTTCCCTGCATCGGGCCGTTACGCTGGGCCAGCCGGTGGACGGCCATTGCGAGCTCGGAAAAGCAATTGAAGGCCTGGCCGGGCGCTTGTCGGGATACACCGGAGCGGGCAATAAGAGAGCTGGCCTGCCCGATTCGAGGGCAGTACTTTCGACGGTTCAGTAAAGAAAAATCATGTTTCCGAATCTTGAGACCAAATCGACGCCGCAAGTAAGCTGGGAGCAACGCCTATTGAAGAATGGCGGCAAGTCCAAAGGCGCGCTCAAACCTGAATACCAGGAGTTGAAGTTCACACTTCACCGTAAGCTGGTGGACAAGATCAACCTGGAGGCGCTGGCCACCATTGATAACCAGCGCGTCCGCAGCGAAGTGCGCCAGGCTCTCATTTCTCTGATCGATTCCGAGCCGACCCTGCTAAGTTCACTCGAGAAGCAGCAGATTTGCGATGAGGTCCTGGATGAAGTATTCGGATTGGGGCCGCTTGAGCCCCTGCTGCAGGATCCAACCATCTCCGACATTCTGGTCAACACGCACCGGGCGGTCTACATCGAGCGCAAAGGCTTGCTGGAGCTGACTTCGGTAAATTTCCGGGACAGCCAGCACTTATTACGGATCATTGACAAGATCGTTTCGCAAGTGGGCCGGCGCGTGGATGAATCGACGCCCATGGTGGACGCGCGCCTGAGCGATGGATCGCGCGTGAACGCCATTATTCCTCCGCTAGCGGTAGACGGGCCGATCCTGTCGATTCGGCGATTCAGCACAGACAAGCTGATGCCTCCGGATCTGGTAGACCGCCTGGCCATGACGCCGGGCATGATGGAGCTGCTGGAGGCGGCGGTCAAGGCAAAGTTGAATATCATCATCGCCGGCGGAACTGGCGCTGGAAAAACAACCTTGCTCAATGCGTTATCGGCTTTTATCTCCCCCAAGGAGCGCATCGTTACCATCGAGGACGCAGCCGAACTGCAACTGAAGCAGCCGCACGTGGTTCGACTGGAAACGCGGCCCCCCAACCTGGAAGGAAACGGAGCAGTCCGGCAGCGGGAATTGCTGGTGAACAGCTTGCGTATGCGTCCGGACCGCATCGTGGTCGGCGAGGTTCGCGGCGAAGAAGCCTTGGATATGTTGCAGGCCATGAATACGGGCCACGACGGATCGCTCACCACCGTCCACGCCAACAGTCCCCGGGACGCCATTTCGAGACTGGAAGTCATGGTGGCCCTCGCCAACGGCAACATGCAGTTGACTTCCATCCGGCAACAGATTGCGAGCGCCGTTCACCTGTTAGTGCAAGCTTCCAGGCAGAGCGACGGAACGCGGCGCGTGGTGAATCTAACCGAAGTAACCGGTATGGAAGGCGACGTGGTGACCCTACAAGATATTTTTGTCTTTGAAAAACGCGGCTTGAATCCGGACGGGCGCGTGGTGGGCCGTTTTGCGGCCACGGGCATTCGTCCCAAGTTCTACGAAAAACTGCTGGCGGCGGGAATCCGGCTGCGCGCCGATCTGTTTGACGAGGTGTTGGAGGTTTGAAGCCATGTTTGTCATAATCGCCATCGCCGTTTGGGTTTGCGCACTGGTCATCTGGTGGGTGTGTTCGAACGCGTTTCGACATTCCGACCTGGACAAGCTCAAGAGCCGTCTGCTCGGAACCAATAAGGCCAAGAAAACCAAGACCGCCGGCCAGAATGCGTCCTTGATTCAAACCGAGGAAAAGGGCGGCCTGCTGGCCACGCGATTGCTGAAGCGGTACCAGCTCCAGACGAAGTTTCAGGAGATGCTCGAGCAGGCCGGAATGCGCTGGAGTACGCATCGGCTGGTGAACACCTGCCTGGTGGCATGCGTGGCGGGATGGGCGCTGGCCTGGGTGCTGCTGCCCGGCCAATTCCAGAAGTTTGCGTACGTAGCAGCTCTACTGACGGGGACTCTTCCGTTGCTGTACGTGATGCGCAAGCGGACCGCGCGTATGCGGCGGTTCGAAGAACTTTTCCCCGATAGCCTGGAGTTCGTGGCCCGATCCATGCGTGCCGGTCACGCGTTTTCGGTCTCGCTCGAGATGATTCACCGCGAATTTCAAGAGCCTCTATCGGGAGAGTTCCGGCGGACTTTTGAAGAACACAACCTGGGCTTGCCCCTGGACGTGGCTTTACAAAAACTGGCTAAGCGCGTGCCATCGCTCGATGTGCACTTCTTCGTTTCGGCGGTACTTCTACAGAAGCGGACCGGCGGCAACCTGGCGGAGATTCTGGACAAGCTGGCGTACGTTATTCGCGAACGCTTCAAACTCCGCGGAAAAATCCGGGCTATCAGCGCCCACGGACGCATGACCGGAGCGGCGTTGAGCTGCATTCCTATTGGGGTAGCAGTGATCATGTTCTACGTTAATCCCGACTATGTCCGATTCTTCTTCCTGGATGATGTCGGCAACATAATGCTGGCCTGCGCCATCGTGTTGCAGCTGATTGGCTATGCAATTATGCGGCAGATCGTAAAGATTGAGGTTTGAGCCATGATGTTTCTTTTTAGCTGCTTACTTTTTATGCTTCTCGCGGGCGCGCTGTCGCTGGCGGGAATGAAGCTGTGGGTCAAACCCAAAGAGGCCATGGAACGCGTGGCGGGCACCGGAATCAGCCAGCACGACTCCACCCCGAAGCATCCCAGCCTGGTCTTTCACGACATCGTGAAGCGCCTAGGGAACCTGGTGCCGGCCTCGCCCAAAGACGTCACCGTCATGCAGCGCAGGTTGATCCGCGCCGGTTATCGGAATCCGAACGCGCTCAAAGTTTTGTATGGCGCCAAAGCGCTGTTCGGAGTTCTGATCCCGGTCATCACCGGAGTGGTGCTGCTCAACTCAACGATGGATTCGAGCAACAAGTTCGCGGCCATGGTGGCGGCTGTCGCCATCGGGTTTTTTGGCCCCAACGAATACGTACGCATGGTAGCGAAGAAACGGCAGAAGCAGATCCATCGCGGACTGGCCAACGCTCTGGACCTGCTGGTGGTTTGCGTGGAGTCGGGACTGGGACTCGATCAGGCGATTCTACAGGTGGCTAAGGAGCTGGAGCAGGCTCACCCGGAGATTACAGAGGAGCTGGCCATCGTAAATCTGGAGCTGAAGGCAGGCAAACGCCGGGCGGAAGCACTGCGCAATCTGGCGGACCGGACGGCGGTGGACGATCTCAAGAAATTGGTTGCGGTACTGATTCAGGCCGATCGGTTTGGGACCGGCGTGGCTCAAAGTTTGCGGGCCCATTCGGATTACATGCGGGTTCAAGCCCGGCAAATCGCGGAGGAAAAAGCCGCCAAGCTGGGCGTCAAACTGGTGTTTCCGATCTTCTTTTGTATTCTGCCCTCGTTGTTCGTGGTGACGGTGGGGCCGGTGGTCATGCGCATTATGCGGCAGCTGCTGCCGATGATGAATAACGTGTAGCGGAGATTATTTCGCCGGAAAGGAGAAAAACGATGGATAGCTCGATGATTCGCATCGTTTGCGCTGTGCTCGCAGTCCTGTTTTTGGGGCTGATCGTTTTGCGCCGCAAGAAGAGCGCGGAATAGGAGTGACGAGCGCTTAGCGTACGGCGCGCGCCGCAAAGCATCTCGAAAATGCTCGGCGCCGCGCTCCGTCGTTGGGCCGATTTGGTTGGGCCGATTTGGCCCGGGCCGATTTGGTTGGGCCGATTTGGTTGGGCCGATTTGGTTGGTCCAATGTGTTAGAGGAATCCTGGCGCGGAAGGGTCGCCCCCCGTGCTCCAGGCAGTGTAGCGGGGCGGCAAAAGCTGGAAATTTGTTTTCAGGGAGTCAATTTTTATGCTGAGCAAGTCTTATTGGTGGAAGAGTACTCTGGTCGCGACGCTGGCCGCTGCGGCATGGGGCGGAACCTTTGGCACGGTGGTACCGATTGGAGGGCAGGCCTCGGGCGTGGCGCTCGACCAACCGCGCGGCGTCCTCTATATCGCGAATTTCACCGCAAATCGAATCGACGTCATGTCGCTATCCAATAATGCGATCCAGACCTCGATTAGCGTGGCTGCTCAACCCAGCTCGCTGGCTGTCTCGCCTGACGACCATTTTCTGGTGGTCACGCATTTCGGCAATGCGGCCCCGCCGGCGACGTCGACCAACGCGGTGACGGTGATTGACCTCACCACCTCCGCCAAACAGACCTTCGCTCTGGGCAGTCCGCCGCTGGGCGTAGCTTTCGGTATTGATGGCCTGGCCCTGGTGGTCACCACCACCGACTTCCTGCTGCTCGACCCCGTTTCAGGAACCACCACAGAACTTTCGACTATAGCGGGCGTCGTGGCCAAAACTTTACCTCAGCCCCCGGCGAGCTTCCCGCCGAACATCGTCGCCGCCACGGTAGGAGCCTCGGCTGACGGCACCGTCATCTATGGATTCAGCGACACGCTGCTATTCCGCTACGATGTCGCGACCCAAACCCTGACCTCCGGGCTCTACACCTCGTCGCCGACGCTCGGGCCGCGGGCCATCAGCATCAGCCAGGATGGAAGCTATTTCACGGCTGGATGGACCCTTAAGGACACCGAATTCTACAATATCTCGCAGTTTGCCAATATCTCGGGAGCCCTGAATGTCGGCACTTCGGCCATCGATTCAGCCCACCATGTTATTTACGCCCAGATGCCGCCACCGGGAACGCTACCGGCGCCGACCATGCAAATCGTGGCTTCCGATAACCTGGCCGTTACCAACACGCTCAATCTACCGGAGAATTTCGGAGGCAACAGCGTGTTGTCCAGTGATGGTTCCACACTGTACGGTGTTTCCGATAGCGGCGTTATGGTTCTGCCTGTGGGTGCATTGAACCAGGCTCATCAGGTAGTCGCCACTCAACAGGACATGGTTTTCCGCGGCAACTTCTGCGATCGGAACGTCGCTACGCAAAGCCTGACTATCGTCGATCCGGGCGGCAACAACACGGCCTTCTCCATTTCGAGTAACACCACGGGTTTAAACGTGAGTCCGGCGACCGGTATCACGCCCGCCACGATCACAGTCACGGTCGATCCCAACGTGTTTCAGAATCAACAGGGCACCGTGGTCGCGTCCCTGCAGATCCAGTCCGGCCAGGCGGTGAACGTGCCGCAGCCAGTGCGAGTGCTCATCAATTCGCGTCAACCCGATCAACGCGGCAGCTTCGTGGATATCCCCGGCACGCTGGTCGACTTGGTCCCGGATCCAAATATTAACCGCGCCCGTTACTATGTTCTTCGGCAGGACCAGAATCAAGTATTGGTGTTCAATTCAAAAAACAATACTCAGATTGCAACGCTTCGTACCGGCAATACGCCCAAGGGAATGGCAATCACTTTCGACCAGCAATACCTGTTGGTTGGTTGTGACAACTCCCACTACCTGAACGTTTTTGACCTGGACACTCTGCAGGCGGTTTCGCCGGTCCGGATGTTCAATGGCGACTATGTCCAGTCGGTGGCCTCTTCGTCGAATGCAATTCTAGCCGTCACGCGCGATGCCGGCGGCGGCAACCCGAATGTTCACAGCATCAGTCTGATAACCAACACCAGTTCCGAACTTCCGAGTCTGGGCGTTTACACCAACTCAGTTCCTTTGAACTCCGTATTGACCGCTTCGACAAATGGTTCGTCGATTCTTTTGGCCGGCGCGGACGGAACCGTTATGTTGTACGACGCGAATAGCGATACATTCACCACTTCGCGCAAGGACTTCACAGCGCTGTCCGGCGCCTATGCCGCTTCGAACTTTAACCTGTACGTCGTGGGAAATAATCTGCTGGATTCTTCCGGCGTCCCGATCACACAGTTTGAGTCCGGGACCGGCGCCGCGTCCGGATTTGCATTTGTCGATCCAGCAGCCTTCCGAAGCACTGCCGCAGCTGCGTCCGCCGGAGTGCAGAGCACTGCGCCAGGCATTATCGAACGGTTGGATCTGACCAACGTCAGCAATACGGCAAGTCTGGCCACGCCTATAGTGGAAGCTCCGTTACTCGGTACCACAACGGCCGCGTTCACCCGGACGCTCGCTCCGCTTCCGGATCAAAGCGCGATCGTTAACCTGACCGTCTCCGGCGTCACCATTCTGCCTCCCGACTACGACGCCGCAGTCGCTCCGCCGCAAATCAACACGGTGGTCAACGCGGCCGATCTCAGCAGCAATATCGCACCCGGCGGACTGATCACCTTGTTTGGAACCCAACTGAGCCCGGTCAACCTGGCCAGCGCTGAAATGCCGGTGCCCACGGCACTCGCCAATAGTTGTCTCACCGTGAACGGGCTCCCCATGCCAATTCTGTTTGTGTCTCCCACTCAGGTGAACGCGCAGATGCCGTTTGAGGCTGTCGGAGACGTGACGCTGATCCTGCGCACGCCTGGCGGAAGCAGCGACAACTACAATTTGCTGGTGGAACCCAACGCTCCCAGCATCTTCCGCGTACCCGCACCCAATAATACGACCGTTCCCACCATCATTCGCAATGACGATGGAGGACTTGTCACGGCCTCGCACCCGATTCACCGCAAGGCCAACGAAGCGTTGGTGATTTATACCACCGGACTGGGCGCTACGTCGCCTGCGGTACCCAGCGGGATGCCGGCGCCTAAGAACCCGCTCGCCGTCGCACTCACCGCGCCTACTGTAACTCTGGGAGGCGTATCCCTTCCCGTGCTTTATTACGGCCTGGCCCCGGGCGAGGTCGGAGTATATCAGATCAATGTCTCGGTACCCGGCAGCGTTCCTGTGGGCTTAGACGAACCGTTTGTAATCACCCAGGGCAGCAGCTCGACTTCGGTCGGCGTACGCGTGGTCGACTAGCTCGAACTATCGATGGAATTTCGAAATCGTGGAGTAGAATGAGGACAATGATGAAACATTTTCTGCCTGTAATGTTTTTGACGCTCGTGGCCACCGCGCCCGCTGCGTTCGCGCAAAACTGGGAAGTGGGCGTCGCCGGCGGCGGCAACTTCTACACCTCGCAAACGTTCACCAACCCCGCCGGGAACGCTGCCGCCAAGTTGGCCAGCGGTTTCATCGTAAGCGCTTGGCTGGGCAACAATACCAGTGGGCAGTTCGGCGGTGAGCTCAGGTACGATTATGAGCACTCAGACCTTAAACTGTCCTCCGATGGCACCAACGTGAGCTTCGGCGGAGCTCAGACCAACGCGATTCATTATGACGCGGTCCTACGCTTCGCTTCCCACGAAGCACGCGTGAGTCCCTATGTGACGGCTGGAGTCGGCATCAAAGACTATTCAGGAACCGGCAAGGAGCAGGTCTTCCAGCCTCTTTCCGACATAGCACTGCTGACCAAGACCAGCCAGTTCAAACCTCTGATCGCGGTTGGGGGCGGTGTCAAGTTCCAGATCGCAAGCAATGTTCAGTTCCGAGTGGAGCTTCACGATTTCATGACGCCCTTCCCGGATAAGGTCATTGCCCCGGCGCTGGGTTCGAAAATCGGCGGCTGGCTATCTGATTTCGCCCTCATGGCGGGTATCAGCTTTAGTTTCTGAAAGTATTGGTTTGAAGACTGTTCTCCTGCCTTGCTGCTCGCGGAGCCGGTTCTACACCGGCTGCGTGAGCAGCAATGTTTGTGGAGCCTGCCAGCGGGCTAAGCGTGCTTTGGTCGATCTGATCACTCCAACACTATGAGTAACGCAGCCAGTGTAACTACCGTCCTCATGGCCGCCTTGGCCCTGTACGTCATCTACACCAGGCTCAAGAACTGGCTCGAGAGCAACGTCCCGATCTTTTACTATGTTTTCCTGGTCATTTATATGCGCGCAGTGGATGGCAGTGTGCCGCTGTGGCTCAGCCTGGCGGGAATGTGCTGCGCGCTGATCCTGCGCTTTGAATTCATGAACGAATTGTTCACCAAAGTGGTGAAGTTCATTGAGATGGTTATACTAGCCGTGATCATCTATCTATGCGTGACCATGGTTTGGCAGTTCTGAAGATGGTTTGGCAGTTCTGAAGATAGTTTGGCAGTTCTAGAGTTACTTCTCCACCGGCAACCCGGAACCCTGATAGGCCCGCCACCCGCCATCCAGCGAGATAACACCCGTATATCCCATCCTGCGCAGCGCATCGCCAGCCAGGGCCGATCGGAATCCTCCCCCACAGTACAGCACTAGAGTGGTCGCCTTGTCCGGCACCTTGGATTCAATGTCACGCTCGATAATTCCCTTCCCCAGATGCAGCGACCCGGCCGCGTGACCGGCCGACCATTCGCCGTCTTCGCGAACGTCGATCAGCAAATGCTTGTCGCCTGAGGAAACCATCCGCTGGTATTGCTCAATATCGATCTCGCGTATGCGCGATTTGGCGTCATTTACCAAAGCCAGAAACCCAGGACTGTGTGCTTTCGGTGCGCTCATGTTCAACCCTCCCGCTGGATCCGCGCGCCCACGCGCGCCAGTTTTTCTTCGATTCTCTCATAGCCGCGATCAATGTGATACACCCGATCCACCACGGTTTCGCCGCGCGCCACCAGGCCGGCCAGGACTAGCGACGCACTAGCGCGCAGATCGGAGGCGATCACTTGCGCGCCCGTCAGCTCGGCCACCCCCGCCACAATGGCTTGCCGCCCCTCCACGCGGATATTTGCACTCATGCGCCCCAGTTCCTGCGTATGCATGAACCGGTTTTCGAAAATAGTTTCGGTAACGAACGAAATACCCTCCGCCAACGTCAGCATCGCCATATACTGTGCCTGCAGATCGGTGGCAAATCCGGGATACTCTTCGGTGGTGATATCGGTAGCGCGCAACCTGGATGACGCGCGCACTCGAAGCGCGCTCGAACCAACGGGCAAAACCTCGGCGCCTGCCTGCCGCAGCTTTGCGGCCAGAGCATCCAGGTGCTGAGGGACACAATTATCAATCACCAGATCGCCGCGCGTCATCGCCCCGGCAATCAGAAAAGTGCCGGCTTCAATGCGATCGGCAATAATTGTGTGCTTAGCACTGTGCAGCCGGTGGACGCCTTGCACGCGGATGGTGGAGGTTCCGGCGCCTTCAATCCGCGCACCCATCTTGTTCAACAACTCCGCCAGATCTTGCACTTCCGGTTCGCGAGCCGCATTTCCGATTACGGTTTCGCCCTGGGCTAGAACAGCAGCCATCAGTACGTCCTCGGTCCCGGTGACGGTGATGCGATCAAACTGCACCAGACCTCCTTTGAGGCCCCGGGGCGCCGCTGCTTCCACATAGCCGTGTGACTGGCTGATTTCAGCGCCCAAGTGCTCCAGCGCCGAAACGTGCAGGTTGATAGGCCGAGCTCCGATGGCGCATCCGCCTGGCATAGAAACACGAGCCGTGCCCGTGCGTGCGACCAATGGTCCAAGCACAAGGCTCGAGGCGCGCATGGTTTTCACCAGGTCGTAGGGCGCCTCCGGCCGCTCCAGCTTTTCCGCCCGCACGGTCACTAACTCGCCATCCACATCCACCTGCGCGCCAGTATGCTCCAACAACTGGATCATGGTGCGGATATCGCGCACCGGCGGAATCCGCTCCAATGTTACCGGTTCGTCGGTGAGCAGGCATGCGGCCAGCGCGGGCAGCGCGGAATTCTTCGCTCCGCTGATCGCGATGCGCCCATCTAGCGGTGTGCCACCCTGAATCCGGAACTTGTCCATACTACGTCTTCAATGCCTCCGCAATACGCCCACCCGCCCCGGCCAGCTTGGCCTCCGCTTCCGCCCGATCAATGGCGAGCCGCGCCATCACAATCGCCGTTTTGACGTTGCCGTTGGCGTGTTTCAACAACTCACCCGCGCGCTCGGGACTCACGGATGCCGATTGGGCGATGATACGCCGGGCCCGATCCTCCAGCTTTCTGTTGCGTGGCGCTACGTTCACCATCAGATTCCCGTACACATGGCCCAACCGGATCATCACCGCCGTACTGATCATGTTGAGCACCAGCTTGGTGGCTGTTCCGGCCTTCAAGCGCGTCGAACCGGCAATCACTTCAGGACCACACAGCGGCGTAATGGCGATCTCCACGACACGAGCCAGCTCGGAATCGGGCGTACAACTGATTCCTATCGTAAGCGCCCCCAGCGCGCGCGCCATTGCCACCGCACCTAGAACGTAGGGAGTTCGGCCGCTCGCAGCAATGCCTACCAATGCGTCGCGGGCGGTGAATCCGCGGCGCTCAAGATCGCCCTTTCCGGTTTCAGGATCATCCTCGGTTGCTTCAGTGGGCTTGGCAAGCGCCGCGTCCCCGCCCGCCATGATTCCCTGCACCAGGTCCGGGGCCACATTGAAGGTAGGGGGGCACTCAGCGGCGTCCAACACCCCCAGCCGGCCGCTGGTCCCCGCTCCGATATAGAATAACCGCCCTCCCTGCCGCAGCACCTCGACGATGCGGTCCACGGCCTTTGCAATCGGCGAAATTTGGGAAGCCACCGCAGACGCAATCTTCCCGTCCTCGTCATTCATGATCCGAAGAATCTCGGCCGTCGGCTTCGTGTCAATGTCGCGAGACGCGGGATTGAGCTGCTCAGTCAGAAGGGCGTCGAGACTCATGAATGTATTTTAATGTCCCTGTTTCAGGGTCCGGACGCGAAAAAAGCGCCGGAGGTTGCACCCTCGCGACGCCCTGGTTCTCTTCAATCCTTGCAGCCGCTTAAACGCTGAAAGAACTCCCGCATCCGCAGGTGTTCTTCACGTTGGGATTGTTGAACTTGAAGCCGGAGCCTTCCATGGTCTCGACGTAGTCCACCTGGACGCCGTCCAAATACAGCAGGCTGGCCTGGTCGATAAAGACCTTGAGACCGTCGAAAGTGTAGGTTTTATCCAGCATATTCGGCGTATTCTCGAAGGCCATCGAATAGCTGAATCCGGAACAACCACCACCCACCACAGCGATCCGCAGCCCGCTGGGCTTAGGATCCTGCGTGTCTAGGATCTCCCGAACTTTCGTTACGGCGGTCTCAGTCAATTGCACCATGGCGTTAAAATCCTCTCCTGTAGGAACTTTCCCCGAAATTTCATTATCACTCGAAGGCCATCCGCTGGCAAGCCCAAAGGAATGCCGTCACCCAGCCTACTAGTTCGATGCTAAACTCCGACTTAGGATGCAGCACCCCGCCAGGAGGACCCAAAATCGGTGCCAAGCGCTTGCAACCGCAGACCGTTGGGGTACGTCTCCCAGGATGTATGAAGGGTTTGGCGGACGTACTCCCCTTTCCGGTATCGGCAACCGAGCCTCGGGTCAAGACCAGAGTGGACCATCGGAATACTGAAGAGGCAGCGCTGGTCCGCCGGGTGCAAGCCAGGGACGAGCTCGCTTTCCGGGAGATCGTGGAGCGGTATCAGGCCAAGGTGTTCTCCATCATATTCGGAATCCTGCGTAATCATAACGACGCGGAAGATATTGCCCAGCAGGTGTTCTCGAAGATCTATTTCTCGATCAAGAATTTCGATTTCCGCAGTTCCCTGCTCACCTGGATCTACAAGATCACTGTAAACGAATGCTACGACTACTTGCGCAAGAAGAGGGTGCGCAAGCTGGTTTACGAAAGCGATTTTTCGGAAGAAGATGCCCAGCGGATGCAGAATACCGATGCGGCCATTGACCAGAAGCCGGCGGTAGACACACAACTTGCGCAACGCGATCTGGTAGTAAAGCTTCTCGGAAAACTGTCGCCGGAAGACCGCAGCCTGCTGCTGCTCAAAGAAGTAGAGGGGCACTCGGTGGAGGAGTTGGCCCAGATGACCGGAATGAACGAGAACACCATCAAAGTGAAGTTGTTCCGGGCCCGGCAAAAGTTGGTGAAAGCGTCGCAGAGGTTGAAACGCGCGCCCGGCCAAACGCCCGGCCAAATGATCGTGTAATGTGATACAACGTATCAGAGAGTTTGGATCAGGTAATTTTAGAAAAGCGGACAAGCAGATCCGCAAAATTCGAAGTTGGCAGTCATTTGAGGGAAGAAGCTATGCATCAACCAATCAGGGACAACCTTGAGGAATTTCTAAAGGGTTCCACCCGGCAGGTTCCGCAAGAGTTTCATCAGCATCTCGAAATGTGCAAGGATTGCGCGGCCGAGCTTCGCCTGTATCAGGGACAGGCGGAAATGTTGCGGCTGCTGCAGCCGAAGGGCGATCTGGATCCGCGCGCGGGTTTCTATGCCCGCGTCATGGACAAGATAGAGCAGGAAGGCCGCTTTTCCATCTGGTCGGCGTTACTGCGCCCCAATTTCGGCCGGCGCCTGGCGGTGGCATCCGCCGTCATGGTGATGCTTCTGGGCACCTATCTGGTGACTACCGAAAGCATTGAACCCCAGGTTGCGTCGACGGACGTGGTCTTCACTGGGGAGCCGTCTGCGGCATCGGCCGAACAGGACGGCCTTCAGCAGCAACGGCAACGTGATGCGGTGTTAGTAAATCTGGCCGCCTACCACGAATGAGCGATATGGTCGCGGCCGATCGCGCTTCGTGGCAGAATCCCCGCATCCTGGCTTTGCTGCTGCTGATCTTCCTGTGCGGGGCATTGGCGGGAGCTCTGGCGATGCGTACCAGCCTGCATACCAAGTTGCACCGCGGCGCGGCGCCATATTGGAAGGATACCGGCGCCCAGCTTTTCTCTTACGACAAGCTCAAGACGGAACTAAATCTCACCCCCGAGCAATCCGACCGGCTGAAAACCATTTTGGATGATTTCGTAAAGTATCACGAAGATCTGGAGACCCAAATTGAGGACATGCGAGCCACTGGAAAAAACCGGATTATCCAAATGCTCACGCCTGAACAACGCCGGAAGTTTGAGCTGCTCTGCAACCAGCTACCAGCCAACTAAGTTACTGGCATACAAGCAGTTACAGCGCAACCACGGAGCTTCGCAGATGCCTATTGCAATCACCCCGCTACGATGATATTCTGGGGTCGCAACGTGGATTGATTTAAAGGCTTTGCCGCAAGGCGGGGCTCGCTAATTGCAACCACGATAAAAAGTGCTAAAGGTGAGTCGGTCTTCACGAAACTAAACCCCTGTGGCACACGCCCAGGGGCTTTTTATTTGGACCGGGTCACTCGAGAGGAGCTTTTTCTCTATGACCACCCGGCGAAGCCACGCGGCTGCGGCATTATTTGGCCAGGAAGGTGAGCTGGTGTTGCTGCGGGTCGCGGTTGAACCCCGATTGTTGGAAGATCTGCTGGAAGCACTGGCGGGACTGGATTTCCCCGTAAATCCTCAACTTTATCACCGGCCGGCTCAAGTTACAGTGGAGTTCCCGGCTTACTCGGCCCGAGTAGAGGAGGTCCGCCAGACACTGCAGCGGCATGGCTTCAGCGCCGCCAGCTTGGAGACCGCAAGCGGCCTTGAGTTGGCCAGCGCTTAGTGCTGGACGCCAGGCAGACCCGCGCGCAATTTCCTCTCAGTGCTCTTCCGCTCCACTGCCTTTAACAAGCGGGAGTGAACGTCAGGAGGCAAGGTCTGAGGCAGCACACCTTTGTACACCTGAATTGTTTTCTTGGTAGTGTCAAGAATCACGAAACAATTCGGGCATTGCGTGATGTGCGACTCAATCCGGCGGCGGAGCTCGATGTCCCCAGTCTCATCGAGATAATCGTTGAGTTCCTGAAGGAACTCCTTACATGTAAGCAAAAACGTCGTCCCCCTTCCGCTTGAAGAAACGCGTCAGCTTCTCGCGAAGCTGCAGCCGCGCTCGTAGCAGCCGGCTTTTCACCGCTGGAACCGAGATCCCCAAGGCCTCGGCCGTCTCTTCGGTGCTCAGTTCTTCGATGTCTCGAAGCACAAAAACGGTTCGGAAAGCTGGGCGTAGACCTTGGACCGCTTCGTCCAAAATCTGCCCTAGTTCCTCGCGGGAGTACTGTTGCTCCGGGTTTTCGTCCCAAACCGCGATCTCCCGGACCACCGTATCCTCGCCGGTATCCACTGGTTCGTCCAAAGGTACGCTGCGATCCGACTTGCGCTTCCGGAGCTTCATCAAGGATTCGTTCACTGCGATACGAACGATCCAGGTATAGAACTTGGATTGTCCCTGGAAATCCCCTAAGTGCTCGAAGGCCTTGAGAAAAGTCTCCTGCAGGACGTCTTCAGCGTCCTCGTCATTCTGGGTGATGTGTTTCGCCAGGCGGAAGATTTTGCGTGAGTAGCTGTTTACCAGCTCGTTGAAAGCCGCAAGATCGCCCTCGCGGGCTTTGGCAACCAGAGCTGATTCGTCGAAAATTCCCGCTTCCTGAGTGGCAGGCATTCTTTTCCATGTTAACAGGCTGCCCGGGGCTAGGGACTGGGGGCTGCCTGAGCCGTCGGCGGAGTTTCCTGCGTCCTGGCCCACTCGGAATTCGCGCAAGCGCGAAAGTCCACAATCGGAATGCCGTGACGCTGCCGCCAGAGCCAGTAATCGTTCCGTAGATCGGCCCAGGAGTTCCGCATAACGGTTGGTTGACGCCGCGTGTCCAGAGCGAAATGATGCGCGTATTCATGAGGCAGCACTTTTTCACCAGCGTCCCTCAAGCCCAAAAAGATCTTATAGTACGGATCTGGTGCAATTCCCGGCCGGCGCGGACGTGGCCCTATGGATTGTCCGCCGGTGCGATCCCGGTCAATGTCGTATCCAAGCGCATCGGTGACGAAGAGGTTGATCATTTTCGGTGCGAGAAACTTCTCGGGGATCTCTGAATACCCTTGCTGGCGAAGATAGGCTCCCTCCGTTACGCTAACCTCGAAAAAGATGCCACTGATGGCGTATTCGCGCCGCGCCTTCTCCTGATAGCGCTTGAACAAAGCCAGTTCGCCTTCGGCTAAACCTTTGCCCGAATGCGCTCCGTGATCGAACATCAAATTCACGCTGATCACGATAGGTTTCAAAGACTCGACTTTTCGAGACGAGAACCCGGCGGCCAGAAGGAAGAAGTCCCTGCGATCCATCAGTAATTCAGACTATACGACTTCGGCCAACCACCCTTTGTTACGCTGGTTCGGTGTGGTGGACAAAGCTCGCGCTTCGTATCGCGATCGTCGTAGTAATCATTGCCGCCATCACCGCAGTGTGTTTTCGAGTAATTCCCGTAAACGCCACCACCGTGGGTTTTGTGTATCTGGTGGCCATCCTTTTCATCGCGGCGCGCTGGGGACTTACCGAAGCGCTGGTGGGTTCATTCACGGCGGTGGGATGCTTCAACTATTTCTTTCTTCCGCCCATTCGCACCTTCACCGTAGCCGACCCACAAAACTGGGTGGCATTGATCGCGTTTCTGGCAACCTCTATCACCGCGAGCCATTTCTCCACGCAGGCGAAGAAACGCACGTTGGAAGCCATGGACCGGCAACGGGAGATGGAGAAGCTGTACGCGCTGAGCCGGTCCATCCTCTTGATTGAGCCCTCGCTGCCGGTGCCGAAGCAACTAGCCATGCAAATTGCACAGAGCTTCGCGGCGGAAGCAGTGGCGCTCTACGATCGCGAATCGGGCGAGTTCTTCCGCGCTGGCCCCGAGGATTTCGCGGATTCAGACGGCCGGCTCCGGCAAGCTGCCATCGAAGGAACGCTTTTTCGCGACCAGGCGGCGCGCACCGTGGTCACCTCCGTCCGGTTGGGCGCGCGGCCTATTGGAAGCTTGGGAATCCACGGCGTGGCGCTATCGGATTCAGCCCTGCAAGGGCTCAGTAATCTGGTGGCGATTGGATTGGAACGCTTGCGAGTGCAGGACGCCGCGAGTAAAGCCGAAGCCGCGCGCCAGAGCGACGAATTGAAATCTACCTTGTTGGACGCACTGGCCCACGAGTTCAAGACGCCCTTGACCTCCATCAAAGCAGCCAGCACGGCGCTACTTTCAAGTAACGCGCTAAAGCCGGAACAGCAACGCGAACTGCTCTCCATCGTGGACGAGGAGACGGACCGTCTGAGCGTGCTGGTAACCGAGGCCATCCAGATGGCACGCATTGAGGCAGGCCGAGTAGTCCTCAGAAGGGACAGCCATGCATTACAAGAGTTAGTGGAATCGGTCCTGAACAAACTTCGAACAGTCGTGGAGGACCGAAAAGTCCAGGTGAATATCGCCGCGGGTCTGCCACGAGTGTGGGTAGACGGCGAGCTGATTGAAGTGGCCCTGCGGCAGCTGGTCGACAATGCGCTCAAGTACTCGCCGGCAGGCTCTCCGGTGTCCTTGGCGGCGGAAGCGAAAGATGGCCGCGTGATTGTGAGCGTGTCCGACCGCGGACCCGGCATCCCGGAAGCCGAGCAGAGCCGAATTTTCGAAAAGTTCTATCGCGCGGAAGCTTCGCGTCATCAAATCCCTGGCGCTGGACTCGGATTGGTAATCGCCCGCGAGATTATTCACGCCCACGGTGGTGAGATATGGGTAGATAGCAAGCCGGGGGAAGGATCCACATTTCAATTCTCTCTTCCATCCGCGGCGAAGGAATCGGCATGAAAAGGACAGCATCCCAATCGCGCTCAGTTTCCAACTTCCAGGAATTGGGTCCCAGTGGGGCAGGGCCGTGCCCTGCCAGATGCGTTATGACCAGGTTGTCGCAAATGGCGGACGAACAATGGTTTTATGCGGCCCGGCAGGTCACTCCCGCTCGGCTGGATTCTGGGAGAACTAAGTGACATCTAGGCACCACACGGTATCGTTATGAGCGCTGGAAGAATCCTAGTGGTGGATGACGAGCCGCAAATCCGGCGAGTTATGAGAATGACCTTGACCGGCGAAGGCTATGAAGTGGAGGATGCCCGCACCGGCGAGGAGGCGCTGGAAAAACTGCGCGCCAGCCGCTACGATCTGGCGCTGCTGGATTGGAACCTGCCGGGAATGGGGGGCCTTGAGACCTGCCGCCAGGTGCGCTCTTCCTCCGACATGGCCATCATTATGCTCACCATCCGCAATGCGGAACGAGACAAGGTGCAAGCTCTCGACGCCGGCGCCGACGATTTCATCACCAAGCCGTTCAGCATGCCGGAGCTGTTGGCGCGCATTCGCGCGGCGCTCCGCCGGATGCCCCTTTCCCCGGAAGCCGGACCGCAGCGGATTAGCATCGATAATGTCGAGATCGATTTTCAAACCCGCAAGGCTATTGTGGGCGGAAACGAAGTGCGCCTCACGCCGAAAGAGTTCGAGTTGCTGCGTTATCTGGTGTTGCATCCGAACAAAGCCATACCTCACCGCGAGCTGTTGCAGGCGGTCTGGGGACCGGATTATGGTGAGCAGGTGGAATATCTCCGGGTGTTCGTCAAACAATTGCGCCGCAAGATCGAGCCGCATCCGGAGAAACCGCAATACATCCTGACGGAGCCTTGGGTGGGATACCGGTTCAACTTAACGGATCAAGTGTGAAAAAATCGGCATGAGCGCGGGGTTGGCGGACGAAAGCGTCTGCCCCACTGTGGCGCAGGCGCTTTCGCCTGCGAACCGATTTTTCACGGATTCTCACACTCACGGTCGCGGTTCGGCTACCAGTGATCGTTACCGAACCGCGAGCGTAAGCGACCGGTGCTTTTGATTTTTCACCGGCTTCTTCACCCCTTCTCGGGCTACAATCACTGAACGACGCCGGCTCATGAACGAACGCATCACATTATTGCTCCGCCGCGCCATGTACAACCTGCGCGGCGGATTCCTGGTCCGGCCGCTAATCATCGCGCTGGCGCTGGGAGCCGCCGGCACGTTGCTATCGTGGATGGAAGAAACATCACCCGGCGTCAGCGCCTGGGTGCCAAAAGCGCTGTTCCCCTCGCACGCGGATCCGCAAGTAGCGCAAGTAATTCTCGCCGGCATCGCGGCATCCATCATGACCGTGGTGTCCATCGTTTTCGCCATTCTGCTGATGACGCTCACGCTGGCATCCATGCAGTTCTCGCCGCGAATCATTCTCAGCTTTGCCCGGGATCGCGTAACCCAATGGACGCTGGGCATTTTCCTCGGCACTTTTTCGTACTGCATGGCTGCGCTTCCCGCGGCGCGCTCCCTGCCCAAGCCTTTCGCACCGGTCGCCACGGTCCTGGGCGCCATGCTGCTGGCCTTCGCCTGTGTCTGCTGGCTGCTCTTTTTCATTCACCATATCTCGCAAGCCATCAGCGTTAACCAGATTGTGGACAAGATCGCGTCTGAAACGGACGCCATGATCGATCAAATGATGCCCTTTCCCCATCGGCTGCAGCATTTGGCCGAGGATGATCCGCTGCGCGGGTACACCTTCGAGACTCCGGTGCTCAACGATGTATCCGGATACATTCGGTTCATCGACACGAAGCGCTTGGTTGCGCTGGCGAAGTTGTATCGTGTGAAGGCGCGCGTCCCCCGGCGCGTGGGCCACTTCGTTCCAGCCGGCATTCCGCTGGTGCTGGTGTCCAAGGGAGACCGGCTGCCTGCTGCAGGAACTGAGGCGTTTCGAGGGGCGTTCGATCTGGGCCCGTCCCGCACCTTGCAGCAGGATGTGGAATTCGGCGTTCTGCAAATCGTGGATATCGCATTGAAGGCGATCTCTCCCGCGGTGAACGATCCCAGCACCGCCATAAGTTGCGTGGATCAATTGAGCCGCATCCTGATCCGCTTCGCATCGCGCGAGCCACCGGCGTCCGAACTGTACGACCCACCGGGCCTCCTGCGGGTAAGCATCGCCTGGATTGGGTTCGAGAAATTGTTGGATTCCGCCTTCGAGCAAATCCGCATGTATTCGAAAACGGATGTCGCAGTGAGCCTGCGGATGCTGCGCGCCCTGGGCGATATAGCTGCCACCACCACCGATCCGCACTTCCGCCGGCTGCTGACGAGCCGGGGTCAGCGCATCGTGGCCGGCTGCGCGGAAAAATTACGCAAAGAGGAAATAAAGGAAATTCGGGGACGCTTGGAGACTTTGGAAAAGCTGACGGTATAGGGAGCCATCACAACGAAATCCAATCAAAGGCAACAGCGTTCCTCCGTACTGCCCTATCCACGGCTCGCTCACTCAGGTTCGCGAACCAGAAACGAGAAACCAGAAACGGGTTGCTCGTTCGTTCAATAATAGTAACGTACACCAATGCCAGCAACGGTTCCCCGCAAACGCACTCCCGAAGAACTCCTGCAGCAAGCCCAGGCGGAAGAAATTTACGAGCGCAGAGGCAAGCTGAAAGTGTTCCTCGGCTATGCCTCCGGGGTGGGAAAGTCTTTTCGCATGTTGGACGAAGGGCGGCGGCGCTACGAGCGCGGCCAAGATGTAGTGGTCGGCGCCATCCAGCCCAAGACGTCGCCTGAGACCGATGCGTTGCTGAGCAATCTGAAAGTCATCCCATTGAAGAACATCGATGGCGTCCCAGTAATGGATCTGGAGGCCATCCTCGCCCGGCATCCCGCGGTGTGCCTGGTGGATGGGATGGCCTACGATAATCCGCCGGGTTCAAAAAACCCTAGCCGGTGGCAAGACGTAGAGGAACTGCTGGAGGCGGGGATCTCAGTGATCTCCTCAGTCAATATTCAATACATCGACGAACTGCGCGTGCGCGTCGAAAAGATTACGCACAAAAGCGTGAAGCAGACCGTTCCCCTGAGCTTCCTGCATTCCGCCGACGAGGTGGTGATAGTGGATGCGCCCCCTGAAATGTGCATGACGCGCACCGGCGACCCTCAAAATGGAGACGAAGGGTCGAGTGAGGCGCAAAAGCTCTCTGAACTTCGCGAGATCGCACTATTGCTGGCCGCCGACGTAGTGGACCGCCAACTGGAAGCCTACCTGCAGCGCAACGGAATCACGCAGACTTTTGGAGCGCAAGAGCGGATCCTAGTGTGTGTTACGCCCCGGGCCAACGCGGCCGCCATGATCGAGAGCGGACGGCGCAACGCCGAGCGTTTTCACGGCGACCTGACGGTGGCTTATGTGAGCCAACCCGAAATTTCCGCCGACGATCAAGCGGCGCTCGATCGAAACCTGGCCATCGCGCGCGACGCCCAGGCTCACGTCGAGCTTCTAGATGGAGAAGACCCCATCGACACCATCCTCGATTTTGCTCGCGAGCGTGGCATCACACAAATCTTCGTGGGTCATAGCGCCCGCGAGAAATGGTGGGAACGGCTTACCGGCACTCCTCTGGATCGCTTGATTCGCGGCGCCAACGACATCGACGTGCGCGTGTTTCCTCATTAACACATGGCAGAGCGCCAACCGTCCGGAAAACTCAAGATCTACCTCGGCTATGCCGCGGGTGTTGGTAAGACCTACCAAATGCTGGAAGAGGCCCAGGAGATGAAACGGCAGGGCCGCGATATTGTCATCGGCTACTTTGAGCCACACGGTCGAAAAGACACCATCGCGAGAACCGATGGCTTGGAAAACATCCCGCGGCGGAGAATCGATTATCGCGGAACGGTGTTCGAAGAAATGGACACCAATGCAATTCTCGCGCGGCATCCGGAGGTCTGCGTGGTGGACGAGTTTCCCCACACCAACGTGCCGGGATCCACGCGCGTCAAGCGCTGGCAGGACGTGCAGGCTTTGCTCGAAGCCGGAATTGACGTGCTCACCACCATGAACATCCAGCACCTGGAGAGTCTGAACGACCAGGTTTGGCAGATCACGGGAATACGCGTCCGGGAAACCATTCCGGATTGGGTGATGCAGCAGGCCGATCAGGTTGTGATGGTGGATCTGACGCCGCGCGCGTTGCTCAATCGCCTGGCTCGAGGCGTGGTCTACTCGCCGGAAAAGGCGCAAAAAGCCATCGAGAACTTCTTTCAGGAATCCACGCTGGTGGCTTTACGTGAGCTGGCTCTGCGGCAGACCGCGCACGAAGTGGAAATCCGGCAGGTGGATTATGAGTCGCCCGGCTTTCTAGCCGCGCCTATAAACGGGGACGAAGCCGACCCCAGCGCAACGCCGCGAACCAGCGACCGGATTCTGATCCATGTTACTGGCGACCCCTCGACAGTTATGCTGATCCGCCGCGGAAAACGCGTAGCGGATTATCTGCATGCGGACTGCTTCGCCGTGGCTATCTCGGCGGGTAGCGAATCGCGCGACGCCGCGGAGCGTGAGGCCCTGGAACGACACTTGAATTTCGCGCGTAACCTGCATATTGAGGCCCGTATGTTGCAAGGTAGCGACGTGGCTAAAACGCTAGTGGAATTCGCGCGGCTCAATGGCGTGACTCACTTGTTTCTGGCCCGGCCGCGGCAAAGCCAATGGCCGTCGGCGTTTCGCAAGACCATCGTCCAGCAAGTGGTCCGGCTGGCCAGCGATATGCAAGTAATCATCGCGGCGGACCGCGGGCGAAGCCATCCGAGTGACCGGCCGCCGGCCCCTCAGTAAAGCTTATTCAGTCACCGAGAATCCGTGAAAAAATCACAAGCACCGGTCGCTTACGCTCGCGGCTCGGAATAAATGTCTGATGTTCAGAGAGTGTTACCGAACCGCGACCGTGAGGGAGCCGGTACCTCGGCTGATTTTTTCACAGCTTCGGAGACTGAGCGTGAGCGACCGGTGCTTTTTGAATTCTTCACGCAGGCTGAGTGAGTCGGTGACTTATACTAATTGCAAATGAACCACTATAGGTTGGCTTGCTATGCTGCCGCCATCACAGCTTTGTCGTCTTACGCTCTCGCACAAAGTGGAGGCGTAAAGCGCCCCGATATCGTCGGCGTAGCGCACATTGGTTTGAAGACCAACGATCTCGCCGCCGCGCGGAATTTCTACGGACGCGATCTAGGCTTTGCGGAACCATTCACCCTCGATAAACCCACCGGCGGGCTGCTGCTGACCTATTTCAAGGTAAACGATCATCAGTATATTGAAGTGTTTCCGGAGCTCAAGAGTGAAACAGAGGACCGGCTTTCGCACATCGCGTTCGAAACTTCGGATGCCCGGCAACTGCGCGATTACTTGGCCAGCCACGGCGTGAAGGTCCCGGATGCGATTCATCCGGGCCGGGATGGAAACTTAAGCTTCATGATTAAGGATCCGGACGGCCATAACGTGGAGTTCGTCCAATACCTGCCGGGATCGTTGCACTCAACCAACTTTGGAAAGTTCATGCCGGATACACGCATCTCGAACCATATGATTCACGTCGGCGTGACAGTGACCGATCGCGATGCGGCCGACCGGTTCTACAAGGAGATCCTCGGCTTCCGCGAGACGTGGCACGGCGGCATGAAAGACGACCGCACGGATTGGGTGGACATGCGCGTTCCAGAAGGCACCGATTGGCTGGAATACATGCTCAACGTCCACAATCCTTCTCCGCGGACCTTGGGCGTCATGCACCACTTGGCGCTCGGAGTTCCCAACGTCGAAGCCGGCTACAAAACTCTTTCAGAACGAGGTATGCATATGGAGAAGCCCCAGATCGGCCGCGACGGCAAGTGGCAACTGAACCTCTATGATCCGAATCTGACGCGATCGGAACTGATGGAGCCGAAGCCGGTGCGGACGCCCTGCTGCTCGCCGATGCAATAACACCGGTTTCTGGTTTCTCGTTTCTGGTTCCTCGTTCCCGAAGCGGTAGGTCTCTGATTCAAGACTACTTCCAACCGGCAGGTCGGCTAGCTCAACTGGCCACCCGCCTTCGTCAAGCAGTTGTGTGACGACGATCGGATCTCCCGGACAGTGCTAGACTCAACCCGTGGCTATCCCCGCAACCGCGCCCGCCCGAGTGGTTTCGCGCCTGGAATGGTTTGTCCTCATCCTTCTGGTTTTCTCGGTTGCCATCAACTACGTCGATCGAGGCATTCTCTCCGTTACTGGCGTTGCTCTGAGCCAGGAGCTGGATCTCAAACCTCACGAATTGGGATTCCTGCTCTCTGCGTTCTTCTGGACCTACGCCGGCTTTCAGCTCATCTCCGGCTGGCTCATCGATCGCTATAATGTTCTGCTGGTTTTTGCCGCCGGCTTCGCCATCTGGTCGACGGCCACCGCGCTTACTGGCATTGCCAAGGGCTTCGCCGCTCTGTTTATTCTTCGCCTACTGCTCGGGATAGGCGAGTCGGTGGCCTATCCCTCCTGTTCGAAAATAATTGCGGCGTGTTTTCCGGAGCGCCAGCGCGGTGTGGCCAACGGCCTGATCGATGCCGGATGCAAGCTCGGACCGGCCGCCGGCATGATCGTAGGGGGCTTGATCCTGGTACGCTACGGCTGGCGCATGGTTTTTCTGTCGATCGGAGTCGTGAGCTTACTATGGCTGGTCCCCTGGTTCATCGCAGCCCCGAAAATCGTCTCGGTTTCCAGCATGCGCGCCCGCTACGAAGGTCCGGGATTTTTCGACATTCTCGCGAAAAAAGATGCATGGGGCACGCTAGTCGGTTTGTTCTGCTCCAACTACGCGTGGTACTTTATGCTGACTTGGTTACCCCAGTACCTGCTGATGGAGCGCCACTATTCCACCCGCATGATGGCCCTGACGGGTTGGCTTCCTTTCTGCGCCACGGCAGCCGGCGCCACCGTAGGAGGCTTCCTCTCCGATGCATGGATTCGGCGGGGCGCCAGTCCCACACTAGTGCGCAAGACATTTGTAGTAGGGGGAATGACAGGTTGCGCCGTTTTTCTGCTGCCCGCCGTGATCGTGGCGGATCAACTGGCAGCCATGTCCCTCCTGATTCTGGCAGCGTTCATTTACGGGTTGTATAGCGGCAATCTTTGGGCCGTCACACAGACGCTGGCAGGCGCGGTGGCAGCCGGAAAATGGACCGGAATCCAGAACTGCGCCGGCAATCTGGCCGGCATCGCGGCGCCCGTCGTGACTGGGTTCATTGTCGAAAGAACCGGCTCGTTTTACTTTGCCTTTGTCTGGGTTTGCGTTAACCTGGTAATTAGCGCTTCGTCGTATCTCTTTATAGTGGGGAGGGTTGAGCCGGTCTCATGGGGCCCCAGCAGGGTCCAGGCGGCTTCCGGATGATGCAACCTTTACTAGTTTGGGAGCGTCTTACAGAGTGAACAGCCCGGATTATCCCCTTCGTTCCGAAGGAGCGTCTTGAGTTAGGCAACTTTGATTCGCGAAAGCAGCTCAGTTGCCGACCGGTGAGCATCTTCCTCCGAGTGCTCACCGGTTCTTAAATTCGGCTCCTAAAATCCCCCGACGGCTGCGGTCGATTTGTGGTCCCTGCTATCCATGGTTGCGCGCAATCCAGCCTGGGCACGAAAACTTCCCGGATATTGTTCCAAGGCCCGCTTGAATGCAGATTCCGCTTCGGTCAACCGGCCGTTCTTCAACGCCACTTGGCCAATTACTTCGAGGACAGGCCGCGGATAATAGGGTGGCTCGGAATAGATCATGCGCCGTTCTAGGGTGGCCGCCTGTTCCAATTTTTTGAGAGCGGCATCGAGTTTGCCCTCCGCCAACTTCAAGTGGCCGTTCAATTCCTCCCTGGCAGCCTCCAGAGCCTCGGGAACCGGCATCTTTACCTTCTCTTTGTATTCGGCGAGCGATTCGTCCATGTGCTTCGATTCGGCCTGCGCGAGCGCCGTATTGTTCTTTCCTAGATAAGCCAGCGCCGTCGCCCAATGCCGCCAAGCCTGTTCACGGGGCTTCTCATAAACGGGCAACGTCGTACCATCCAGGATTTCGTCCCAGCTCTCGGATTGAACCAAGGAACGCAGCATCGCGAACCAACCCTGCCGGTAGGCACTATAGAATCCATCCATGGATGCGATTTCCCGCGGATTCTCTTTGAATCCAAGCAACTCGCGCGCGGCGTCTTTGGCTTTGTCGTATTGGCCTTGAAACGAATATGAGGTAGCCAGGAAATGAACGTTGTGGCCGTGGTGACCAGTGCCGTACAGCCTGTCAGCATGCATGTAACCACGCTCGTTTTCGGCAGCCGCAGCGAAGGCGTTCACCGCGTCTTCCCAGCGTCCCGTCTGCGCATAAATGTGGCCGGGCATGTGGAGCGCGTGCGGAATATTAGTAACCAATTCGGCGTATCGCTTGCAACTCGGCCAGGCATCCCGGGCGAACGTGGAACCTTCGAAGCCGTGGATCACGTAATGATGCACACCCGGATGATCGGGGGCTTTTACCAACAAATCGCGCAGGATGGCCACCGCTTCCATACTGGTGCCGTGCGGAGTCTTCTCCGGTTGATCGAACCCGCGCATCAAGTGTAGGGCCAGATAGGTTCTGGCTTCAATCTCATCGGGATATTGGGCGACAATGGCGCGCAGTCCCTGGATGTATGCCTCTTCCGGATCCTTCGATTTCACGTCGCGGCGCGCCACGATGGATGTGATATAAAGCTTCTCGATCGGCGTTGCCTTGCCAGGCACTTGCGCCAGCTCATTGGCTTTGCGGGCGGCTTCCACAGCGCGCGCCGCTGCTTTTAGCGGATTGCTCTTTCCAAACAACTTATCGTAAGTGTCCAATTGAAAGCGTGGCCGGTAATCGCCCGCCGCCACCATCGCGACGCCCCAGTAGGGCATGGGAGCTTCCGGGTCAAGCTCGGCGGCCTGAAGGAATGAGCGCTCCGCTTCTACCGCCCAGAAAGAATGCAGCTGCGCTACGCCTTGATCGAAGAACTGCTGCGCCTTGGGATTCGAGGTGGTGATGGCGAAATGGACAGTTCCCTGCCCGGTCAGGATCTTGGCCGGCAGCGACGGCGCCGAGCCACTAGGTGGCGGGACGCACAGATCCGGCTGTTTGGACTGGCTGAACGCAAAGGCAGCAGTGAGCGCGAGCAAAGCGAAAGCTTTCATAGTTGGCCTTCCGTTTATCGTATCGTAGCCGTAGGGCAGGATGTCATCCTGCGGAGGGTTGCCAACCCGCTCTTTTTTTGCCCGATTGGCAATGGGCGCGTACGTTACCAACAAATTTTACCAACCCGCCCCACACGGTACACTGAAAGAAAGTGGAAGAAGAGGTCTTAGGGAAAGCCTACGACGGGCGCCTCATGCGGCGCTTGCTCGCTTATATCCGGCCGTACAAATCGGAAGTCCTGATCGCGCTCGTC
Source organism: Bryobacteraceae bacterium (assembly GCA_036008345.1). Classification (GTDB taxonomy): domain Bacteria; phylum Acidobacteriota; class Terriglobia; order Bryobacterales; family Bryobacteraceae; genus Palsa-89. The sequence continues at coordinate 37,521 of DASYNU010000204.1, forward strand.
TTTCTGCTGATCAACGCGGCGCTTCAAGTGGTGGGCCCGCTGCTCACCAAGCTGGCTATCGACCGGTATTTGGCGCCTGCGAATCACGCCACGCACACGTTCCTGGATCCTTACTTATCCAGCAGCCCCTGGACCGGCCTGCTGCAGATTTCGTTCCTCTACCTGCTATCCATAGCCGCGGCGTTGGTCTGCGACTTCGGCGAACAATACCTCATGCAGTGGGTCGGACAAAAAGCCATGTTCGATCTCCGCCGCGAGTTGATGGCGCATCTGCAGCGCCTGGATATTGCTTTTTACGATCGGAATCCAGTCGGGCGTCTGGTAACGCGCCTCACCACCGACGTGGATGCGCTCAATGAGCTGTTCGCCTCCGGGCTGCTCATGATTCTAGGCGATCTGCTGATGTTGTTATTCGTGGTCGCGGCCATGCTGCAACTCAGCCCCGGCATGACCGGCTTCATGCTGGCCGTGATGCCGTTCGTGGTATTAGTCACCATCAAGTTTCGCCGCAGCGTGCAGCAGAGCTACCGCCGCATTCGCGTGGCCATCGCGAGAATCAATTCGTACTTGCAAGAACACGTCAACGGCATCGCCGTTCTGCAGCTCTTCAACCGCGAAGAGAAGAGCCGCGCCGAGTTCGACCGCATAAACCGCGATCACATGGAAGCATTCAAGGACGCCATCACCGCTTATGGATGGTTCTATCCGGTGATCGAGTTCCTGGGCATGCTGGCGTTGGCTCTGCTGCTGGCCTACGGAGGCTTCCGCATTCGCGGCGGCGCGCTGAGCCTGGGCGTGCTGGTGGCTTTTTTCCAATATGGCCTGCGGTTCTTCCGCCCCATTCAGGATTTGAGCGAAAAATATAACATCCTGCAGTCGGCCATGGCCGCTTCCGAACGCGTGTTCAAATTGTTGGATACTCCGGTGCAGATTCAATCCGCGCCGCGCGCGAAGCCGTTTCCAGCGAGGCCGGCCGCCATTGAATTCGACCACGTCTGGTTCGCATACAAAGACCAGGATTGGGTGCTGGCCGACGTGAGCTTCCGGATAGAGCCTGGCGAGACCATTGCCGTAGTGGGCCACACCGGCGCGGGAAAAACTACGCTCACCAGCCTCTTGCTACGCTTCTATGAGGTGCAGCGCGGCAGCATCCGCATCGGTGGAACCGACATCCGGGAATTCGATTTGGAGCAACTACGGCGCAATTTCGGCGTGGTTTTGCAAGATCCGCATCTTTTCACCGGGACCATTGCCGAGAATATCCGGTTGGGCGCTTCCAGCATCTCGGACCATCAGCTTTCTGAGTCGGCCGAGCGCGTCAATCTGTTGGATTTCATCCAGACGCTGCCGGAGGGCTTTGCGCAGCCGGTGCGTGAACGCGGCGCTGGGTTTTCCACCGGGCAAAAGCAACTTATCAGTTTCGCGAGAGCGCTGGCCCACAGTCCCGGCTACCTGATTTTGGATGAAGCAACCTCCAGCGTCGATACCGAGACCGAGTTGCGGATTCGCGACGCGCTGGCCCGGCTGGTGGAAGGCCGCACCTCAATAGTGATCGCGCATCGCCTCTCCACCATCCAGCGCGCCGATAGAATCCTGGTGATGCACAAAGGAAAGCTCCGGGAACTCGGCACGCATCAGGAATTGCTGGCGCTGCGCGGAATTTATTGGAAGCTGTATCAGCTTCAGTACAAGGATCAGGAATTCACCCGCGAGCCGGAGACGGTCAGCGGCGATTGACTGAGTTGACTAGACGACGACCCGAGCGGTGTAATTGTCGAACATGTCAATAAGCTTTGTGATATTCTGGCCAGGCTCGACGCCGCCCGCACTGTCGCCGATATTGACATCCCCAGTTTCCGGTTGCATCCGCTCAAAAGCGACCGGAAGGGCATGTGGGCGGTCACGGTTCGCGCAAACTGGCGTGTGATTTTTCGTTTTACGGATCCTGAGGCGTTGGACGTTGATTATCTGGACTACCACTAAGGAGTGTGATCATGCCGATGAAGAACCCGCCTCACCCCGGAGGATTTGTATTTCGCCAATGCATTGAGCCTTCGGGTTTGAGCATTACTGAGGCCGCCGCTGCCCTTGGCGTAACTCGCACCACGCTATCGGAATTAGTGAACCAGAAGCGCGGCATATCCCCCGAAATCGCTGTTAGGCTGTCGAAGGTTTTCGGCGGCAGCGCCGAAAGCTGGCTTGTGCAACAGGCCCACTACGATCTCGCCCACGTTCGCACCGGCCGCATGAAATTGAAACGCTTGGAACTCGTTTAGCCGTTCAGTGGCGATTCGCGGACGACTTGCTCAACTCCTGCTCACACTTCGCCATCTCGCTCTGGGCTTCCTTCAACGTCGTTTGCGCCATCTCTTGAAAGATCCCGTTGGCCGCCGCCGTCAGATCAGGCAGGCTCCGCCGGTAACACTCGAGCGCCTGCTGCCACTGCTCCCGTCGCGCACTGGCCGGAAGTCGCGCATCCGACGCCAGCAGCGCGTGCGCCTGGCCCATTTGGAATTGGTCTAGCGCCAAGGTCCACACTAGGTCGGCGTTCGCTGAACGTGGTTTCGAGAAACGACGGCCTTGTACCAGGGAATTCTCCAAGTCCACCAGTGCCGCTTTCGCGTTCCCCTGCTGCAGGAACGCGCTCCCCAAACGGCCTGTAGCGATCGCAACCAGCACCTGCACCTGCACATCGTTCACATCGGCAGCCGATAGCGCTCGCAGGTGCTTCAAGGCCGCACGGTATTTTTCGAGCGCCGCGCCGGCATCTCCCCCCGCGCCGATCTCATCGCCGGAAAGCAATATCTCCCAGGCCTCGATTCGGCGCAGATCGACGTTGTCGGGATCTTCCACCAGCATGGACTGCACCAGGTCGACCGCTTTTTGGTGCATCGCCAGGGATTCCGCGCGCCTATGCGCAAAACGGGAAAGCAGATCGCCGTTTCGGCTATACGCCAGCGCCAAAAGGCGGCGGGATTTCTTGTCGCCCGCGGCCACCACGGATTCGAGCAACGGCAGGGCCTTCTGACAATCCTCGAGCGCCGCCTGCCATTGATCTTTATCGGCCCGTTTTGAGCCGAAGTCCAAATAAGCCAGCGCCAAGTTGCGCCGCTCCGCTTGATTACCCGGATCGGCTGAGGAAAGCCGCTCCGCGATCGCCACCAATTGCTTGGATTGCTGGATGGCGCCTGCGCGGTCGCCGGCCAGCATCAAGATATCGCTGAGCTTGCCATGCGCACGGATTAATTCCCGCTCGGCCTCAACGTTCGAAGGATCACCAGCGGCAACTGCTTCGAGAATCGCGAGTGACTTTCGATAGCTCACCAGCGCGCCGGCTGTATCGCCGAGATTCGCTTCTCGAAATCCTCCCTGGACATCGCCAACTTTCTGATAGGCGGCCGCCAGTTCGCGCTGCAGCGAGAGATTGCCCTTGGCCTCTTTGGCCAGCGCGTCCAGATAACCGAGAGCCCGGTCCACGATCAGCTTGCGCGCCGTAGTGGAACCCGGCAGGTTTTGAATTGCGTCATGCACTTCAAACAAGAGCGAGTTTGCGAGCGCCCGGACGTCATTAAAGCGCTGCTCGGCGCGGGCGCGCTCGGCACGTGCCACATAGGTCTGCCGCAGCGCGATAAGCAAGCCCGCCACCAGCGCGGCGATTGCCAGCGCTACACCCGCGACGCTGGCCTTGTTCCGATTCACAAACTTTCCCGTCCGGTACCAAAACGTATCCGGACGGGCGATCACCGGCAGTCCCTTCAAGTGGCGCCGGATGTCCTCCGAGAATTGTTCCACAGATGCGTAGCGCCGCTCCGGCTCTTTCCGCAAAGCCTTCAACACGATATTGTCCAGGTCACCCTTGAGGCGCCGCCGCAGCTTCTCCCGGTTGTCCGGCGTGGCGTCCTCGCGATCGACAGCGGTGCTGGGCTTTTCAGGCTGCGCTTCGCAAACCGCTTGGGCGATCTCGTGCGGTACGCGGCTGGATCCCGCATAAGGGCGCTGCCCGGTTAATAGTCCGTAGAGGACCACGCCGAGCGAATAAACATCGCTGGCCGTGGTCATCGGCTGGCCGCGCACCTGCTCGGGACTGGCGTACTCGGGTGTCATAGGCCGCAGTACGGTTACGGTCGCATTTCCAGATCCACCAGGATCGTCGGCGTCCAGAATTTTCGCAATCCCAAAATCCAGCAGTTTCGGCTCACCCGCATCAGTCACCAGAATGTTGTCGGGCTTGAGGTCGCGATGAATCACCAGATGCTGATGCGCGTACGCCACGGCGGAACATACGGTACGGAACAACTGCAGCCGTTCCGGCACCGGCAATCCGCGCGAATCGCAAAATTTGTCGATGGGCTGGCCTTGGATGTATTCCATCACCACATAGGGCTGGCCGTCTTCAAGCGCGCCTCCGTCCAACAGCCGCGCGATATTGGGATGATCGAGATTGGCCAGGATTTGCCGCTCAGCTTTGAAGCGATGCCTGCGGAAAGCGTCGCCCACTCCGCCGCGCACTAACTTGATGGCTACCTGCTTGCGGTACTGATCGTCGGCGCGAATGGCGCGATAGACGCTGCCCATGCCCCCCTGTCCGATTTCTTCCACAATCTGATAAGCGCCGATCCGTCTTCCGGCCGCCGATTCGGCGGATCCCGAAAATCCGTCGGCCATGGGTGCAGCGAACGCCGCGGGCTCCAGAAAATCCGTTCTGGCCTGTAAATCCGAAGCAATGAGCGAATCCACTTCGGAGCGCAGCGCCGGATCTCCCGAGCAGGCGGATTCCAGATACTCGGCGCGGTGTTCGGGCGCGAGCTCGAGAACTCGCTCCAGAATTCCCCGGACCTTTCCCCACTCCTCAGGCGTCAACGGGCCCTCTGCTGATTTCGCGAAATAGCCACGCGCGCGCCGATGCCCACTCGCGCTTCACAGTGGGCGCCGACACACCCAACACTTCAGATGTCTCCTCAATGGACAATCCGGCGAAGAACCGCAGCTCCACCATGCGGCTTTGCCGTTCATCCAGTTTCGCCAGGCTCTGTAACGCGTCATCCAGCGCCAGCAGATCGATTTCGCGGCGTTCCGGCGGTACCACAGCCTCCGTTAACTCTAGCGTCAATGCGCCGCCGCCGCGCTTGGCATAGTGATGGCTTCGCGCGTGATCCACCAGGATCCGGCGCATCATTTGCGCGGCCACGCTGAAGAAGTGCGCCCGGCTCTGCCAGGGAAGCTTTTGCGTTACCAGCCGCAGGTAGGCCTCGTGAACCAAAGCCGTGGGGGATAACGTGTGTCCCGGTTTTTCCTGTTTCAGATAACGGCCGGCCACGCGGCGTAGCTCGCCGTAGACCAGGGGCATCAGCGTCTCGAGTGCCGCGCGGTCGCCCTTACTCCATTCGGCTAGCAGCTTGGTTACGTCTTGGGAAGGCTCATTCACGCGACGAATCCGGCGTTCGTTCCAAGTATAGCTATCCTGGTGGAGCAGCTTGTTAAGCTGCGGCCGATTGTCAATCGGCCCGAATGCCCGCGTTTACGCAATCAGCCGCCCCGCAAGCTGCCAATGCCACTCAGTCTTCCCACCTCAGGTACTGGCCATCGTGGGGCAGGGCCATGCCCTGCCAGCCGTCTTTTGATCCCGATGGCGCAACCGCAACCTGCGGAGCAGCCGGGGCTTATTGAGAACCGGAAAGCGACTCGCCCAGGACCCCGGCAGGGCATGGCCCCGCCCCACAAGCCCTCCAACTTTCGATACTGGGACGAACTATGTGGCATTGGAATGCAATCCAGCCCCCACTGCCCTGAGTGATCCTCTTGGGTTCGTTTTCTCGCGTATCGTTCTAGGGCGCGGCCGTGACCGAATTAGATGCTGTGCCAGCAACAAGTTAGGGGATAACTATATGAAACGACTCATTTTTCTGACGGTCTTCGTGGTTGGGAGCGGAACCTGGCTCGAGGCGCAACCGACTGTATACACAGGGGGCGTTGTGAATGCTGACAGCTTGGTCCCTGCCGGCTTGCCAAACGCTAACATCGCCCAGGGCTCCATCCTCTCCATATTCGGAACGAACTTAGGGCCCTCTCAGAGCCCTGGACTGGCTTTTCCCTTGAAGACCACGCTCGGTGGAGTGTCGGTGCAGGTGACAGCCGGAGGTAATTCGTTTGACGCTATCCCACTATTCGTCGGCCCCGGCCAGATAAACGCGATACTTCCTTCCAAGACACCGACCGGCAGCGCTACGTTGACCGTGACCACCACGGCTGGAACCAGCGCGCCAGCCAATTTTACCGTGGTGGATCATAGCTTCGGAATCAATAGCGTGAATCAGAGCGGCGCCGGGCCTGGAATCGTAGACAATTCCAGTTACAAGCTCATCACCCAGAACTCGGCGGCCCAAGCCGGTGACACAGTCATTATTTGGGGCACCGGGCTAGGCGCAGTAGCTGGCGTTGAAGCGAGCGGTCCTCTACCGGGCAACATACCGAATATTCGTGTGAAGGTCTTTGTGGGATCTCAGGAGGCCAAAATCACGTATCAAGGACGCTCCGGATGCTGCGCCGGCGTCGACCAGATCGCCGTCGTGATACCCTCCGACGTTACCGGTTGCCACGTTCCGGTGGCCGTAGAAATCGACGGCGCCCAACCTATCGTGAGTAACTGGATAACCACTTCCATAGCTGAGGCGGGCGCTAACCGTGTCTGCTCCGATGCCACCGGTCCAAGTTCCTCGGACTTATTAACTTTCTTGACCAAAGGAGGTAAGTTCGGCTTTGTGGGGCTGGACCGCTATACCAGTACATCGCCCGCTCTGCCACCTCCTTTTGGAACCGGGTCACCGACCACCACCACCACCGATAGCGGATCGGCCAGCTTTGTGAAATACACACCCGAGCAATTCACCATTGCGGAGAATATCTTCCAAACTTATACGATTGGAGCTTGCTTTGTCTTTGTGTTCAATGGACAGTCCGCCATCTTTACGGACCCCACTACTCCCGTCGGCCTGGATGCCGGGAAACTGATAAACGTGAACGGTCCGAACGGGGCGAAGCAGTTGATGCCAGACTCCAGCCTTAAGGGGACCTATAGCGCCACGCTCGGCGGCGGGGCGGGCCCGGGTGCCTTGCCGCTCTTTCTTTCTCAAGGCTCATACGCCATCGATAATGGATCGGGTGGGGCCGATGTGAAAAGTTTCAAGTTCAATATCCCTGTCCCGCCGACGCTGAATTGGACCAACATGAACAGTGTGGGACCGATTATCCGGGCAAATGGTCAGCTGGTTACCTGGACGGGCGGCGATCCGAACGGCGTTGTAACGATTACGGGCGATTCCATCGTGCTCAGTACCGATTCGAACGGTAATAGCACAGCGGTAGGCGCGTTCTTCAGTTGTCACGCGCCGGACAGCGCCGGCCAGTTTACGATTCCTGCCCCGGTTCTGCTGAGCTTGCCTCCGAGCTCAGTGATCTCACCGGTTGCGGGCGTCTCCATTGACGCCGGTTCGCTCTCATTGGGTACTTCGTCTCTGCCCGTGACATTCACTGCGGAGGGGCTGGACTACGGCTTCGCTGGGTCCTCGGTGACCACGGCCAAGACTCTGGCGTACCAGTAGGAAATCGGAGGAAGGCGCAGGCCGAATTGGTCCTCCGGCTTGCGCCTTTTATTTTGGGGAACGCCAAACTGAACCGCGACCAGCAGGAAGCGCAAAGGGTGCGGCGCGCACCGCCAAACGGTCCAGGAACTGGCCCGCGCCGCGTTCCGTTTTGCGCAAGTTCCTTAGAAGCGCCACCAACGCATGCAGAACTAGCGGCACTCATGGTAGCGCTCCCTTCCTGCCGCGGCTCGGCTAAGTTCGCTCTGGCTGCGTATTATGGATTAGGAGCGAGATCCCCTTGACCGAAATCAATTCCATCGGGGTCCCTGCAGGAGCCAGGGCACATAAGCGCGTCGGCCGGCTGTTCGGTGATTTGAAAGTACGGCCCAAGCTGATGGTTTTGCACAACGTGTTCTTTGCAATCCTGGCGCTGGGCGTTTATTTCGCGCTCTACTCCTACCTGCCGGACCAAGCCAAGACCAATCTGTTTGTGGTGCTGGGCGCCATCTACCTGCTGGCCGTCCTGGTGCTCGAGACCACCATCATGCCGCTGTATGTCTATCGGCCGCTGCGGCTCATGTTAAATGCCGATCAAGCCACGCAACATGGCGACCGCGGACATGAATTGATCGATGAAAACATCATTCCAGGCGACGAAATCGGCCAGATCATGCGGTCGCGCAACGCCACCATTCTCGATCTGCGCAAGCGCGAGGAAGAATTGGAAGAAGCTTTGCGAAAGCTGGAGGCCCAGGATCGCCTGGTGAGCCTGGGGTTGATGAGCGCGAGCGTCGCCCATGAGCTGAACACGCCACTCGCTGTCTTGCACGGCTCCATCGAAAAACTGACTGAGACCACGCGCGATCCAGCGGCGCTGGAGCGCCTGGCGCGTATGCTCCGTGTTACGCAGCGGATTCGGAAAATTAGCGAAAGTCTGGTGGATTTCGCGCGCGTCCGTAAGCACTACCTCGAGCCCGTACCGCTGCGGCACCTGATCGACGACGCGTGGAACCTGGTGGCCATCGACGAAAAAGCCGCTCAAGTGAACTTCCGGAATCGCGTAGGCGAAAGTGATCTGGTAACCGGCAATGCGGATCGCTTGATCCAGGTCTTCGTCAACCTGTTTCGTAACGCTCTGGATGCGGTCCGTCCCACGGGAAGTATCGCGGTAAATACCCGGCGGTGGAATCGCAACGCGCAATCCTGGGTATCCATCACTGTCGAAGACGACGGTCCCGGCATTCCTTCCGACGTCCTGCCGGAGATCTTCGAAGCGTTCGTATCCAGCCGTTTGGATGCCAAAGGGACCGGCTTGGGACTCACTATTGCGGAAGGCATCGTGCATCAGCACGCGGGTACCATCTCAGCCTCGAATCGTTCCCAAGGTGGAGCTTGCATTGAAGTCACGCTGCCGTCAGCAGAAGCGCGGCGCGTGGGGAGTCCAGCAAAACAATGAAAAACCCTTCCGAACAGGCGGCCGAATCTCCAACACTGGCCGGCCAAGTGGACCTGGCTATTCTCGACGACGATCCAGATTTCTGCACTTACCTGGACGATGCGCTCAAAGACGACGGCCTCTATTCCATCCGAACGTTCGTGCACCCGGATGAGCTGTTCGCCGGCTGTGAGCAGCGCTTGCCCGACATCGTTCTGCTGGATATGAAGATGGGCGAATTCAAAGGGGACAAGGTGCTGGAGCAACTCCAGACGGCTTATCCGGGGCTATGCGTGATCATCGTCACCGGTTACCCGTCGCTTGAAGACATGCGCGCCACCTTCAAGATGAAGGTGTTCGACTACATTTCCAAACCGTTTTCGCTCGCACAACTCCGCCAGACGCTGCACAACGCCATCGAGAAATTCGGACTCGGGCGGACCGCTCAGGACCGTCTGCGCGAGCGTCTGGGACATCACATCAAGATGCTGCGCGTGGAGCGCGATTGGTCGCTGAAAGATCTGGCGGCGGCCACCAAGCTCAGCATCTCGCAGATCAGCTCCATCGAGCGTGGCGCAAATCTGCCAAGCATCGAAAGCTTGCTGGCAATCTGCCGGGCCTTCGACAAGCGGCCGTCGGAGGTTCTGGCAGCCATCGAGTTTTGACTAGAAGTCCCAAAGAGAACGGTATTGCGCCCCCTTACCTCACCGCAAGGTGGACCGGAGAAGCTATGGTTGACAGGGAACGTCACCATTTTTTATGAGAAGTGGAATCTGGACAGGATTAGAGACTGGATTGGAGTCGTAAGAGCTTCCTACCGATATCGCTAGCGTCAGGTCCCACCCGTAATCCCCGCACGGCCATGACCCATACCCGTCGGGGCCCTCTCCGATGTCAAGGGGGATTTGTAGGTTGATCTGGTAGAGTCCGGGAAATTGAGGCACGGCCCCCGCATAGACCACGTCGATGATGCCGTAGCTCGGGTTAGGATACCCGTACGCAGGTACGTCGACGAACACCATTTGCACTGCAGGTCGCGGAGACGCCCCAGACCTTATCGACCCCAAGCCCGTTACCCACACGGTGTAGTACCGACCAAGCCGCGCGGGATTATCGGACCAGACTATTTTTCCGTTGACGTCGGTAATGATCCCGCGCGTGACGCGCCCATTTGTGGCGGGGCCCTGGCTCACTGAGCAATTCGGGGCGACTGCGCTCATTGGGCAGTCGTTCCCTGCTATGAAGACGGATGGAGCGAATGGCTGAATGGCAACGAACGTTGGCGCACCAGCTGCTGATGCGGCATCAAGTATGCCACCGACGCGGGCGATAAAGAATTCGCTTGGCGGCTGAAAAACTTGAACGGTCGGCCCGATGCCCGTGAGCACGATGTTGACCTGTCCGGGTGAGGCAAATGTGATTTCGGCGGCTGTGCACGTGGAAGGGCTGAGCGACCGGGTGTTGCATACTAAAACTTCCGTAGTACCCAGAATCGTTGGGTACGGCGCGCCAGTAGCGTAATGAATAGAGTCGGCCAGCCCCGAGCCGAAAACTGATACCTCGCCCTCAGCTGCAACCTGGTTCTGCGCGTAGCTCGCAGCACTTGTGACCGCATTGATTGTGGGAGAACCCGCAGCAAATCGGGTAGCTGTCCACTGGCCGGAATCTCCGTTGGCACAGAAAGCCGCAGTCGAGTAGGCTCCGCTCATCGAAAGAGAATCAGAGGAGATCGTCCCCGTAAGGGTCATGGTGTACCCACCGGTGGTGAACAGACTCGCACTAACGGACGTGCCAACGATCAGGCCGCTTACCACCACTGAGGCGGTACAAACTAACGAGCTTCCGCTGACCGCAAGCGTACCAGCTATAGACGCGCCGTTCTGCGACAGTTGACCGACCATAGAAAAGGGGCTGTTCCCTTGAGAAGTCGCCGTGAATACCCAACCTCCCGCAAGATCGATTGTTTGTGCTGCCCCTATGTTCGTCAGCAAGATGGAAATCAGCAATGCGCGAATGATAGCTCTCCTTATTCCTCAACGCTATTCACCACATGCTAGTGGGCAATGGGGCGAAAATTCTCAGTCACAACCCGTTCCAATACCCACCCTCGGGCTATACTCGGGAGTATGCTCGGGATTCTTGCTTCGGCGAGAGCTTCGCCGTATTCTTAGGACATGGAAGTTCATTTCACCCCCGACCAGGAAGCGCAGCTTTCGCAAATTGCCGCAAATGCAGGGACCGACGCGGAGCGCTTAGTCAAGGATGCCGCGTTGCGCCTGCTTCAAGAGGATGCCCGTTTCCGTGTGGCCGTCCACGAGGGCATTGCCCAGGCTGACCGGGGTGAATTTATTGAGCAAGACGAAATGGACGCCCGCCTGGAGCAGATGCTCCGTTCGTAAATGCGAATCCGCTGGACGCCCGCCGCCCCAGCCGACTCGCACAGATAAGCAATTACCTCAAGGAGCGCCACCCCCATTACCGCCAGCCGACGCTTCGCAAGCTTTACGCTTCCATCCGCTCCTTGATGGAATCCCCCCTCCGGGGCCGCCCTGGACGCGAGTACGGTACTCGAGAACTCTTATTCCCCCCGACGCCCTATATCGCGGTATACCGCGTGAAGGAGGAGAGCATCGAAGTCTTGCGGATTTATCACACCGCCCAGGACCGGCCTTAGCCACAGGATGCCCACATCACTCCTGATACAGTAAGGGCGTGGATGGCGCCATCATCGTCGACAAGCCTGAAGGGATGACATCGCACGACGTTGTCAATCGGCTCCGCAGGCTTTCCGGCACACGCAAGATCGGCCACTTGGGCACCCTCGATCCTCTGGCTACGGGCGTCCTGCCGCTGCTGATCGGCCGGGCCACCCGGCTAGCGCAGTTCTTTTCGCCGGCCGAGAAAAAATACGCTGCCCGCATCCGCTTCGGATGGGCCACCGACACTTACGATCGCGAGGGGACGCCCGTTTCCCAACCCGTCGAGCCAAACTTTTCGCGCGAGCAGCTGGAAACTGCACTCAACCAATTCCGAGGGACCTTCCTGCAGACCCCGCCGCCTTTTTCCGCCAAGAAAATCGCCGGCACGCCGGCCTATAAGCTGGCACGCAAAAACATTCCAGTAGAGTTGTCACCCGTCGAAGTGCGGGTCTTCGAACTGAATCTGGACGATTTCGACGGTGCCTCCACACAAATCCGAGTGCACTGTTCGGCCGGGACCTACGTGCGCGGTATCGCCCACGACATTGGCCAGCAGCTTCACTGTGGGGCGTTCCTTGAATCACTGCGGCGTACCGCGTCCGGCGAGTTTACCGAGGACCGAGCCCACTCACTCGATGACCTGGCGAAGCTTTCCGCTGCCGGGGGCCTGGTAGAGGCCCTGATTCCGGCCGCGCGCTTGCTGCCTCAATTCTCTAGCGCCGCCGTGGACGTTCTCACCGTCGGCCAAATCAGGCAAGGCAAGGACTTTCGGCTTTCACCGTTTCTTCAAACTCCAGCGTCAAAATATGTAAAGGCCATCAGCCAGGAAGGCGACTTGGTAGCCATCGGCGAAGCGCGGCTCCCGCATCTTTACCACCCCATCCTGGTGTTGTGAGACGCGCCGTGAGACGAATGAAGCAAGTTTAATTCCCTCGCCAATCATTGGTCCCCACGCTTGGTTTATGATTCAAGTGTGCGGCTTGGTCTGGGAACATTTCTGATTCTCGCGGGGGCCTGGCCGATACTCACCACGCGGGCGCAGGATCGCGAATTGTCGAAACCCGACAGTCCCAAGACCGAACCCAAGTACGACGATACTTTCTCCGGTTCCATCCTGGAACTCTCCACCACCAAAATCACGGTGTCGCGCAGCATCCTCGGAAAGCCGGCGGAGAAACGCGTATTTCTGATCACCTCTGACACGCGCATCGAGGGTAAGCTGCATGTGAAGGTGAAAGTGACTATCGGATTCATCAACTCCGATGATGGCGATGTGGCTCGATTGATCGTCGTGCGGCAGAAGCCGCCGGACAAGAAGTAACTCTATTTCTGCTTCTTTCTCTTGGCTGCCCAACCTTCTTTCACCACCTGCTGCGCCCGGCCCAGCGCCAGGGCATCGGCTGGTACCGGTTTGGTGATCACGGACCCCGCGCCGATGTAGCTGCCCTCGCCGATCTCAATAGGCGCTACCAAAGTGGAATTGCTTCCCACAAACGCCTTTTTGCCGATGCGCGTACGATGCTTTTTCACACCGTCGTAATTGCAGGTGATGGTGCCCGCGCCGATGTTGACTTGTTCACCGATTTCGGAGTCGCCCAGATAGGCCAGATGACTGGCTTTGGCCCCGTCGCCAAACTGCGTGTTCTTGAGTTCCACGAAGTTTCCGATATGAGCGTCCGCGCCGATTTTGTTGCCTTTTCGCAGCCTGGCGAACGGCCCGATATGCGCGCCAGCCTCAATCCGCGAATCCGCAATCGAGGTGAAGGGCGCAATGTGAACGCCATCGGCCAATTCTGAATTCTCGAGGATGGAAACCGCGCCAATTCTGCAGTCCGCGCCGATCGTGGTTCGTCCCAGAATCCGCGCGAAAGGCTCGACGATAGAATCCTCGCCGATCCGCACCTGCCCGTCCACGGTCACCGTTTCCGGTCTCTCGATAGTGACGCCATCCAACATCAACTCCCGCACCTTGCGATCGCGAAAAATCTTGTCCGCCGTGGCCAATTCCACGCGGGTATTGATTCCCAGTAATTCCGCGGCATCGGGAACCTCGAAGGCCGCCGCAGTGTGGCCGGCCTTGTTCAGGATCTCAACCATATCGGTCAAATAGTATTCGTGGGCGGGATTATCGGGCCGGATTTCGCCGATGTGCTTCCACAACAATTCGGCGCGAAAACAATAGATACCGGGGTTGATCAATTGGATGGCGAGCTGTTCCTGGGTGGCGGCTCTTTGCTCGACGATGGCCGCGATCTCGCCTCGTTTCCCAAATAAAATGCGGCCGTAGCCGGTAGGATCTTCGAGGCGCGTGGTAATCAACGTAACGGCTGCGTCTCCCGAAGCCTGGCGATCCACCAATTGCCGCAATGTATCTTGAGATAGCAGCGGGCAATCGCCATACAGCACCACCACCATGCCTGGCTCAGTTTCAAGCGCGGCCCGGCAAGCCAGCACTGCGTGCCCGGTGCCTTTTTGCTCCAATTGTTCGACGAAGCTGACACCCGTGGACGCGAGGCGCTTTTTAACTTCTTCGCCCTGATGTCCAACCACTACCGTAATGTGCTTAGCGCCGGTAATTCCTGAGGCAGCTTGGACCACGTGCTCGATCAGCGTCAGTCCGCCGGCGCGATGCAGTACTTTCGCATGTTTGGACTTCATCCGCGTGCCAAGACCGGCCGCTAAAATAACCACATTGACAGCTTCATTGACAACCACGTTGACAGGCGGTTTCGTTGCTCGTCCCAGTTATTTTTCTCCCCTTTATTTTTCCCCGAGAACACGGACTTTGCGACGGTTCGCACGGCCGCGGCGCGCCAAGTCCATGGCGATCTCGCCGGCCACCCGGGAATCGTGCCGCACTATCTCACCTTCGGCCAAAAGATCGGCCGCCACAACCTGCAATCCCATCGCGGACAACCGGTCCACATCGTTCATCACGGACTGCGCCTGCTCAGCCTCGTATTTCCGTCTCTGGCGCAGAGTGATGCCCCGTGTATTCACCACCGCCACATCGATCAAGTCGCCGCCCGCGTGACGATTGAGCGCCGCCACGTGATCGGAGGCGCGGAAGCCGGTGGTCTCGCCCGGCTGCCACATCAGGTTCACGAAATAGGCTTTCAACGCGCGGCTGCGCCGGATCGCTTGCGGAATGCCCTGCACCAACACGTTCGGAATCACGCTGGTGAACAGCGATCCCGGCCCGAAGGTGATGAGATCCGCGCGCTCAATGGCTTCCAGTGTCTCGGGTAGGGGTTTGCAGACGCGAGGCCGCAACCGGACGCTTTTGATGGGAGACCGGCTCTTGCTGATCTTGCTCTCCCCGCTGACAATGCGGCCATTCTCGAGCTCAGCTTCCAGTATTACGTTCGCGTCCGTGGCCGGATAAATGCGGCCCAGGCTGGCCAGAACCTCTGATGATACCTTTACGGCCTGCGCGAAATCTCCGGTCAAGTTGGTGAGCGCCGTGAGGAACAGGTTTCCGAAACTGTGTCCCTTGAGGCCTTTGCCCGACGAGAACCGGTACTGGAACAGTTTAGACAGCAAGCCTTCGTCTTCGGAAAGCGCCACCATACAGTTCCGGATATCGCCCGGCGGCAGTACTTCAAATTCGCGGCGCAAACGTCCCGAACTTCCGCCGTCATCACTCACGGTTACAACTGCGGTGATTTCAGCCTCTTGAGGATCCTTGGCGTAGCGTTTCAGCCCGTGCAGGAGCGTCGAAAGCCCAGTTCCCCCGCCGATCGCGACTATGCGAAGTGGCTCCATTACCTATAGCATCGCAGGTTCTTCGCGAACCTGGCCTGATTCTTTTGGATCAATCGTGAGTGGAACCTTTGCATAGGAATCTTGTACTATTCGCGCGCGAAAGTTCTCAGTCGAGGCGAGACTTCTTCGCGGAATAGTATCGAGTTCGCTCAGGCGGCGGGTTGGTCGTCCTCTTCCAAAGTGGGGACGGCTTCGAGGTCTTCGGCTTCAAATACCTGGTCACATTCCAGGCAGCGGACATAATCGACCCCGTCGCGCCTCGCCAGAATCTCGGTACGACCGTGATTGCAGGGCTGCATAGTAGAGATTAAACCCATTCTAAACGCGCCAATTCCCTTGTCAAGCCCCCATTTCACCCCATATACCCAAAATGTTTGGCCGTGGCCTAGGATGTTTGAGGGTGGGCCATTGTCAGCCGAGGTACTATCAACAAGTGTTTCCCTATCTTGCAGACTCCTCTGCCACCCTTCGATTCGCGGCGCGCTTCCCCGCCCTGAAAGCCGCCGGGTTCTACCGGGAGGTCCAAGGACTTACGGTTTCGAACATCGGCATCGGGACCTACCTTGGCGAAATGGACGCTGCCACGGATAACTCCTATACGGAGGCTGTGCGCGGCGCGTTGACGGCAGGCGTTAATTTTATCGATACCTCGCTAAACTATCGCAACCAGCGCTCGGAGCGTTCCATTGGCACAGCGCTACGGCAGGCATTTGAGGCCCGGGAAGTCCACAGGGAGGAGATCGTCGTCTCCACCAAGGCCGGTTACCTGGTTCCGGATGCCGTACCCAAAGGGATCCTGAGCTCCAAAGATATTGTTGCAGGCATGCATTCCATGGCGCCGGCTTTTTTACGCGACCAACTGGACCGGAGCCGAGCGAACCTGGGGCTGGACGCAATCGACGTCTTCTACCTTCACAACCCGGAAACGCAACTGGCCTACATCAGCCAAACGGAATTCCTGGAGCGGATCAGACCTGCCTTTGAATATCTCGAGAGCGCCGTGGCCGATGGCCGCATTCACTATTACGGAACCGCAACATGGGAAGGCTATCGGCGTCGCGAGCCATCGCGGGAGGCTCTGCCACTGGAAGAACTGGCAGCCATAGCCCACGAAATTGGGGGCGAAGCACATCACTTCCGGTTCATCCAGATCCCTTTTAACCTGGCCATGCCGGAAGCCTTCGCCAATCGCGTGAACGGAGAAAACGTGCTGGAGGTTGCCGCGCGGCTGGGAATTTCGGTAGTGGCCAGCGCCAGCCTTTATCAAGCCCGGCTATCGCGCAACTTGCCCGATGAAATTCGTTCGCGGCTGCCGGGAGCCGAGACCGACGCGCAGCGCGCCATTCAATTCGTCCGCTCCACGCCGGGAATCGCCGTAGCATTGGTCGGGATGAGCAGCCTGGCGCATGTCAGGGAGAACTTGGGCCTGGCCGGCGTGCCGCCTCTCGATCCAGAGCAGTATATGAACCTCTACACATGAAAACCGAACCGCGACCGTAAGGGAGTCGGTGCTTTGTGGATGCTCCTTTGCTAAAAAGGCACCGACTCCCTGCCGGTCGCGGTTCGGTTTCGCTCACACAACGCTAGTTTTTTGTTTGCAACAATTGCGTGTTAGAATGTTCTTGGTGCTCACGGACTTCGACAGATCATCCGTCGAACGGTTCAAACAGGCGACTGAAGAGAAGCTGCGCGAGGTGCGCTGTCCCGACCATCGGCAAGCTCCCCGGCTCCGGTTCCAGGGAACCTCGCTTCGCGACATCAGCATTTCTATCAGCGGATGTTGCCAAAAGGTAATGGATCTGGCCAATTCCAGGATCAGCACCGTCCCAATATCCGCTGGATGCCCTCCGCGAACATCTCAGACGGCGTCAACAGGCTAAGCACCAGGAAAGCTTCTTTTTCAAAATCATAGAAGAAGCCGGGTTGCACCAGCACGTTGTCCTCGGCGAGCAGCGTTAGCACCCATTCCTCCTCCGAGTGAATCCTCGGCGCTTGAATCACCGCGTACCAGCCGCCCTCGACGTTCAAGACTTGCCAGGGAGAACCGGGGCCAATTTTATTGCGCAAGAGCGCCAAGTTCGCACGCGCCCTCACCAGAATCTGAGATTGAATCTCCTCCCGCGAAGCCAGCAGCGATGCCGCGGCCCACTGCACCGGAGCGCCAACGGATAAATAAGTATCAGCAATGAGTTCCAGGCGATCGAAAGCCTGCTTCCGCATAGCCTCGGGACCGCTCGTCACAATCCAGCCCAGTTTCATCTGCGGCAAGCCGGACACCTTCGAGAGGCCGCTGAGTGAAAACGTCAGGACGTCTTCCACTCCGATCAGCGATGGCACGCGCGCCGGATCGTCCTCAAAACCGTAATCGGAGAAAACTTCGTCCGAGATGATCGCAACGCCGTGCGTGCGGCAAAGTGCGGCTAACTGAGACAGTTCAATCTTCTTCAAAAACGAACCGGTAGGATTGTTGGGATTTACGATCACAATGGCACGCGTCCGCGGACTGATCCGCGCGGCGAGCGCCTCGAAATCGATATCCCAGCCCCCCTCGTAAACCAGCGGATATTGAACTACGCGGACAGAATCCAAGGCGGCGAGGAAATCGAAGAGTGGGTAGGAGGGCCGCGGCGTCAGCACCTCATCGCCGGGATTGGCCAACAACTTAAAGAGAAATCCATAGGCTTCGCTGGAGCTCGCCGTTAGCAGGATCCGTTCCACTGGAACAAGATTGGAGTAATATTCTGAAACGGCCGAGCGTGCCGCAAGGATTCCAGCAGGCGTTGGTTCATAACGCATCGACCTTGGATCGGCGAGAGCTGCAACTACCCGCTCCGAACCGTATAGCAACCCGGCGGCGGTGGGGTTTGACTCGGTAAGATCCAAAACATCTGCGCCGGCGGATCGCTTGTCGCGAAGCAGCCGGGTGAGCGGGTTGGGACCAACGGCCCAGTCCAGCCGGGAGGAGAACATGATCAGTCTGGGTCGATGGTACCATCAGCCGCAGTCTTGGCAGGCTGAATGGAAGCGCCCGCCCAACCTGGTTCAGATTGCTGACAGGTAACTTGGCGCAGGCGCTTTCGCCTTGCGAATTGCCAGGCCGGTGCAGCTATCCGGCGGTGCGGACCGAGTCCAGCCTCAGCACGATAGCTTCGAGCGTCGCCAGCTTGCGAGCCGAATCCGGCCAGGACCCGACCACTTCCAGACGGTATTCCAGGAATCTGATATCCCACTCTGCGAGCGTACTGTTGGCGTGGATGGAGCGGATACCCGCTAACCCGTTTCTTGAGTTTGCCAGCTTCATTATTCTTCCTCCGATCGGCCCATCCACTTGAGTCCAATGATGCCGTATCCGTCGTGGAATTGTAACCTAACCGGGGTACTGCAGGGTACTGAACTTATCGGGGTGGTACAAAGGAGGAATGAAACTCCTAACCAGATTGTTGTTCTTGCCACTCGTTTTCGCCTGTGCCGCCGTCACCCTCACGGCGCAACCGGCGCCCACCAAAGTACCCGGATTCCGCGGCCTGTTTTTGAAACAGTTAGACGATGTTCAAAGTAAGGTGGTCGGCCTGGCCGAAGCCATGCCGCAGGAGAAGTACAGTTGGAGACCGGCGGACGGCGTCCGCTCCGTAGCCGAGGTTTTTGGGCACATCGCCAGCGCCAATTACTTCCTGCCGAACTTCATCGGCGTCAAGCCGCCCGCTACGTTCAGCCCGGCCATAGCCAAGGAAACCGATAAAGCCAAACTCGTCGACGCACTGAAGGGCTCCTTCGAGCACCTGCGGCAAGTGGTTACGAACATGCCCGACGCCGATCTGGAAAAGCCGGTTAAGTTGTTCGGGCAAGATACTACTTACGAAGGGGTGCTATTCCTGATCGCGAATCACATGCACGAGCACCTGGGGCAATCCATCGCCTATGCGCGCACCAACGGAGTAGTACCGCCGTGGTCGAAGAAAGGCGAAAACTAGCCCGCGCGAAAATCGACGGGCTGATGGCAACGCTCTCAGCCCGCCTTAGTGTGAACGCCCACCAGCTAATTCGGATTGGTGGGTACGTTGCTCTTCCCGCTACTGCTGCGGCTGTGGTTGCCACTATTGCTTCGGTGATGGCTGGAGCCGCTACTGCGTTTGTGCGACGAGCTGGAATGGGACTTGCTACCTTCGCTCTTTTTCTCACTCGCGAATAAGACCGATGTAGCACCCAACAAAAACAAGGCTAAGAAACCGGACATGAAAGTTCTCATGCATAGTGGTGTGTTCTGGGCCGGAAAAATCGCAGCCGTGCCAAAATAAACATAAGGAAATCCAGAATGCCATCCGCAACCAATGCCCCGCCGGACGCAGCCGTCGAAAACCTGCCTGCCGTCCCCCTCACTGTGGAGGGGGCCAGCGTGCTGCATCAGATGATGCGGGTCCGCTGGACCGCCTGGAAGGCTGTTCCCATCGCCCAACGCTCGGAAATTCTCGGCGAAGCCGCTGCTGCTCTGGCCGAAATGGAGCGGAACCCCTCCGGGCAGAGCGCGGTCTTTTCCCTGCTCGGCCACAAAGGCGACTTGATCTTAGTTCACTTCCGGCCATCCTTCGACGAACTGGGCCAGGTGGAGCGCCGGCTTGCTCAGCTTCGGCTGGCGGACTATCTGGAGCCTACCAACTCCTACCTCTCCGTGGTGGAACTGGGGCTATACGAGTCCAGCTTAAAAACATACAGTGGGCTGGCGGCGCGCGGCATTGCGCCCTTTTCGCCGGAATGGACGGCGGAGATTGAGGAAGTCCTCAACCGGTCGCGCGAAGCCATGCGCCCGCGCCTGTTCCCCGACATCCCGCCGCATAAGTACATCTGCTTTTACCCCATGGATCGCAAGCGCGGCGAGGAGAAGAACTGGTATCAGCTACCCATGGCGGAGCGCCAGCGGCAGATGCATGAACATGGCATGATTGGCCGCCGCTACGCCGGTGAAGTAAAGCAGATTATCTCGGGCTCCATCGGCTTCGACGACTGGGAGTGGGGTGTGGATTTATTTGCCGACGACCCGCTAGTTTTCAAGAAGTTGATTTACGAGATGCGCTTCGACCAAGTCAGTGCGGTGTATGCGCTGTTCGGTTCGTTTTTTGTCGGCATCCGGTGCCCCGCTTCGGAGCTGGGCCAATTGCTGAACAGCGGAACCTGACGGGCGCGACGGGCCGAAACAACGCGGTTTTGGAATCCGCGATGCCACGCCATCATGTTTTTGGCAAGCAGCACTTCGCCCAATGTGTACGGGCCACGACGGTCAGGTCAGAATCCCTGAAAAAATCGGCAAAGGCACCGTCTCCCTCACGGTCGCGGTTCGGTAATTCTCTCTAAGCGTAAGCGACCGGTGCTTTTGAATTGTTCAAGGCTCAAAGAATGTGCCTTTCTGGGCTGTGGTTACAATGAATCAATGACACGCATCCTCGTCCTCTTCGCCCTAGCCGCAGCGCTGCTTTCCGCCCAGGATTGGGCGCGCGCCACACTCGAGAAATCGCCGCGCCATCGCGAATGGATCACGGTTAAATATGACGGCCGCTCAGTAGAGACGTTCGTCGTCTATCCCGAGTCGAAGGCCAAGACGCCCGTTGTACTGGTGATCCACGAGATCTTCGGAATGACGGACTGGGTGCAGGATCTTGCCGATCAAGTAGCCGCGGCCGGCTACATCGCCGTGGCGCCCGATCTTCTTTCCGGCATGGGGCCCAACGGCGGGCGCACGCCCGACTTTCCGGCAGGCGGCGTTGGACCAGCTATCGGCAAACTGAATCCGGATCAAATCACCGCCGATCTCAACGCCGTGGCCGATTACGGCATCCATCTGCCAGCCGCGAATGGCAAACTGTTCGTCGCCGGATTCTGCTGGGGCGGAAGCCAGAGTTTCCGTTTCGCCACGAATCGCGCGGACCTCGCCGCGGCCCTCGTTTTTTACGGCGGCCCTCCCGCGAAGGACGATATGGCTCGAATCAAAGCTCCGGTCTACGGTTTCTACGCTGAAAATGACGCGCGCATCGGCGCCACCATTCCAGACACCGTAGCCGCAATGAAAGCCGCGGGCAAAGTCTATGAACCGGAGACTTACGCGGGCGCCGGACACGGTTTCATGCGCGGGGGCGAAGATCCAAGCGGAACGGAAGCCAATCGCAAAGCGCGCGCCGACGCGTGGGAACGCTGGAAGAAGCTTTTGAGCAAGTAATTTAGCGGACTACTTCGGTTTCGCGCCGATTTCCTGCTCGA
>DASYNU010000205.1:0-25063 GCA_036008345.1 Bryobacteraceae bacterium
TACGTCGGAACGCGCGCCGTCCAGTTGCCTTATCAAGTGCAGGTGAACGGATACCAAACGGTCTGCAATGGATGCTTCGCCCCCTTCCTCTACGGCCAACCCGAAGATCCGCGCTTCGGAACCGTGACGCAGCTTGCCACCGGTGCGAATAGCCACTACAACGGGCTGCAGTTGACGGGCACGAAACGCTTGGGACACGGGTTGCAGGTGAATGCGAACTACACCTTCAGCCATTGCCTGGACACCATCTCGAACGGAGGCTTTCTTTCGTTCTCTTCCAATGGCATTCTCTCTCCCTTGCCGGGCGACCTGCGCCGCCAGTACGGAGATTGCGATTACGACATCCGGCACAATTTCAACGCGTCGTACGTCTACGAGCTGCCAATCCACGCGAACGCGCGCTGGCTGGATCATGCGGTGGGCGGCTGGCAAGTTTCCGGAACCGCCTTCTGGCACACCGGCGTCCCCTTCACCGCCCTCAGCGCACCCTATACGGCAAACGGCAACGGGATTCTGCAAGGAGGCGGTCCACAATTTGCGAGTGTCGTTAAAGGCGTTCCCCTTTACACCACTCAAGCGGTTGCGGGAGTCACTCAACCCGGCACCGTCCAGTGGTTGAATCCGAACGCATTCGTATCGACAGTGGATCCCAGTACCGGCGCCTGCGCAGGTGGCGACACGCCGGCTCACTGCCAGTTCGGCGACCTGGGACGCAACACCCTCCGCGGCCCATGGTTCACCTGGAGCGATCTTTACCTGACCAAGAAAATCGCTTTAACCGAGCACATGTCGCTCCGTATCGAAGGACAGTTCTTCAACGTGTTCAATCACCCGAATTTCTCGTTGCCTTCAGTAGTGGCGGGGATCCCCGGCCACCCCGCAACACAAACCGGGTTTGGAGCCATCAGCCACACCACATCGCCCCCCACGGGACTGCTGGGCGTCGGCTTGGGCGGCGACAATTCCCCGCGCATGGTCGCGCTTCGGATGCGGCTGGAGTTTTGACCAGTGCCTGTGGCGGGTATATCACCGCCTACCACGCATGACCCTCCACAACGCGAGCGGCACAACTGCGACGAACCCAGCGATGGTCTTGGGCATCGCCGCCAGGTCCTTGAGAAGCGGTGTGTGCTCGCCATCCACCACCAGCACCCCGCGCCGCATCGCGTACAGATCGAACAGGACTGCCACTACCGTGAACCCAATCGATACGCTCACGCTCGTCAGCAGCCGAGGCGTTCCACGCAGAGAGTGGACCGTGAACTCCACCACGTGGGCGAACGCCGGCAATATCACGGACGCCGAAAGTGCGGCCGCCCAGTATGGCTTTGACGACCGCAAGGCCTGCGTGACCGACCCGACTACGCCGGAAAGCAGCGCGCGATAGCCGAATTCAGTCAGCATGGCGCTCACTGCCGCACTGCGCCCCGCGCTCAAGTTAGTGCAGAAAAAAATGGCGCCCCGCAGAATCGCACTGGTCACAGCCGACTTCCAGTTCCACCGCCGGACCAGGTAGTAGGACGGATGCTTGGCGATCTCCGCCCAGGCTTCCGCCACGCGCAGGGTAGTCACCGGCACGTTCCACCAGCCATCTCAACCGGTGGAGATGGTTGCGCCGGTACCGGCAGCACATCCTCGCGCCTCCGAAATAGCACGCGCGCTACCCATTTGATCTCCCGCGCGTAGCGCGCGAAAATCCTCCCGGCTTCATTCCACACGTTCGGCGCCGCCTTTTCCCAGGATGCCAGCTATGTATCGCCCACGCCGTTCCGGCCGCGGCCGCAAAGCGCGGTAACGCCAGTTCATCGCCATCGCGCCCCGCCACCCCGTGCCCGATCCAGCCGGCTAACGGCTGCCCGTGGCAGGCGCTCGAGCAAAGCATGACAGCGGCCATCCAGCGCGCCTTGAACGCGTTGTCGATGCTGAGAAAAAACACATCCCCTTCCTCTCCCGCGGGCCGCCCGATACCGGCAGGCGCCCAGCGCCGCGTTACAAACATTGTCACCACGAATTGTTTCAACGGAATGGAGATCGCGTGAAAATATGGACGGCAGTTGGGATAAGCTACCCGCCCGCCTCCCAATCCTGCCCGCTCACCGCGCCGTCTCGCTCGCTCATGATTCAGTAGCATCCCAGCGGGCGTCACTATAGCATACTGGGGTACAGTATCACCAATGTCGCACACCTCTCGAGACAAACAGAAATTATTGAACCGCATCCGCCGCATCCAGGGACAGCTCTACGCCGTCGAAAAGGCCCTTGAAGAAGAAAAGGAATGCTCGTTGGTCCTCCAAACCATTGCTGCTACCCGGGGCGCCATCAATGGCCTGATGTCCGAAATCCTGGAAGGCCACATCCGGTTCCTGATGTATTCCGACGATCAATCACCCAAGAAAAAAGCCGAGTCGACCGACGAGTTGATCGACTTCGTACGTGCCTACGTGAAATAACCCAAGGAGCTTCCTTTATGCAACCTGCAACGGCTCAATCGCCTGTCGAGACAATGCCCGCGCCCGTCCACGCGTACGAATCCGAAGAAGGCCACCATTTCGAATGGATAGAATTCGCCCGCGTCGCGCTGGTCGGCATTGCCGCGGCCGTGACCTGGGCCCACGCCGTCCCGCAGTTCCATGGATTCGATTTCATTTCCCTCGCCGCGGCCTTGATCGGCGGCTACCCGGTTTTCGAAGAGGCCATCTCAAACCTGCTGGCGCGCCGCATGACCATGGAACTCTCGATGACTATCGCTCTCGTCTCCGCGCTGACCATCCGTGAATATTTCACAGCGCTCATTATTCTGCTCTTCGTCCTGGTGGCCGAAATGCTGGAGGAGCTGACTGTCGGCCGCGGCCGCCGCGCTATTCAAACCCTCCTTGATCTCATGCCCAAACAAGCCACCGTACGACGCGACGGCACGATCTTGGATCTGCCTATCGGAAAAGTAAATCCCGGCGACATTGTAGTGGTCAAGCCCGGCGCGGAAATTCCGGTGGATGGAACGGTAGTGAAGGGCTATTCGTTTGTCGATCAATCCAGCATCACCGGCGAATCTATGCGGGCCGAAAAAGTAGTTGGTACCACGGTCTTCGCCGGCACCACCAACCTCTCCGGATCGCTAGAAGTGACAACTGACAAGCTCGGCCGCGACACCGTCTTCGGCAAAATCGTGGAAGCCGTCGAGCACGCCGAGCAATCGCGCGCACCGGTGCAGAAAACAGCCGACCGCCTCTCGGGCTACCTAGTGTACTTCGCCCTCGGCGCCGCCGTAATCACCTTCCTGATCACGCACAACACCCGCTCCACCATCGCGGTCATCATCGTCGCCGGAGCTTGCGGCATCGCCGCCGGTACGCCGCTCGCGATACTTGGCGCAATCGGCCGCGCGGCCCATCAAGGCGCCATCGTGAAGGGCGGCTTGTATCTGGAAACGCTGAGCCAGGTGGACACCGTAATTCTCGACAAAACCGGAACGCTGACTTTCGGTGATCCCGAAGTAGCCGAGATAATCCCGGTTCCGGGCGAGAGCTCGAAAGATGTTGTTGAGGCCGCGGCCATCGCGGAGCGCCCTTCCGAACACCCGCTGGCCAAAGCGATTCTCAAGCGCGCATCGGAGCTTGGGCTGCCTGTCATCGAGCCCGAACATTTCGATTACTCGCCTGGAAAGGGAATCTTCAGCGCGTCGGCGCTAGGAGTGATCGCAGTCGGCAGCCGGGCCTTGTTGCTCGAAAAAGGAGTACCGCCGATTCAGTTTACGCTGCTTCCGGAAAACTGCGGCACCGTCATGGTGGCGCGCAACGGGCGTCTGCTAGGTGCTATCCGAACCGAGGATCGGCTTCGCCCTGAAGCCATCGCTGCCGTTCAGGCTCTGAAGAAAATGAACATGCGAGTGGAGCTGCTGACGGGCGACGCGCTCAATGTTGCCAACGCAGTCGCGAAAAAGCTAGGCGTAGATCAGGTCTCGGCTGAGCTGCTGCCGCACCAAAAATTGGAGCGCATCGACACGCTTATCCGCATGGGCAGCATCGTCGTTATGGTCGGCGACGGAGTGAACGATGCGCCCGCATTAGCCAAGGCCAATGTCGGCGTGGCCATGGGCTCAGGAACCGATGTCGCCCGCCAAAGCGCCAATGTCCTGCTGTTAGGGAACAATCTGCTGGATTTTGTCGAGACGCTGCGCATCGCCCGCCAGTGTCGGCGCGTCATCATGACCAACTTCATCGGCACGCTGGCGGTGGATACCGTCGGCGTAGGTCTGGCCGCTTTTGGGTTGCTGAATCCACTGCTGGCCGCTTTCATCCACGTTGCTTCTGAGATGACGTTCATCCTCAACTCGGCCCGGCTGGTGCCCGCGTTCTCAGGCAAGTACCGGCGCGCACACGTGGACGTTCAAGCTTAGGAATTGACCAATGGCTGGACTGCGAACTAAACGGATCAAGTTGGCCGACGTGCTGGTCTGCGCCGGTTGCTGCTGCGGGCACGTCGAGAAGGGACATCCCGAAGTCCCCGTGGCGTGGCTCAAGGAGGAGTGGCGCCGCAGAGGCCTGCTGAAATCGATCCAACTTACCATTGCCGGATGCATCGGCCCTTGCGACGTGCCGAACGTCCTTTGTATAACCACGGCCCGAGGCAGCACCTGGATCGGAAACATCGACCGGCACGATCATTACCAAGCCCTTTTGGCTTGGGCCGTGCAATCCAAAGCAGCCGGCGCGTTGGCGCCCCTGCCGGGCGAGTTCCGCGACAAGTTATTCTGCCCCTTCGAAGGTCAGTCCGTCCCTGCGGCTCTCTAACCTGAATGCAACCGCAGCCTGCGTCCGTTCATGGCGATTATTTGGCCATCCACGCGGGGTCTCATCCCGCTGACCAGTTTCTTGTCGGATTTCGCAGGGTTTGGTAGTAAACAAACTAAGATGGATCACCTCATCAAGACCCTGATCGCCGACGACGAACAGATCGCGCGCAGGGTCCTGCGGGAAGAACTGGAACTACTGCCCGATGTGTTCATAGTAGGCGAGGCCATGAGTGGCCCCCAGGTCCTGCAGCAGATCGTCGAGTTGCGGCCCGACCTGGTATTCCTCGATTTGCAAATGCCGGGAATGGGCGGCTTTGAGGTGGTGCGGAATCTCAGCGGGCCGCGCCTGCCGGTCATCGTTATCGTCACTGCGTTTCATCAGCACGCCATTGAAGCGTTCGAGGCCGGCGCCATCGACTATTTGCTGAAGCCTGTCAGCGAAGCCAGGCTCCGGCGAGCGGTAGAACGCGCTAAGAATCTCATTGGCAAGCCGCTCGAAATCGCACAAGACCTTGCCAAGATCGCCTCCGCGTCCGAAGCGCAGAACACCGCCCGCCGCAAGTTAGTCGGCCGCGCCGGCCGCGAGTATTACTTGCTGGATGCCGATGAAGTGCTGGCTCTGCAGGCCGAGGGAGAACTGGTTTGGATCGTTACGCCCAAGCGTCGCTTCATGGCCAGCCAGACTCTGCGCACCTTGGAGACCAGCCTTCAGCCGCTCCCGTTCCAACGCGTGCATCGCAACGCCATCGTGAACATCAACCACGTCCGCAAAGTCACCGCCCTTACCAGCCATCGCTGGATGCTGACTCTTTCGAACGAGCAGCAATTCGTGGTTAGCAAACGCCAGGCCCACAACATCCGTCGCCTGCTGGAACGGTAGCCTGACGCCGGTCCGCTCACCGCACGGAATGACCCGCTGATGGCTTCGGTTGGTCCACCCGTTAGATTACTTTAGGCGACTTGGGCCCTTGCTACCGATACTGGAAAAATGAAGAGTCTTCTCGCTTTGCTCGCTGCCTCGGCCGGGTTGGTTACATCCAGTTACGCTCAGTCCTCGAGCGGAACCATTCACGGCACTGTGCTAGACCCTTCCGGCGCGTCCATCGCGGGCGCCGCGGTGCAAATCCAGAATCCCGTGTCCCGCTACAGCTCCAGCACCAAAACGGATAGTCAGGGAAACTTTCAGTTCTCGAACATACCCTTCAATCCCTATCACGTGGAGGCTGCTGCGTCAGGGTTTCAGAACACCGCGCAGGACGTGGACGTGCGATCGTCGGTGCCCATTGATCTAAAGATTAGTCTGCCGATCGGCACGGCATCCAGCACGGTGGAAGTGAGCGCAGAGGCCAAGGATCTCGTCGAGCTCGATCCGGTGGCGCACACCGACGTGGATCGGGCGCTTTTCGATAAGCTGGCCCTTGAAAGTCAATCCTCATCTCTTAGTTCTCTGGTCACGCTCGCCGCTCCAGGAGTCGCTGCCGACTCGAACGGCCTTTTTCATGGATTGGGAGATCACGCCGAGAATTCGTTCTCGATTGATGGACAACCCATTACCGACCAGCAAAGCAAAGTGTTTTCAAATCAGCTTCCTATCGATGCAGTGCAATCGCTGGAAGTAATTCAGGGCGCTCCTCCCGCCGAATACGGCGGCAAAACCAGTCTGGTGATTGTGGCAACAACTCGATCGGGCCTGGGTGTTACTCAACCGCACGGCGATATCTCAGCGTCCTACGGCACATTCGGAACATCGAACGAAGCGTTCAATCTCGCGTACGGCGGCGAGAAATGGGGCAACTTCGTTTCCGTGAACGGATTGAACACCGGCCGTTTTCTGGATCCGCCTGAATTCACCGTCATGCACGATAAGGGGAACGAAGAAAACGCGTTCGATCGATTCGACTACAAACCTTCGATCGCGGACACGTTTAGCCTGAATTTTCAGTACACGCGCTCCTGGTTCCAAACCCCGAATTCGTACGATGAGGAGTATCATCCCGGCGTGGCTAACCCGGTCACTGGCGCTCCGCTGGGCCCCACTGACCAACGCTCCTTGATCAAGACTTTCGACATCGCACCCACCTGGACGCACATCCTCAATCCGAGCGCCGTGTTGACGGTCGGCCTCTACTTGCGGAAGGATCAATACAATTACTATCCCAGCGCCAATCCCTTTGACGATTTTTCGCCGGATCTGTTGAGCGAGACCGTTACTCAGTCCCGGTCGCTCGCTAATGCCGGAGTTCGATCCAGCGTGTCGTTCATACACGGCATTCACAATATAAAGGCGGGATTCACGTACGGACAGACCTTCCTCACGGAGGGTGACAGCTACGCTATTGTCGATCCCGGTGTGATCCCGGGCTGCGAGGCGGTATATAGCACTGCGAAATGCTCGATTCTTGCGCCCCACGACTTGATTACCGGAGGTACGGCGTACGAGTTCCATGGGCATACCGACGTTAAAGAACTGGCCATGTATGTCCAGGACACAATTACCGTGAAGAGCTGGAGCTTCAACCTCGGCATTCGCGGTGATTTGTACAACGGCCTTGCTATCGCCAGGCAAGCCGAGCCGCGCGTTGGAATCGCATACAATTTGAAGCCGACCAATACGGTCTTTAAAGTTTCCTACGCGCGAACCATGGAAACTCCCTTCAATGAAAATTTGGTTATCGCCAGCACTGGATGCAGCAGCCCGTTTCTCGCACTCCTCGTCCCGCCACTCGGCGTCCCCTGCAATCTCGGACCGATTGTTCCAGGCCATCGCAACGAATTCCATGTCGGCTTGCAGCAGGCAATAGGGAAATACTTAGTCATCGACGGCGAGTACATCTGGAAATACACCCACAACGGCTACGATTTCGGTGTGGTCGGCAGCACTCCCATCACGTTCCCAATCGAGTGGACCTCCTCCAAGATTCCCGGATATGCAGTCCGCGTCACGGTACCGAACTTCCACGGCCTGACGGCTTTTGTGGTGATGTCCGGCGTGGCCGCTCGCTTCTTCCTGCCGCAAGTGGCAGGATTGCCCATCATCCCCGCTGCCAGCGAGGTTTTCCGCATCGATCATGACGAGTTGTTTAACCAGACCACCCACCTGCAATACCAACCTTTCAAGCGTGGTCCGTGGTTGTCGTTCAACTGGCGTTATGACAGCGGTCTGGTAGCCGGTGCGTCACCTTGTTACGCGCCGACCGCGACATGCAGCGCTGCGACGCCGATTGCGGATGGGGGAGCAGCCAACATTCCTAGCGGCCAAGTGGCCCTCGTGAACACCATCCTTGGCATGCCACTGACCGCCGATCAGGAATTTCAGGCTGGCCTGACGTGCAATGGCAAGCCGGCTGCTCCAAATCCACTTGGACCCGCGCTCGCCACCTGCAGCGCGGCAGGTCTCGCATCCATTTACCTCCAGATCCCGAAACCCGGCGCCGAAAACGACGATCACAATCCGCAGCGAACCCAGCCGCGCAACCTGTTTGACCTGGCCGTGGGACACGACAACATTTTTCACGGCGATCGCTACAAGTGGAGCGCCCGATTGGCGGTTATCAACCTGATGAACAAAGAGACGCTCTACAATTTCCTTTCGACTTTCAGCGGAACCCACTACGTCACTCCGCGCACTGTGACGGCGACGATTGGCTTCCATTTTTAACCTCGCCATAAACAAACTCTACGAAGTTCATGGCATCCAGTTCTAGCTGAGGGATGGTAGAGCCGCCGTTCTTCAGCCGGTTTTTTGTAGCGCTTTGAATGATTGGCCGCCGCGGAAGCGGGACTCTTTCCATCGCCCAGGCGCTGGCCTGATCTTTGGAAACCAGCGCCTTGTGATGAGCCGAGTAAAGGATGCGGCAAGCGGTGAGGACCGCATAGGCGTTGTGAATAAACGCCTTGTCCGATCGGTCTCCGGCGTTCGCCGCCAGATCTTCCTTCAGGTAGTTCATTTCCAGAAGCAGCGCCTCGTTGAAGCATTGATCCGACACATGCGGCGCGATGAGCTTGGCGTCTTTACCCCAGAGCGTGATGCCGGACTCAGCAATATTGATCCAGATGATCGGATTCCCGTCCGATTCATGCCGCGTTAGTTTTCCGATGTAATGATAGAAGCCGCAGCATCGCGAAGTCTTGTCGAGAAATTCATGCTCGATGACGAAGCGAATGTCGATTCGGCGAACCCAGCGGTTTAGCGCTCTCTTATTGTTGAACCAACCGTCCAGTTCGGCAAACTCGCGGTCGTCCAGGTCTCGGGCGGTAACGGCAATTAAATCCACGTCGCTGCAGGTCTCATTGAAAGCGTCATAGGTCAAAGAGCCCCACAGATAGATACCGGCCAGATTTCCGGCCAGTATCACGGGTAGGTCCGTGGCGATTGCTTGCAGAAGTTCTGAGAGATCCGTGGGGACTTTCACATGACACCATCCTGGCCTAAAATATTATTGTGCCGCTCAATGAAATCGCGCCAAACGTCTTCTGCTTGAAGGTTAGTATCGCGAACGTATATTTCATTGGCCCTCCCGCGGGACCGTGGATTCTGGTGGACACCTCCACGCCTGGCCATGCGCCCGCGATTCTGGAAGCGGCAGAATCGCTCTACGGCGCCGGCGCGTGCCCGGAAGCAATTCTTCTTACGCACGGCCACAGGGATCACGCAGGCAGCGCCTTGGATCTGGCGAATTTCTGGGAGGTGCCGGTGTTCGCACATCCGCTCGAGCTTCCGTATCTCACCGGCCGATCGAAATATCCGCCGCTCGACCCCACCGTAGGCGGATTTCTTGCAATGCTGGGCCGCTTTGTCCCCGTCCCATTGCAAGATCTCGGCGGACGCATCCGGGCGCTCGAAGCCGGCCGCGAGGCTCCTGGGCTGGCCGGTTGGGAGTGGCATCACACGCCTGGTCACGCTCCGGGTCATGTCGCGTTTTTCCGGCGTCAGGATGGAACCTTGCTGGCCGGTGACGCGCTGACCACCATGAACTTGAATTCGATGTTCGCCTCGGTCTTTGAGGTGCAACGTCTGTGCGGTCCGCCGGCGCCCTCCACGCCGGATTGGCAGCGCGCCCGCGAATCGGTGGAGTTGCTGGCCGAGCTTCGCCCCGTTACTATCGCCTGCGGTCACGGAGTTCCAATGAGCGGTGGTGAAGCAGTGATGCAACTTGCTGAGCTCGCTATTGATTTTCCGATTCCCGCTCATGGCCGCTACGTGCCGGAGCCCGCGCAAATGGATGAATCCGGAGTTGTGTCGCTACCCGCTGCGCCACTAGACCGGCTGCCAGGGGTTGCGGTAGTAGTGGGCGTCACGGCCGCTGCCGGAGCCATGTTTGCCGTAGCTGCACACCGGCGCAGACGCGCTTCTAAGGCTGATACTCCAGCACCAGCGTCGTGATATCGTCGGCCAGCTCCGCGCCCTCGCTGAAATCCTCCACCGCCTCCACTAACTTCGAGTGAAACTCCGCGCATCCGAGGCCGGCATTCGCGCACAATACTTCGCGGAACCGTTTACGATCGAAGAATTCTCCGTCTTCGCTCTCTGCTTCCGACAGCCCGTCGCTGTAGAGCACAATCTTGTCGCCCGGCTGGAGCTGCATGCTCTTCACTTCATAGGAGGCCACTTCCAGCATCCCGAGCGGCAGACCGGTGCTTTCAAGCGAGATCAGCTCGCACCCCGCGCGCACCAGAATCGGCTTGGGATGACCGGCGTTCGACCAGCGCAGAACACCGGAGCGATCCACGGTGCAATAAAACACAGTGGCGTATTTTTCACTTTTGGCGCGCTCGGTGAGGAATCGGTTGATGCTGGACATTACGTCTTCAATCTGGGCCGGGCCTTCGGAAGCCAGCAGGAACGCCCCCTGCAGCAGCGCCGCCAAAAGCGCCGCGCTCACGCCTTTGCCCGAAACATCCGCAATCACGCAAGCGAAACTGTCGGGTCCCGCCGGATGCACGTCGAAGTAGTCACCGCCTACCTGGCGCGATGTGATACTGGACCCGGCGGCGCGTAACCAGCCCGTGGATGGTAGATCGTTGGGCAGCAATCCCTGCTGAATGGTGCGAGCCAAATCCAGTTCTTCCTCCAGATGCCGCTTGACGCGTTCTTCCTCCAGCAGCCTCGCATTTTCAAGAATGGTGGATGCTTCGAGCGCCAGCGTCTGTAGTATCTCGCGATTGCCAACCGATAAGTCGGCAGCGCTTTGCCGTGAATCCATGTAGAGCACGCCCACCGTATCGTTGAGCGAGGTTGCGATGGTATCCTGCATCGAGCCGGTCCGGACGTGAATCAACGGGACGCAAACCACCGAGCGCAACTCGAGGTCCGCTACCGACATTTCCGGACGGATGCCGCCCTCGCCCAGCGGATCGAACGTCATGGAGAGCATATCGCGACGCGTTCGAAGAGCGCGGTGGATCAAGCTCCGTGGCACGCCCAGATCCTCCGGCCCCAGCGCCGCGCCGCGCCGGTCTCTCGCCACGCTCACATCCAGCTCGTCTTTGTTCTTGAGCAGCAGAAAGCCGCGCTCTGCGCCCGTTACCGAAAGCGCGGCATCCACCACCGCCGCAAGCACATCATGGGTCGAGAGCGAACTTTGCAGCGCACGCGCCACTTCCACCAACGACCGGAGCTTCGAAAGATTGGTAGCGCCCGCCGCGGCCTGTGTCGACAATTGCTCCATGAAACGCCGGATCTCGTCGTCTTCGAGAGTGAAGACCAGCCGGTATGAATCCTGGAAGCCGAAATCGATGCGGTCCGCGTCGGTGAGCTTGTGCCGCTTCACCCGCTGTCCATTGACGAACACGCCGTGTCGGCTGTTCAGATCCTCGACAAAGTAATCGCCATTCTCAACCACAATGCACGCGTGGGCCCGCGAGGCGCGATTATCCCGGAGCACCAGGTTATTGTCGCCTTGCCGTCCGATAGTGAAAGGCAACGGTTCCAGCGGAATGCGGCTGCGATTTCCAGAAGGATTGATAACAGCCAAGGCCGGCAAGCGTCCGGTTGCGCGGACCGGCTCACTGGGCGACGTCATGCATGGCTCCGCCGCGATTGGTCCGCTACCTCGGCCATTTCCTTGGCTCGCAGCACCTGGCAATGCGAGCAGTAACCGCCCACTTCAGTCCGCGCCAGAACAATCTTGAATCCGAAATGACTCTCGATCTGTTCGCGCATTTGTTGCAGCAAATCGCCGAAAAATTCCTCGATCTTGCCGCAGCGCAGACAAATCACGTGAGCGTGTTCCTGTTTCAGGCGCGTCTCGTAGTAGTGCTGGTCGCCGTCGTGGTGCATCAGGTCCAGCTCGTCCACCAATCCTCCGGCTTTGAGCAGTTTTAGAGTGCGGTAGACGGTTACGCGGTTGATTTTGGGATCCCGCTCGCGGGCGAGTTGGTAGAGTCGCTCGGCGTCCAAATGCTGGCCGGATTGATCGATCAGGTCCAGCAAAATCCGCCGCTGCCGCGTGAGCCGGACTCCTTGCTGTTTCAGCGAATCCTTGATACCCGAGACCGCCATGAGGCTACCCCTGAGGTTAGCAAATAAGCGCGGGGTTGGCAGGCGAAAGCACCTGCCCCACGCAACGCAAATCTTTGTACGTCAATGTGAGGCAGACGCTTTCGTAGCTTTGTATCAAGTTGTTGCCAGCTCGTACAAATAGTCCACGTGCGAGCGCGCAGCTCCATCCATGCCCTCGATCTTCGGATTTCGCGATTCGATGACGTAATATTCGTCGGGCGCGTGCGCTCCGTTGCCGTGGCCCAGCCCAAAATGACCGGCCGGCAGCCGCAGCGGATCACCGGTGAACACATATCCAGGCCAGGAACCCGCCAGGCGCGGCCACAACATGGGATCAATTCCAGCCCTTTTGTAAACCGCCAACGCCGCGCGCACCACCGCTGAATCGGCGGGAGTGCTGGTGGGATCGTAACCGCCCGTCATGTTCACTTCGATATCCGGGAAGCCGCGTTTCGCAAGGTGCGACTTGAGCGCCGCCAGAGCATCCGCCGCCGTCATGTCCGGCACCAGGCGCAAATCCAGCTTGGCCACGGCGCGATGCGGCAGGATAGTTTTGCCGCCCGGTCCGGTATACCCGCCCACCAGACCCTCAATATTTACCGTGGGCCGCGCCACCAGCAATTCCAGCGACTCCAGAAAATCCACGTCATGCACCCAGTGCTGGACGCCCATCTGCTTCTTGGTCATCTCCTCATTCATCCGTCCCGCAGCTTCGCGGATCATGGATTTTTCCGAAGGGCTCAGAGGACGTGCTTGGTCGGCGTAATGTTCAATCGCGGGCGTGTGACCGTCGGGACCCACCAGCGTGTTCAACGCTTGCACCAGGTGCCACGCCGGACTCTCGACGCGAGCTTCATTGCTCGAGTGTAAATCCTGCTTCGGTCCACGGCCCCAACGCTCGCCGCTTGAAACCAGCTCCAATTCAACCACGCCTTTCGCGCCCAGATTGATGGATACCGTGCCATCCAGCGCCTGCATTCCCATGGGCATGAACACGCCGGTGCATTTGCGGAGCGCGGCCATTACTTCCGGCTGGTGCACGATTTGCTTGAAATGCGGTGAGCCGATTTCTTCTTCGCCTTCCGCCACAAAAACCAGATTCACCGGCAACTTGCGGCCTGCGTACCGGAACGCCTGGAGTGCGGCCAGCAGTGTCGCTTCCGGCCCCTTCTGGTTAGTAGCGCCGCGGCCGACTATGACCTTTCCCAATCCGGGCTTCTCCACCAGCGCGGCTTCAAACGGCGGCGAGGACCACTCAGCGGGATCGGCCTGTTTTACGTCATACATGAAGTAGAGGCCAAAAGTCCGAGGAGCGCCCGCGTCCAAAGTAGCGAAAATCCCCGGCTGACCGTCGCTGGGGATTTTTCGCACCTGATTGAATCCTGCATCGCGCAGGAACCGCATGGTCAGCTCACAGCCCTCCGTCATGCCGCGGTTTTCCGCCGCGATAGAGGGTTGCCGGATCCACTCCTGAAGCCGGTGCAGGGCTTCGTCGTGATGCTTCTCGATTTCCGAATGAACCACCTTCAGCTCGGAAGCATCCGCAGCGCCGGCCCGTCGAGCCGAGGCGAGAGCGGTCGCCCCGGCGGCTGCCCTTTGAAGAAAAGTTCGCCGATCCAGTGATGGTGACATAGATTGGCTGATTATGATGCGTCCGAGCGTTTCCGGTCAAGCGGCTCGCAACAATCGAGGAAAATATTGATCTGAACTAAGCCGCGAACGTCAGGACTCCCGGACCACCGTCTCCCTCACGGTCGCGGTTCGGTAACGTTCTCTTTCCGAACCGCGAGCGTTAGCGACCGGTGTCTTTGATTTCTTCCCAGATTCCTACGCTCGCGGTTCGGTAACACCAGCTAGCATTTTCTCCGCTGCCTCCTGTGAACTAATCACCGGATGCACCTCAAACTCAACCAGGTCGCTCCAAGTCGCCATCCATTGATCCAACAGCCTGCGATCCTCTGTCTCCATGAGCTGATAACAACGGTCCATCCGTTCGGTTACCCAACTCGAGATGTACCTGAGGCCTTCCGGCGCCAGCCTTCCGCACTCACGAAATCGCTGGTAAACCGGCACGGCATCTCCGTTCCTGAAATGCTCGATCACCAGATACAATGCCACGGTACTTAAGGCGTGGTGGTTGTCGCGCGCGCGGGCAGTTTCACTAGGGGCAGCTTGCGCATAGCGGAGCGCTTGTGCACCGGCTTGTGAATTCGAGCGGCCGGAACAGTTGAGGACGCCGCGCCAACCGAGATGAACGCTTCGGACGCGAAGGAATCCGGCCCGCTGATGTCGATGGAGTTGTCGCCGGCGGTCAATCCGGATGGTATCTCGATGTTCACCTGATACAGCCCGGCGAATCCAGGCGCCAGACCCTGAAAGGCTATCGCCACTGCGGTGCCGCTAATAGCGGCTGTGAACGTGTTGCTGGTCAAGCTATTTGGGCTCGACGGAGCGCCGACGCCGTCCAAAACAGCGGGGAACACCGTTCCCAGTCCAGACATATAAACTGCGACAGTCTCGCCGGCCTGAGCCGGACTGCCCGGCGTAACCAAACTCCCGTCCACATGCAGGGCGGCAGCGTAGCCGGATCCACTCTCATCTTGGGTGAACACGCCGGGGGTCGTCTGGTTCACGAATTCAGTGATCACGTTGGAGGATTGTCCGTTGTTGATGACCTGGAATTGAGCCACTGTGGAGGTGACCTCATAGGGCACGATCACCGCCACTTGGTCGGATCTGACATAGGAAATCGGAGCCGGAATGTTGTTGATCATTACCTGAACGTTGTCTAACTTGGTGGGCAATGGAAGCGACAAGGCGCCCTGAAGCGTGCTGGGTCCTAGATTCGAGCCGTAGAGGATGATGAAATCGCCGGGCGAAACTCCCGCCGTGAATGGAGAGTAGCTGGCCGTATTCACTACGCCGGTTGGGCTCAGGTACACGCCGGAACCGGTAAAGCTGGGCGCAGCCACAGCCACCGACAGCGCGGGAAATGGACCCACTCCCACGCCGATTTGAACGCCGCCGGTTCCTTCAACGAATTGGGCGTTAAGATATTGGTCCGCGTAGCTTCCCCCGGAACCCGTCGGATATGAATCAGAGTAGGTGAAGCCGTAAGCCGGATCTACACCGTCCTGAATTCTTTGATGCCCCAGGATTACGCCGTTGTTCGCATTGAAAGATCCATAGTATGTGTTAGTGCCGATGTTGCCGTTGCTGTCAAATTGGGATTCGTCGAATTGAAAGCCCGCCTGGTAGTAGAGGCCGCCGAACCCCTGCGTATTTCCGGTCTTAACCCCCACCAGCATGTCGAAGTCTTCCGGTGAGCCGCCGAATATAAAGCTGCCATCCGGAGTGGAATAAAAAAACTCCTGGCCCTGCACCAGGCCAGTGTTGTTGGTGGGAAATGTGACATTAAAAGCGTTGTTGCTGACGTTGTAGTTCACGCCCGTTATAGTCTGCATGGTCGCGCTAGTCGTATCGGCGTAGGCGGTGACGTCCACGTTCCCGATGTTACCCGATCCATTCGAACTCATTTGCAGCATGGCTCCGAACGGCGTCCCACCCGACTCAACGGCAGGCTGCATGTAAGAAATCGTGTATGGACCATTCAACGTTCCAGAGCCTTGCGAGGCCAGCGGCGCGGCTACGAAGATGTCGGAGACATTGCTCTCCGTTATGCTGCCGATAAACACACCGTTAGCGCCTACCGCTCCATACACCGGACTTCCGATCAGAGGATTGTTAATGAATCCAAAACCACTGGCAGCGATGCTGTATGTTCCATTGGTGGTGTAAGGTCCCGCACCAGTTCCCTGGCTCGCTTGAAGTCCCGCCGCGTTGATTGAATAAGTTCCGTTGCTAAAATTTATGGTGCCGTAGATCGCAAAGGCATCGCTCGAGGTAAGGGTCACCTCACGGAAATAATAGGTCCCGTTGAGAAGATGGTTACCGGTGTTATCCCACACCTGAGCCATCGCCGGCAAGGTCGCGGCCGCCAACATCAGGCCCATTCGAAAGTTCTTCATAATTGAGTGTACGCACGGCACCCTAGCTTAGTTACAAGATGCAGGTATTTAAACTTGTAACGGTATGTAAGTGCGGCGCATCATTTCCGAGGAAACGATATCCGCGCCGCCTGCACACCCACCGGATGCCTTCCTTCCTCGATAAATCCGAGCCCACCTGAGTTCAAGCGGGATTCATTCCACTGGCTCACTAAAGTTCCTCCGAGATACAGCCGGAACAAAGAACCGGAGACGTCCATTGCCGCGGCCAAACTGGGGCCTTTGCCAGGCAGCGTCAACACGCGCCGCACACGCGACTTCTCCGCACCGCGCAATTGAGCGAAGCGTTCTATCGAAAATGTACGCGACGTTTCCGAGCCCACAGGTTGGATGTGCACAGCGTAGAAGTTGTTACCGTCTTTAGCGCGAAAAACGCACGTGATGCCTGGCGTAGTGATTCTCCAAGTAAAATCCAGCCGGTAATCGGTGGCGCCCAGGGAAGCGCGGTAAAGAACCAGCTGTCTTTCACGACCAGCGGCTTGCCGCGCCCAGCCGCTCTCGCGCATACTGGATTCCATTTCCACCGCGCGCGCACCGGGTGATCCTGTATTTCTCCAACCCGGAACCAGAAGCAATGTTGCGGACACGCTCAGCAAAAACTTCACGGCCAGCGAGGATGCGGCAGACGAGACTTCGAATTTCGGAATGACGTACTTGGGTGCGGCGAATGTGGGGCGCCAGTCAGACTCGATCGCCGGCAACAAACCGACGGGTGCGCTAGACTGCGGAGCCAATTTGGGAATAACCATGGCCCACTGTGCGCTCGAATTTCGAGAGGCTTCCTCGGGCGTCACCACGCGAGCCTGCTCATGCGGAAGCCGGCGCGCGGAAGCATCCAATAAAGTGGACCATGTGACCGGAAATTGGAAACGCACTGCGCGTTCAGTCTCGCTTGGCACCTTAGACCTATTATGAATCAAGTAGCGCAGGTTGACATCCGAACGCTACTTAGTTTTCGTGGGGCAGGGCCATGCCCTGCCGGGGTTCTGGGCGAGTCGCTTTCCGGTTCGCAATAAGCCGGGCTCCTGGGAAGGTTGAGCCAGCGGGGTCAAAAAGACGGCTGGCAGGGCATGGCCCTGCGCACTTCAGAAATCGAAGAACAGATTCAGAATCCCACCCACCCTCTGGAACGCGCCCAACTTGTCTTCATAGCTCAACGTAGTTACGATGCCTGCGTGCCGGGTAACCCATTTGCGATAGAAGATCTGGAACGAATAGCCATTGAACCTGACGTCAAACGGCGTCTCTCCCACCAGGCGGTACAGTTCGTGCCCACCGCTGGCGGTCCCTCCAAACCAGTAATTCCCTTCCTGTCCATACTGCACCGCGAAAATACCGGAACTGGAGTAAAGAGCACCGGGCTGGCTGCGATTCACGAACAAATCGGCTTGCACCACAAGTTTGTGATGATACCAGAGCCCACCTAGATCGAAGATCTGCCCGTGGCCGGGGGCGCCCAGATCGAAGTCGGTGAATCCCACTCCCAGGATCAAGTTCCGGCTGGGGGGTAGCTTCCAGTTTGCTTTGATATCGTAGCGGCGTTTGGGAAAGAAGATCGCCGCGACCCCGCCGTTCTGCGGTGCCGCGCTGAAACCCTGCGTGGTGTAAAAGGACTTGGTCCAATTCAGATAGGAAAAGAACGCGTAATTTTGCTGGGTACCGGTGGGCTGAGTTTGCGACTCAAAAAAGAAAGCCGGTACAAAGAACTGATTGCCCCGATACCAAAATTGGGCATCCGCCCCGCGCCAGTTTCCATAACCGTTGTCCACATAGTTTTCATAGCCTCCAAGTTCCAGCCGGAACGGTTGCACGGCATAGGCTGGTTCCCCGGGAGCCGGAAGCGGAGGAGGTTGCTGCACCTGGCCGGCGCAGCCCAAGGCTGCCAGTAGCCCTATCGTGATCGTGCGAATTCCTGTAGCTTTCATGACGACTCGCTATTTCTAAGCATTCCCCGCTTCCGCCGCCTCCGCGCTCTCCACTATCACCCGCCCTCCGGCTGCCAGCTTGCCCTGAATCGCCACGTCCCTCTCCACCTCCAGGACTTCGCCGGCGTACGCCACCACCAAACCATCGTCTTTGAATCCGCGCGTCCCGTGTCCCAGCCGCACCGAACCATCCGCATGGATCAGGCCCGCGAACCGGCTTCCGGGGCCCAGGTGAATGTGTTGTCCGGAAATCAGATTTCCCCGGCACACTGAGTTAGCGCCGATATTGAGCGATCCATCCGCGTGTATGTCCGCTTCCAAAATGAAACCATCCGGGAGATCGCATTTTCCCTTCACTACCAGCTTGGTCATTAAGCGCAGCGGCGCCAGCAGGTGAAGATCGCCTTTATATAGCCAGGAGTCCGCTCCAAGTTGGATCAATTTCTTCACGTCAAACCCGGCAGCCTCCAGCGATTCGCGCGCCGCGACCGCTTCCTCGGAGAAGGCAATCACGGGAAGCTTGGCTGTCTCAAATGTCTGCTTACTCGGGAATGACCCATCCCAGGCAGTGGAGACCACTTGCGGCGCGAACATCGATCCGGCCTGCGCGCCGGGCCCCATACGAATCATCCCGCCGGACGTCACCCGCGCACCCACCAGGCAATTGGCTCCCAGGGTCAACTCGCGCGTGCTATCCAGCCAGCGCGCCACCTTCACATCCGCGCCCAGCACCAGATCGCCGTCCACGGCTACCGACTGCAGCTGCGCTCCTTCACCGAATCGGGCGTTTCCCTTCACCAGAATTTCGCGCGCGAAAAGGCACCCGGGACCGCATGCGAAATTGCCTTCCACCACCAGGATGTCGTCGCACTGCTCTCCAGCTCCGAACTCGATGCCGCCGGTAATGACACGAATTCTTTCCCGGCCCTTCAGGATGCTGCGCTCACGGTCACTAGTGACGGTGGCCGGCAATTGCAGCCACTCCTTCACCTTCCTCCGGAAAGATTGCGCCAGGAAATCCTCCATTTGGACGTAGCCTACGTCGATCTCGGAGGTTTGCTGGCCCTTAATTTTTCTCCATTGCCGGTGAGCTAGATAAAACTGCAGATACAGCATTCCCGCAAAGATGATGGCGAAGACGATAAATCGCCATGGGATCACGTCTGGCATCAGTCGCCGCTGCGCGTGTATATGCCGTTGGCGCCCTGGCTAAACAGCTTGGGCGCGTGGGACGAACCGTTGGCGAACGGCCGTTCCTTGCCATTGGTG
Source organism: Bryobacteraceae bacterium (assembly GCA_036008345.1). Taxonomy (GTDB): domain Bacteria; phylum Acidobacteriota; class Terriglobia; order Bryobacterales; family Bryobacteraceae; genus Palsa-89. The sequence goes on from DASYNU010000205.1 coordinate 19,555, forward strand.
CGGAAACGCCTGGTCTTGGACCAGGGCGGACCTCCGGCGCCCCACAGCTTCCTCAGATAGAAGCGCACCAGGGCTTTCGAAATCGCGCTGGTGCTGGCAAAGAAATTGAAGAGATTGCACGGCATCAGCAACACGCGGCGGTTCATACCGTCCAGCAGCGCGGCGATTCCCAGTTCAAAGAAGGTTGCTTGGTTGCCGAACATCTGATACCCCACGAACAGCATCGCAACCGACAACACGGGTACCGAATGCATCTGCGGACTGAAGAATAATACCAACGACGCCAGCCAACCGAGAATCAGGACCGGTGCAGTGAGATAGCAGCACAGCACGAACAGCGCATCCACCTTTTCGGTGAGCGATAGCGAGCGGGATGCCAGCAGGGAAGGCCACAGCCGATGCAGGCAATCCGTGTGCCCGGTGGCCCAGCGGGCAATTTGCGTTTCACGCGCCGGCCACGACTCCGGCACTTCCTCATAGCATTCGGCCCGGTTCACGTACGCCACCTTCCAACCATGCAGCACCAACCGAAATGTTAGATCGGTATCTTCGGTGAGCGATTCCGTGTTCCAGCCACCCACCGAGGTCAGCGCCGAAGTCCGCACGCCACCCACCGTTCCGCCGAATTGCGGCGTCAATCCCAGGTTATAGCGCGCCTGTTGGCCAACCTGGTAACCGGCGGCGCGTTCCAATCCCAGCAGCGCGGCCAGCAGGGTTTTGTCCGTATTGTGCGGCACCACGCGTCCCATCACCGACCCCACTTGCGGATCCGAAAATGGCGCCACCAACTGCTTAACCAGGGAGGGTCCGGGAAAATAATCGGCGTCAAACAGCAGCAGTACTTCTCCGGTGGCCTGCCGCGTGGCCTCCTGCAAAGCCGCGGCCTTCCCCCCGGCTCCCTCATGCCGATGGATGGCCTTTACCATTGAAAATCTCGCGGCGTAATCGTCGATGATCGCGCTGGTGCGGTCTTCGGAATTATCGTCGATGGCCAGCACCTCCAACCGGGTCCGGTCGTAGTCGCATTCCACCAGCGCCTGCAGAATATCCGCCGCCACGGCTTCTTCATTGTGCATGGGCACCAGGACGCTGGTACGCGGCAGCGAAAACCCGGTCAACTCCATGAAGTCGCGCGGCCGGCGGAGCGCCAATCTGCACAGCGCAAACACATAATGACGAATGGCATAGAGCGTCAAAACAACGATGGCCAGCCCTAAGAAAAATTTCGCGAGCAACAGAACGATCATTTTCCCCTTCTTCCCCAAGCCTGGCTGGACGCCCATTCCACTGCGATCGAATAAGAAACCACTAGGTATACCATGTCGGCCAGCAATCCCAACGCGAACCATGCCAGAGGAACGAATAAGATACCGGAGTAGTGAATCAGGCAGATGGAAAAGGCCAGCCGGACCGCGGACCACAGGCATCCGTAGACCTGAGTCGCCACCGCCCAGGCCGCGCCGAACAGGGGATGAATCAAAACAAACATTGCGGCTGAGAACCATGGCAGCAGCAGCCAAACCAGCATCTCCCCTCGCATCCAGATCTGGGTAAATTCCACCGAGCCAAACTGGCTGGATGGATGGAAGACCACCACTCCCGTGGCCACCAGCAGCAGGATCATCAGGAATATGACGAATCCACGAGCTAACGGTACGCGCCGATGTATTTGCAGGAGTACCAATATCCCAACCGCGAATAGGATCAACAGCTCAAATGGGCTGCCGTCCAAACGGCTGGCTGTCACCACCACTGCCGGAGCCGGTTCAAGGCCGGGGAATAGCGGCGTCATTGCGACACCCTCTACCGGCACTCCCGCTAATTCCACCATTGCCCGGGTAAGCCAGTTGTGCCCGGCCAACAACCTGGTTTGCTCGGTAGCCACCAATACGGTAAGAAGAATAGCCGTGACTGCTGCCAGGAAAATTCGGCCGCGCGTGATGCGAATCGAGCGGATGCTGCGATGCGGGTAGATGAACGGTCGCCGCATCGTTCCATTGCGGCCGGCCGGCGATGTCGCAGGATTGCGGACTATTCTGACAACCATTCAGTCTGGGTTCCCGCTATCAGAGAGACCTCTTGTATGGTAATCGAGAATTAACGGTTGTGGACGCGGGGTACGGCTAGTACCAGAAGCGAGGCTCTGCAGAAGTCCAAAGCCTATCTCCTGGAACTAAAGGCCTGAGACTCAGAGGCGAGTTTGAGGCCTTGGATTTCACAGTCGGTTTTAGTAGTACGGGGAGTACCGGATTCGGAATTTAGAAAGCCCATGTTGACGTTCGGGATCCTGGTTGTTGCATGCGCCTTGACGATGGCGAAGGCCGTTCCGTCGTTTTGATCCAGCAACACACCGCTGGCGGCATAATTCTCGCACTTTATCTTGAGATCCCCAACGTCCACGGGACTGTCGTTGCGGACCGTGAAATTGGCGATCATCACCGTACCGAACCCGCCTTTCTGCCAGCTGAAATCAACCAGCTTGGTCTCAGCGGCCGCGAATTCGTGGGGAAAGCGAATAGCCAATTGTTCGGCGGTGGTTTGAGATGCCTGGGAAAGCTGCGGGGCGCTTTTATCAGCGGGATATTGGCGTGTCACTTCGTCGAGTATGAGGTTGGCGCGCTGCAACTTCTCCATCCCTTCGCGCACATCCGCATTAGACGCCGCGTCAATCAGGCTCTGCGCATTCGCTAGATTTGCCGCCTTAGTCAGATCCATTCGCATCTTCTCGGCTCGCCCCGCTTCGGGAGCCGAGGGTGGGATTACTTTCAAGTGCCGTAATCCATCCAGGATTGCATCAGAGGTTGCACCCGGCCGCAATGCCAGTTTCGCCCTTTCGATGTGTTGAGCGGGCGACATCGCGTTGAATCTGGCCGTGGCTTCGCGCGCCGCCACGAGCCGCCTTTCTTCCGGAGTCAACTGCTTGCCAGGCGTCCAATACCGGCCCACAGTCAATACGGCAATGAGGCACAGCAACACCCCACCCGCCACCGTGGCCACCATCCGATTCCTCAGAACAATCGGATGATATTTGGCGGCCGGCGGGCGGGCACCCGGTCTTTCGTTAAGATCGACATCGGTCTCGAGGGCCCTTTCCGTGAGGTCCGTAACGGTGGCCACCAAGCCTTCCAGCCGGCCGGCCTCGTCCAGAAGTTCCATGCCTCGAACAATCACCCGATGTTCGCGTCCGTGATCCAACAGCGTAAGCGTGCCGGTCGGCAAATACGCCGATTCGTCGGAATCGGATGGAAGGTCAGCCGCGACATGAAATAGCGCAGAACAAGGTTGGCCCAGCATCTCATCGGCCGACAAGCCAAACAGCTTTTCACCGCTCTTGTTGACGCCAACCAGGACTAGATTTTTGTCGTAGAAAAAGACCGCGTCAGAGATCTGGTCAAAGATCGCTCGCAGGGTTTCAGGCCTTTGCCATCTTGCGTCGAAGTGGGTCACAACAACAAATCGCGCAACAGCGCCTGTCGATTTTCATTATAGCTGATGAGAATCGTAGCTTAACGCTTGCGGTTCGGAAAGAATGTTACCAAACCGCGACCGTAAGAATCCGTGAAAAAATCAAAAGCACCGGTCGCTTACGCTAGCGGCTCGGAAAGAAAGTCTCATGTTCAGAGAGTGTTACCGAACCGCGACCGTGAGGGAGCCGGTGCCGTTGCCGATTCTTTCACAGCTTCTAAGGGAGCCGGTGCTTTTGGCTGATTTCCTACGCCAGCGCCACTTTAGGCGCCGCTCCGAACCTTCGCTCGCGCGAATGGAACTCCGCGACCGCGCCGGCCAAATCCGCACCTTGAAAATCCGGCCACATCACTGGCGTGAACACCAGCTCGGCGTAGGCTGCTTCCCACAGCAGGAAATCGCTGAGGCGCTGTTCACCACCGGTCCGGATCAACAGGTCGACATCCGGCCCCCCCAGCGCCGCCGAGAGACGCTCCCGCGAAGCATGGCCATTCAATTTCTTGGCGGCGGACGCGATGGCTTCGCGCGACGAGTAATCTACCGCCAGCCGAAGATGCAGTCTGGTCCCCTTCACAGTGGCCTCTTCGGTGGATTCGATGGCGGGCAACACCATGGCGGGCAACCGGTCGCGCCGCCCGATCACGGAGACGCGCACGCCGTTTTCCACGCAGCGGGCACGTTCCCGCCGCAGATACACGTGGAAGAGCTTCATCAGCGCCGACACTTCCGTTCGTGGGCGCTGCCAGTTGTCGGAAGAAAATGCGTATACAGTCAGGATGCGAATGCCGAGATCCGGCGCCGCTTCTACAGCCCGCCGAAGAGCTTCGGCTCCCGCGGTATGACCGGCCACGCGGGGAAGGCCGCGCGTCGTGGCCCAGCGTCCGTTGCCATCCATGATGATGGCCGCGTGGATGCTGGACGCGTGCAATTTGTCGTCGCTGGATCGCATTAAAGCTCCCGCATTGCGTGAATCAGCGCTTCCATATGATTGAGATATTTTTCGAGCGCCTTGCGGCCGGCCTCGGTCAAACGATATTCGGTTTTCGGCATGCGCCCTTGAAATGATTTCGTGCAGGCGATATAGTTGGCTTCCTCCAGCTTGCGCGCATGCACGCTCAAGTTTCCATCGGTGGTCTTGAGCAGCTTCTTTAATTCGTTGAACGTCAGCGACTCGTTGGCCGCCAGCGCGCTCACTATCCCCAGCCGCATGCGTTCGTGGATCAAGCGGTCGAGATCCGGCACCGCGTTCCCGCCAGCCACCGCGCGCACCCGGGCATTGGCCGGCTTTTCAACCGGCGATTCTTTTCGAGCAGTATTATTCTTAGCAGCCATTTTTAGCCACCGTACCTCCTGGCGATAATCGTTCCGAAAACAAGGTGCAGGCCGCCAAACCCGGTTGCCAAAAAGGCCGTGCCCCAGGAGAGCGGACAAAACAGCGCCACCGCGCCCAGGAACATGAAGCACAACCCCATCACGGGCACCACGCGCGCCGAGAAAGCTCCGCCGGTAACAACTCCCGTGCCGTACAGCAAGAGCCACGTTCCTGGGATTGCCCCGGTGAGACCAGCGCGGTACAGGACCAACGTCAGCAGCGCACCCACCATCAGCGGCGGCGCGAAGCTGAGCACGAATTTCCGCGCGGGCGCCGACATCAGCGGCACTTGGGCGCGGTGCGCTTTGCGCCACATAGCCAGCGCGCCTAACGCAATCGCAAAAACACCTTCCAGGAGCCAGGTCACGAGCCAGGCTTCCCGCGTGGATTGGCTCGCGGCGATCACGCTCACCCCCAGCGCGCTCACGCCCATCGCGAACCCTCCCCACCCTGGGACGGCGGTGAACGATCCGGCGCGTTCCATGGTCTCGCGAATGAACTTCAAATTGTCCATCGCGTGGCTCTGCAGCGACACCGGTTCCGGGTGCGCCGCTCGGATAGGCTGAACGGAGGCCATGCAGAGATTATACGAAATCGACTTTACGTTGTAAAGTACTGAGTGGGTCGATGCGGGTGGGTCTACGGTTGTTACCGAAACAGCTCCAGTTGATC
>DASYNU010000206.1:0-2419 GCA_036008345.1 Bryobacteraceae bacterium
GGTCGATCGATTGAAGCCCTACTAAAACTCACCTTGGACCCGGAAGAAGCAATCCGGGAATGGGCGGTGTTTGGGCTAGGAGTGATGGGAGGTGCGGACTCACCTGAGATTCGCGATGCGCTGCTTCGATGCTTGGACGACCCGGATGAAGATGTTCGGGAGGAGGCCGCGGTTGGCTTGGGAAAACGACAGGACCCGCGCCTGATTCCTGTGCTTCTCAAGATGCTGGAAGATGCCGACTTCAAGGTACGAGTGACGGAATCGGCCGCTGCGCTCTTAGGGATGGACGAGCAACCACCGGAATGGATTCCGGCTGACTACCGGGCAGCAGTCGCGAAAATCGGGGAATGAGTATCCAGTCACCCTAATTTGGCGCGGACTTTTTCGCTCAACGCTTTTCCGTCCACCCGCTTGCCTGCTAGCTTCGCTTGCGTGGCTTTCATCACTACGCCCATTTGTTTCGCCGATGTCACGCCGGTCTCGGCTAGAGCTGCTGTGATCGCGGCGTCGATCTCGGCATCGGATGCCGCCGCCGGCATGTAGGATTCCACCAGTTTCAGCTCGGCTTCTTCTTTATCGGCCAGCTCCGGCCGGTCACCTTTGCGGAACATTTCGGCGGCTTCGCGGCGCTGCTTGATCAGCGTGTTCAAAATCTGCAGTTCGGTCGCCTCGTCGAGGGGCTTCATGGAATCCACCTCGTGCTTTTTGAGCGCCGTCTTGATCAGACGGATGGCGTTGAGCCGCGCTTCGTCTTTGGCGCGCATGGCGGCCACCATGTCGGTTTGAATCCGTTCTAGTAAAGCCATCGTGTTTGGTATCCTTAGTGTTAATCCCTCTCATGTATATCAAGAAACAACGCTTACTGACACCCGGCCCCACGCCGCTGCTGCCCCAGGCGCTGCACGCGATGATGGGGTCTGACATTCATCACCGCACGGAGGACTTCCGCAAAGTCTACCGCGCCGTTCTGGCCGACCTGAAGGAAGTGATGGGCACGTCGAACGATGTGCTGGCGCTGGTATCCTCCGGGACCGGCGCGATGGAAGCTTCGGTGGCGAATCTGTTTTCGCCGGGCGACCGCGTGATCGTGTGCACGGCCGGAAAATTCGGCGAGCGCTGGGCCGAGATCGCGAAAGCCTTCGGCTTGAACGCGCTGGTGCTTGAAGAGCCCTACGGAGGAGCGGTGAGCCCGCAACGCGTAGCCGATGCGCTGAAGGCGGAACCGAGCACGCGAGGCGTGTTTGTGCAAGCATCTGAGAGTTCCACCGGCGCGGCACACGACGTTCATGCCATGGGTGAAGCGGTCAAGAAAACGGAAGCGATTCTGGTGGTGGACGCGATTACCGGGCTCGGCACCATGCCGTTGGATATCGATGGCTGGGGCTTGGATGTCGTAATCGGCGGGTCGCAGAAAGCCTTCATGATTCCGCCCGGGATGGCATTTCTGTCCGTCAGTCCCAAGGCGTGGGCATTTGCGGAGACGTCCAAGCTGCCGCGCTATTACTTCAATCTCAAAAAGGAAAAGAAGAACGCGGCGAACGGCGAATCCAGTTGGACACCTGCTGTTTCAGTAGTGCTGGCGCTCGGGGAAGCGCTGAAATACGTCAAATCCATCGGAATGGATAAGCTGGTGGCGAACGCGCAAATGTTGGCTCAGGCCACGCGCGCGGCCGTTACGGCGTTGGGTTTGGAGTTGTTTGTGCCGCATTCGCCGGGAGCCGCGGTAACTGCCGTCAAATCGCCGCAGGGGATGGATTCGAAGGTGATCGTGAAGGAATTTCGCAATCGCTTCGGGTCGATCATCGCCAACGGCCAAGGCTCCATGCAGGGGCAGATTTTTCGTATCGCGCACTTGGGCTATTTCGACTTTCCGGATCTGTTTGCGGTGATTGCGGAACTCGAAATCATTCTGGCGGCCAACGGAGTTCCTGTGAAATTCGGCACTGGTGTTGCGGCGGTTCAGAATGTATACGCCGAAGCGGCGCTGGCGAAAGAAACCGCGACGGTTTAGCCGACTCATGCTAATTCTCATTGCAGAACCGCTGGACGCCGCGGCTGTGAAGCTTCTACAGCAGCAGCCAGGGTGGGAAGTGGTGGTTTCGAATCCGAAGGAGTACACCCAGCATCTGGCGAATGCCGAGGCGTTGATTGTGCGCAGCGCGGTGATGGTGAACGGCGGAATACTTTCGGCGGCGCCGAAACTGCGGGTGATCGGACGCGCGGGCGTGGGCGTGGACAACATTGAGCTTCCCGCAGCCACGGCTGCCGGGGTACTGGTGATGAATACGCCGGGCGGAAATGCGGTTTCCGTGGCGGAGCATACCATTGCGCTGATGCTGTCGCTGGCGCGATCTATTCCACGGGCCGCCGCATCCACCAAGGCCGGCAAGTGGGAGAAGCGAAAGTTCATGGGGACTGA
>DASYNU010000207.1:0-5162 GCA_036008345.1 Bryobacteraceae bacterium
TAGCGCCTCCTGCTGACGCACTACGCCGACCCGGCACGGCACGCACTGGCCGCAAGTTTCATGACGAAAGAAACTGGCGATGCGCAGCAGGATCTGGCGAAGATCAACTGTGTCATCAAACAGCATGACCACCCCGGAACCAAGAGTGGCTCCGATGGCACGCGTGGCTTCAAAAGTCAGCGGCGTATCCAGCTCTTGAGGCCCAACAAAAGTTCCGGCGGCGCCGCCCAGCAGAACCCCTTGCAGTTTGCCGCTGCCAGCCACTCCTCCGGCAAGCTCAATGAGTCTGCACAGAGTGGTTCCCATGGTGATTTCGTAGACACCGGGCCGCGCCACGTGTCCGCAAAGGCAAAACAGCCTGGTGCCGGCGGAATTGTCGGTGCCGAGCTTGGCGTAAGCAGCGCCGCCGTCGCGGATGATGCCGGGAACGTTGACCAGCGTTTCCACGTTGTTGACGGCGGTGGGCTGGCGGAAGAGCCCAGACTGTGTGGGAAACGGCGGCTTGTTGCGCGGTTCGCCGCGATAGCCTTCAATCGAGTTGAAGAGCGCGGTCTCCTCACCGCAGATATATGCGCCGGCACCCCGGCGAATTTCAATGTCGAATTGCAGGCCGCTATCCAGGATGTTGTCACCGAGAAACCCGTTTTCCCTGGCTGACTGGATCGCTTGTTGCATGCGCTTGGAGGCAAGCGGATATTCGCCACGCAGGTAAACATAGCCTTGGCGCGCGCCGGTAACAAATCCGCCAATCGTCATACCCTCGAGTACGGCGAAGGGATCGCCTTCCATGAGGATGCGGTCTTTGAAAGTCCCAGGCTCGGATTCGTCGGCATTGCAGATGATGTAGTGCTTGCGGTCAGGGTTTTGGTGGAATGCATGTCTCTGTAGGAAAAGCGCCTCCCATTTCCTGGCGATGGGAAATGCGGCGCCGCCACGGCCCAGCAGTTTTGAAGCGGAGAGTTCACGCAACGTGCCTTCAGGGCCAAGCGCCAGGGCTCTGCGCAGACCCTCGTAGCCGCCTACCCGTTGATATGCTTCCACGGTCGCAGCCCCACCTTGGCCAATGCGATGAAGGAGTCGCAAAGGCGAGGGTTCACTGTTTGACGCTGCCTGGGGAACGCTGATCTGAACGTTGAGCAGGTCTGGCTCGGCGGGAAGTCGACCCTGGACAGCAGCGTTTACCAAAGACCGTACGGCTTCCGCCGACGCAGGCGCCAACACTCGTTCCTGAGATTTGTTCCCTGCCGAGGTGATCAGCGCGGCAGGAGCACGCTCGCACAAACCCAAACACTGGCTGCGAAACCAAATGGCGCGTCCGCCGGAGCAACGGGAACCCGCTGGACCAAGCGTTCCTTCCAGTTCGGCACAAAGTTTGTCCGAGCCACGTGTGCCGCACGCAATGTCATCACAGACGTGGGCTACTATCTGAGGCCGGGGCTGGAGCGAAAACATTCCGTAGAAAGACGCGACACCATAAAGTTCGGCGGGGGCAACATCCAACCGCAACGCGACATAGTTGATAGCGCCGGGGCTAATCCAGCCGATACGGTTCTGGATGGCATGGAGCACCGGCAGCAGACGGTGCCGCTTTCCAAGGGCGTCACTGTTCGAAGCCGCGCGCGTTTCGCCGGATTGCCGGTGGCCACCTTGCCAGCCTGATTCGGGCGCGCCCAGATCCGAGTCAACGGCAGCTCGTTCTTCTGTGGTCTCTTGCGCGCCGGTGAGATGAAGGTCCAATAAAGTCCTCTTATACTTTTTCAATCCGGATAGCGGTCGCCTTGAACTCTGCAGTCCCGGATTTTGGGTCCACAGCGTCAATTGTCAGGTCGTTGGTCGCGACCTGATCGTGAGCGTGGACTGATAAGAACGCGAGCCCCGGACGCAATCCCGAATCAACGCGCACCGGCGCCACGAGTGAGCCACGCCGCGACGTCACGCGGACCTTTCCACCCTCTTCCAACCTGTATTGCTGAGCGTCTTCAGGAGAAACATCCAGGGTTTCTTTCCGCCGGAGCGGTGATGAATATTGTCTGGTCTGCACGCCGGTATTGTAATCATCGAGCCGGCGGCCGGTGGTCAGGCGAATGGGATATTGCTCGTCAAGCGGGTCCACTGGCGGCTCGAATTCCACCACGCTAAACGGTGCGCGCGGGCCAATCAGGGGGTCACTCCACAGCCGTCCGTGGAGAAACATTTCTCCAGGGTGCGACTCGTCATAACACGGCCACTGAATGCCGTCCATTTCTTCCAAACGAGCGTAACTCATGCCGGCGTGCATCGGGCTTAGCAGGCGCAGCTCGTTCCAAATAGCTTCGGGATCGGGCGTGCCCCAGTCGTGGCCGAGCCGGCTTGCGAGATGGAAAATGATCTCAAGATCGTCGCGAACTCCAGCTGGAGGTGGCACGGTGCGGCGCACACGCTGCACTCGACGTTCGCTCGAAGTCACGGTGCCTTCGCTTTCAAAGGCGCCAGCCGCGGCGGGGAGCACAACGTCGGCCAGTTCAGCGGTCTTGGTATAGAAAAGATCCTGCACCAGAAGGAATTCCAGCCCGCCCAACCGCTGCAGAGCGCGATTCCGGTCGGCCTCAGAGTCAGCGGGATTTTCACCCAACACGTAGAGTGTGGTGAGGTGGCCGTGATCCATCGCCTCGAACATATCGCTCAGGTGCCAGCCGCGTTTGGGCTGGATCTTCACACCCCACGCCTTCTCAAACTTGACACGCAAGCTGTCGTTCTCAACATGCTGAAAACCCGTAAGGCGGTCAGGAATGGCGCCCATATCTCCGCCGCCCTGGACGTTGTTCTGCCCGCGCAAGGGATTAACGCCACTGCCATAGCGGCCCACATGGCCAGTGAGCAGCGCAAGATTGATGAGGGCAACCACGTTGTCCACGGCGTTGTGATGTTCCGTGATGCCCAGAGTCCAACATATCTGGGCGCGCGGAGCGCTGGCGTATGCGTGGGCCATCCTGCGGATCGCTTCAGCGGGCACGCCCGTCTCACGCTCAGCCCGCGCAAGCGTGTATTTCTCAACGTGCTTCTTGTAGGCTTCAAACCCGCTAGTGGCGTGGCGGATAAACTCTTGGTTAGCCAGCCCGGCGGCTATGATTTCGCGGCCCACGGCATTGGCGAGCGAAATGTCAGACCCCACGTCCAGACCCAGCCAGACATGGGCCCAGCGCGCGGAGCTGGTGCGCCGTGGGTCCACCACATAAAGTTCAGCGCCGTTGTGTATGCCCTTTGTCAGATGATGAAAGAAAATCGGGTGCGTTTCCCGGGCGTTCGATCCCCACAGCAGGATCACGTTCGTGTCTTCAATTTCACGATACGAGCTGGTTCCGCCGCCCGCTCCGAATACCGCCGCCAGACCGGCGACGCTGGGGGCATGTCAAGTCCGGTTACAGCTGTCAATGTTGTTGGTGCCCATGACGCTGCGAACGAATTTTTGCGCCGCATAGTTCAGTTCGTTCGTAGTCTTGGAACAACTGAACATGCCAAAGTTCCGCGGATCGTTTTTCTCGATGGACTTGCGGAACGCCGCAGCCACGCGGTCCATGGCTTCATCCCAGGTGACGGGACGATGCGAACCGTTCTCGCGCACCAACGGTTGGGTCAGGCGGGCTGTCATTGGTTGAGGCATAGGTTCCCCGGAAATAGACGATGAGAGAATCGTAGCACTTTTTGATCTGGAGTCCGTCTCGCCGGTCGGCGATTACACCATCCATTTTAGAACGTTTCCTGCCGGCCATTTACGCGATAGCTTAAATCTTCTAATCTGAATTCTCTCCATGCCGGACTTTGCTGAACTCGCTCGCATTTCCAAAGCTAAAGTTGTGGACACCGCTGGGTTGGCTGCCGCGCTCAAACGCGACCTGCGGGGCGAAGTACGTTTCGATGACGGCAGCCGCGCACTCTACGCCACCGACGGATCAAACTACCGCCAGGTCCCGATCGGGGTGGTTCTGCCTCGCGATGTGGATGACGTTGTTGCTGCGATCGCAGTGGCACGTGAGTTCAGTGCGCCTATCCTGTGCCGTGGCGGCGGAACTTCGCTTGCCGGGCAGTGCTGCAACGTCGCTGTGGTGCTCGACTTCTCGAAGTACATGGCGAAGATTCTGCAAGTTGATCCCGCCCGTCGCATCGCCAGAGTGCAGCCTGGCGTGGTCCTCGACAACCTGCGTAACGCGGCTGAGAAGCATCGCCTGACCTTCGGGCCTGATCCTGCGACTCATGATCGCTGCACCCTCGGAGGCATGATCGGTAATAACTCTTGCGGCGTGCATTCGGTGATGGCGGGGAAGACCGATGACAACGTCGAAGAACTGGAAATTCTGACTTACGACGGCCTGCGGATGCGAGTCGGCCAGACATCCGATGAGGAACTGGAACGAATCATTCGCGAAGGCGGCCGGCGGGGTGAGATCTACGGGGGTCTTAAGAGGCTACGTGATCGCTATGGGGATATGGTTCGCCAGCGCTATCCCAATATTCCAAGGCGAGTCTCGGGATACAACCTGAATTGGCTTCTTCCGGAGAACGGTTTTCACGTCGCCCGGGCATTGGTGGGGTCGGAAGGGACGTGCGTCACGGTACTCGAAGCATCTTGTCGATTGGTGGAAAGTCCGCCCGAACGGGTGTTGGTGGTTCTGGCCTACGCAGACATCTTTCAATGCGCCGATCGCGTGCCGGAAATCATGGCCCACGGTCCCATCGGACTCGAAGGCGTGGATCACCTGCTGGTCGAATACACGCGGCGTAAGGGGATCAACTCCGAAGGTCTTGCGTTACTTCCGCAGGGCGGAGGCTGGTTGCTGGCGGAGTTCGGTGCTGCCACGCAGGCGGAGGCGGAATCGCAAGCGCAGAAATTGGTGCAGGTGCTGGCACGAAGTTCAACTCCACCGCAGGTGCGTTTGTTCAACGACAAACAGCAGATAAAACGGGTTTGGGAGGTGCGGGAATCCGCTCTGGGCGCGACATCCCACGTTCCCGGCGAACCGCTGGAGTGGGAAGGCTGGGAAGATGCGGCGGTGACACCCGAGAAACTTGGAAGCTATTTACGTGACCTCAGCAAACTGCTGGCCGATTATGGCTATCACAGTGCCATGTACGGGCACTTTGGGCACGCTTGTGTACACATGCGCATCAATTTCGATTTGCAGTCG
>DASYNU010000208.1:0-29200 GCA_036008345.1 Bryobacteraceae bacterium
GTCACGTTCTCGATGATTGGCGACCTGGAACGCGCGGCGGATTTGCATGGCGACCGGGGTTATCGTCACGTGCATTTCCAGGCGGGAGCCATCGGGCAGCGAATGTATTTGGCGGCTGAATGGCTGGGATTTCAATCCACGGGTATCGGCGCGTTTTTTGACGATTCGGTTAACGAGTATCTGGGGATTGCGCCGGAGCCGGGACGGCAGGTGGTGTATCACTTTGCGTGTGGATACTCGGTGCCGGATGACAGGATTGTAGTAGGTTAGGTCCCCTTGCTTACGCGCGGGGCTACTCGCGGGGCTATTCGATTTGGATTGACTCCACCTGGATGACGTCTTCCTGGATGGTGCCAGTGACTTTGGCCTTCAGATCCTTCTCTTTAGTGGTGGCTTTGATGGCGGCCAGCGCCTTGACGTTACCGCGCTCGTCGAATTTGATGAATTTGCCGTCAGCAAGCACAATGCCATACCCGCTTTTGGCGCAACTGATGGCGCAATCCTTGGTGTGACTAGCCAGATCATTTTTCTTGCACATTACGTCCACCACGGTGCCGGACCAGGTTTCGGCCAAGGCGAGGGCTGAAGTTACAAGTAAGCCAGCAATCAGTTTCTGCATGCCACCAGTGTGCCACAGGATGGATGGGCAAATTTGGAGCCTTCTGTTAAAATGTGGCTTTAGAGTACGAATGCCTCTTGATTCAAACAGCGGTCCTGTTTATACTGGCTCTTTTCATGGCGATATGATCGGCATGACACCGCGGGAAGATTTCGACCCACTGGCGCCCCAGCGTGAGGCAGCGATGTTCTATGGGTTATTCCTGAGAGGGCATTCGGCGGACACCTTACGGCGGGACATCGACGTTCCCAAGCCGCTTTTGCAGAAATGGCTGAATGCCCGAAGGTATGAAACCGGATTTCGGAATTCACTCAAGCGCGTGTATCAATACCGAAAACAGGTGCTCGCGATTTTCGACGAGCTGGTGCTGAACGAAAGAAATCGTCCACGCGTTCAGTAGCCCTCCCAAGTCTTCCAACCGTTCCCTTTACACTGAATAAAGATGAAACATATTCATTCGCCCTCCGCGCCTGTTGAAAACGCAACGGAAGCTTCGAAGTCGCACATCCTATCGAACCCCACGCGTCCGTTTGATCCTGTGGGCGCCAGCAGCGCGTCCGAAATCCTGACCCGGATGCAGGGCACGGCGTTCCAGGGCAAACAGCTGGGCTTGGCGTTTGAAGTCTGGAAAAAGATGCTGGGCGACCGGTGCACCATCATGATGGGAATGTCGGGCGCCATGGTTCCGGCCGGGATGCGGCGCCTGGTGGTACGGATGATCGAGAACCGGCTCATCGATTGCCTGGTATCCACTGGAGCGAATTTCTTTCACGATCTGCACGAGACACTCGGCAATTTCCACTATCAGGGCTCGGCCGCCATCGATGATGTGCTGCTGGCGGAAAATCTGATCGACCGGATGTACGACGTACTGGCGGACGAGGAAAAATTTCGCGAGCACGATCAGTGGATCGGCCGTTTCGCGGCTGCCCTGGATCAATCGCGGCCATACACCACGCGCGAGTTTCTCTATCTGCTGGGCGTTGAGCTGGGCAAGCACTGCAAGGAAGATGGCATTGTTTCGGCGGCCGCGAAGGCCGGCATCCCGCTGTACTGCCCGGCGATCGCGGACAGTTCGATCGGAATCGGCATCGCGGCTAATCGTTACGAAGGCGGGAATCGTTTCACATTCGATGTTATCGGCGACGTGGTGGAGACCGCGCGCATCGTGGCCGACTCCAAAGCGACTGGCGTAATTTATTTTGGCGGCGGCACGCCCAAGAATTTCGTCCAACAAACGGAGGTGACGGCCATTATCATGAACGCGGGCGTAACGGGGCACAAATACGCGGTGCAGTGCGTCACGGATGCACCGCATTGGGGCGGCCTTTCCGGCTGCACCTTCGAAGAAGCGCAGAGCTGGGGCAAGATTGCCAAAGATGCATCCATGGTGACTTGCCATTCCGATTCCACCATCGCGATGCCTATTTTGGTTTCAGCGCTGCTGGAGCATCGAGAGTTGATTGACAAGCGGCATCGTCCCAGTTTCAAGATGGGCCGGGAGCTGGGGGTTTCCGCATGAGCGGCCTGAAGATTCCGGTGTACCAGGTGGATGCGTTTGCGAGCCGCGTGTTCTCCGGGAATCCGGCCGCGGTCTGTCCGCTGAAGAAATGGCTGCCGGATGAGCAGATGCAAGCGATCGCCGCCGAGAACAATCTGGCTAACACGGCATTCTTCGTGCCGAACCAGGACGGCTACGATCTGCGCTGGTTCACGCCGAAGGTGGAAGTGGAACTGTGCGGCCATGCGACGCTGGCATCGGCGTTCATCATTTTCCATGATCTTGCACCGGCGGCGAAGTCAGTGCGGTTCGAGACCAAGAGTGGGGCGTTGGTGGTGACTCGGGATGGCGATTTGTTATCGCTGGATTTTCCGTCGCGTCCTGCGGTGGCGTGCGAGTTGGTTCCGGAGTTGCTCGCGGCGCTCGGCGCGCAGCCGGAAACTGTGTTGACCGCGCGCGATTACGTGGCGGTTTATGCATCCGAAGATGAGGTGCGGAAGCTCGCGCCGGATTTAGCAAAGGTAGCGCAACTGGACCGATTTGGAGTGATCGTAACTGCGCCAGGGAAGCAGGTGGATTTCGTATCGCGCTTCTTCGCGCCCGCGAAAGGCGTTCCAGAGGATTCGGTTACCGGGTCGGCGCACTGCACGTTGATCCCGTACTGGGGGAAGCGGCTGGGAAAGAAGAAGCTGCATGCGCAGCAAGTGTCGGCGCGTGGCGGCGAGTTGTGGTGCGAGGATCGGGGCGAGCGCGTGACTATAAGCGGCAAGGCGGTGCGGTTTTTGGAAGGGTCAATTTACTTGTAGCGTAAGCCTCAGGCTGGCCCTACGTCCGTTACAATCGAAGTAGTGAGCCGCAGGCGTTTTCTATTAACAGCGGGCCTTTTGGCGCGGGGGCTCGCCTGGGCCGCTAGCGTGCCCGGACTTTCCATCCGCGGCAAACTGACGAGATCTTCCGATCAAAAACCGGCGCTTGAAGTCAGTCCTTATAAGCTGGTTTACCTGGATGGCGATCAGGCCACTGTGGGCGTTCTCAATGACAAGCGGGTGTGGGGCACGCATTTCGAGGCCGTGGGACATTTCAATTCTCCGGACCATTTCGAGATCGATCCCATTCACACTCGATCCATGTTCGTGCACAAAGACGGCAAGCGGCTGATGATTACCTACTGGTGCGACGTTTGTTATATTCGGACCTACACGCCAGGGACATGTGTGTGTTGCCAGAAGTACACCGATCTCGATCTGAGGGAATCCGACGAACCGCAGTATTAGTCTTCTTCCCCTCGCTGCTTATGGCCCAAGCGTCCAATTACTCCGCTCAGAAAACGACTGTGGATTCGATCGAGATTGTGCGGCTGGCCGACGCCGCGCAGCACATCGAGGTATCGATTGCGCCTTCGATAGGCAACATCGCTTATGAGATGAAGGTGAACGGCAAGCCAATCCTGCTGCCGCCACCAGGAAGCCTGAGTGAATGGAAAGCCAAGCCCACGCAGGCTGGCATTCCGTTTCTCGCGCCTTGGGCCAATCGCTTGGATGCGGATTCCTATTGGGCCAACGGCAAAAAATACCTTCTCAATCCCGACGTCGTCAGTTTGCGGCGCGACGCGAATGGTCTGGCGATCCACGGCCTGCTGTTGTTTGCGTCCGATTGGCACGTCACCCTGCTGAAGGCTGACGATAAAGGCGCTGAAGTGACCAGCCGGTTGGATTTTTGGAAGCATCCGGAATGGATGGCCCAATTCCCGTTTGCGCACTCGATTGAGATGACCTATCGGCTGGCCGATGGCGCGCTGGAGGTGCGAACGGCGATCGAGAATCATTCCGGGGAGCCGATGCCGCTCTCTATCGGGTTTCACTCCTGGTATCAGATTCCGGATTGTCCGCGCGACGGCTGGAAGGTGCATCTGCCGGTCCGCGAGCATTACACGCTTTCCGCGAAATTGATTCCTACCGGGGACACAACTCCGGTAAAGCTTGAGGATCCCACGCCGCTGTCGGGGCGTGCGTTGGATGACGTGTTCGGCGCCGTGGGGTCCACGGATGAGTTTTGGGTAGAGGGGAACGGCGCGAGAATTTCGGTGCGCTTCGGCGAGAAATACCCGGTGGCAGTTGTGTACGCGCCGCAGACCCGAAATGTGATCTGCTTTGAGCCGATGACGGGAATCACGGACGCGTTCAATCTGGCGCATGCGGGGCTGTATCCAGGGCTGCAAAGTGTTCCTGCGGGCCAGCGCTGGGTGGAGAGCTTTTGGATTCGGCCGACGGGATTCTGAAAAAAATGGACAAAGGCACCGACTCCCTCACGGTCGCGGTTCGGTAACACTCTCTGAACATGAGACTTTCTTTCCGAGCCGCGAGCGTAAGCGACCGGTGCTTTTGATTTTTTCACGGATTCTCACGGTCGCGGCTCGGCAACGCCCGGATGCACCTTTCCGAGCCGCGAGCGTAAGCGACCGGTTATTTTGTTTTTCAAGAGCTGGAGCTATAGCTCACCCTACCGACGCTGTTGCACGCACGAGCCCTGATGAGCTTTGAAAAGGACCCACACCCAACCGCTTCATCTTGGCGATTAACGTCGTCCGCTTCATGCCAAGCCGGCTGGCAGCGCCATTCGGACCACCCACCACCCCGCCTGTTTCATGGAGAATCTGGAGGATATGCGAACGCGACGCTTCGTCCATTGTGACCGGCGCGGATAACTCGGATGGGCACGGGAGTTGCGGCAGCGCGCCATTCAGCACTGCATCGTCCGCAAGAATTACCGATCGCTCAATGAAATTTTGCAATTCTCGAATGTTGCCTGGCCAGGAATAACGTTCCAGACCCAGCATGAATTCTTCAGCAATCGATGTAACCGGCTTCCCCATGCGATCGGCATAATCCCTTACGAAGTGGTGGACTAAGGAAGGAATATCTTCGGGGCGCTCACGCAGGGGCGGTAATTCAATGGGGAACACACTGAGCCGATAGAAAAGGTCGGCGCGAAATTGACGTTCGTTGACCATCTCCACGAGATTCCGATGTGTAGCACAGATCACGCGCACATCCGTGTGAATCGTCGCAGTGCTACCTAAGCGCTCGAACTGCCTTTCCTGTATCACACGTAGAAGCTTGGGCTGCAGCTCCAGGGGCAGGTCGCCGATCTCGTCCAAGAATAACGTGCCCCGATTGGCCCGCTCAAACCGTCCGATGCCGCGAGTGACCGCACCGGTGTAAGCGCCCCGCTCGTGACCGAACAGCTCACTTTCCAGTAAACCTGCAGGAATGGCGGCGCAATTCACCTTCACAAACGGACCACTCGATCGATCGCTGCCTTTGTGAATAGCCTCCGCAATCAGCTCCTTGCCGGTTCCTGTTTCGCCTTGGATCAGTACGGTTGCGTCGGCGGGGGCGACTACGCGCACCAGACGAAGCACTCTCTCGAGCGCGGCGCTGTTGCCGATTATCCTAGGCAGGCCGCTGTTGTGCCGTTCGCTGTTCTGTGACGCGTGGCTCGCCGGCTTCGCGTCCTCGATCTCGAACCATTTCGGGCTAGAACCAAATAAATCTGCAGTGGCCATAGTTACCTCCTTGCCGAACCGATCTCAACTCCTGGTCAACCCTCCGGAGAGCCTTTCAAAGCGGCTTCGATCACCCCCAGCAGCTCCGCGCCATCGAAGGGCTTGTATAGAAACCTGATCGCGCCATCCTCCAGGGCTTGCTCCCGGGCTTCATCGTCCTGGTGGGCTGAAATAAAGATGACTGGCAGCTCCGGGCGATCGAGTCTTATGCGGCGCTGCAGCTCGATGCCGTTCATTCCGGGCATCCTTACGTCTGTGACTAGACAAGTCGCTCCCGCAAGGGCACCCGAGCGCAGGAACTCCTCAGCGGACGAATATACGGCAGCAGCATATCCAGCTGACTCCACTAGGCTTTTCAGGGATTCTCGAAGCCGAAAATCGTCGTCCACTCCCACCACCAGATGTTTCCCAACGACGCTCATCAACGACGTATCTCCATCTACGCCTTGATGATACGGCAAAGGTAAGAGGTTGCCTATTATATGTTTATTTAGATCGGCCGGTAGCGCGCGCAAGCCCCAGCTTGTCGGACATCCTCACAAGTTCCGCCAGCGACCGCGCGCCCATTTTGTGCATGATCTGGCCTCGATGAACCCCGATCGTGATCTCGCTGGTACCGAGGTCGGCGGCGGTCTGCTTATTGGCGAAGCCCGCGACTACGTAAGGAAGCACCTCGCGTTCCCGAGGCGTAAGAAAAGAGTAACGTTTCTGCAACTCGGCCAGCTCGGACCTGTTCCGGCGCGCTTCTCGATCCAGGACAATTGCGGCGTCAATCGCACGCAATAACTCCTGCTCGCTGAACGGTTTGGGCAAGAACTCGATCGCTCCGGCCTTGATCGCGCGCACTGAAGAAGGAATGTCGCCATGGCCCGTTATGAAAACGATCGGAGGGCCATCTAAGGCTGCCAGCGCCTGCTGGAGTTCGAGACCGTTAACGTCGGGAAGTTGCAGGTCCAGGACCAGGCAGGCGGGAGAATCTGGTTTTTCGGATTCCAGGAATTCCACGGCGGACCCAAATGCGACTACTCGAAGTCCCACGGACGCTATCAGGCTGGACAGCGCTTCGCGCACTCGATAGTCGTCATCCACCACGAAGACGATGGGTTCGTCCGAATTCATTGCGTCCCACTTGTTTTGAGTGGAATTGTGAAGCAGACCGTGGCCCCGGGGCCTTTGTTGGATGCTACCCAAAGCCGGCCGTGATGTGCCTCAATGATGGATCTGCAAATAGCCAGGCCCATGCCCATTCCGTTTTGCTTCGTTGTAAAGAAGGCCTCGAAAGCTCTCTCGGGATTCTCGAATCCGGCTCCGTTATCTTGTACCTCAACGACAGCAGCATTGGGGCCATCCCATGCCGACCGGATAAGGATTGTCTTTTGGCGGTCCGCAACTTGATCCATTGCCTCAATTCCATTGAGGACCAAGTTGAGCACTACCTGCTGCAACTGTACACGATCAGCCACCACGGCCGGAAGCTTCTTGTCCAAGTCGGTTTCGACCTCGATGCCCCTTTTCCCTGCATCGCCTCCGAGGAGGCGGAGCACCTCACCGATGACTTCATTCAGGTCCAGGACGTCCTTCTCACCGGGAGCTCGCCTGAAAAGCGCTCGAACCCGCCGCACAATTTCTCCCGCATCCTGACCATCGCGAATGATTCTTTCGGCGGCCTCGCGAGCTTTGGCCAAGTTAGGTGGATCCGCGGAGAGCCAACGCAGACAGGCGTGACCATTGGCGGCAATCGCACTCAGCGGTTGATTGACTTCATGTGCAAGGGAGGCAGTCAGTTCTCCCATGGTGTTTACCCGGTTTACGTGTGCGAGATCCGCCTGCGCCTGCCGCAACGCGTCTTCGGCCTGCTTTCGATCTTCGATATCGACACTTGTTCCATACCGTTTAACAATGTTTCCCAACTCATCATGCAGAGGCACGTTGCGGATCAAAAACCAGCGATATTTCCCATCCGCTTGCCGCAGCCGTGCTTCACACTCCATAGGTCCTCCAGCCGCGAGGGCCAGGTGCAACGAGTTGACGAACCTGGTGAGGTCCTCGGGATGAACCGCGGAGCTCCAATTCCAGCCCCCGTTCTCCAAGGATAAGCCCGTAGATTCCAGCCAGCGTCGATTGATGAAATCAACGGTACCGTCAGGCCCAGCGCTCCAGACATGCGCCGGAATCGTATCAATGACCAGCCGGAGCCGATCTTCGCTACTTTGTAAAACCGCGTAGAGATCCCGCAAGCGCCGGGCTGTATCGTTGAACACCTGCCCCAGGTGCGCGAGTTCATCTTGGCCCTGGATCGCCACATGATGCTGAAACTCCCCGCGCGCTAATGCCTTAGAGCCTTCCAGCAGGCGGGCAAGTGGTTGCGTAATGCTACGCGTAATGGCCAGGCCGAGGGTAGCCGCGATCAGCAACGCGAAGACGGCGGTGGTGGGCACGATCATAAAAACCAAACGCTGCACGCGCCCCGCGTTCAGCACGGTTTCGGTCCGCTGTTCGGCGGCATCGTGGTCAACTTTTTCGACCAGCGCCGAGGTCATGGATTCGAGCGGCCGTACCTGGTTCGATAGGCGCAGTTGCACTGCCCGCCAGTCGCCGGAGGTGGCCAGTTTAATGATTGTCTCAAGCTGCGATGTCAGCGAGCTCTGAATAACGTGAATCGTTGGTAGGAAGTTCGGATCTCGCTGCAAATCTGACGGTAGGAGACTGAAGGAGCTTACTGCGTGCTGTATGTCGTTTAGGGCAACGGTACGAAGGGCCCCAGCTTCTTTTACCAGAAGGCCGGCGTCTTGGGTCTGCGCGATTGCTTCCAACCCAGCGTAGAACTCTAAGAGACTCGCATGAACACGTAATAAAGTGACCAGCTTCTGGTCGATCCCGTTCAAGCGCTCTGCCTGGGCGCGGACGACTTGGAATTGCCAAAGAACAACAGCATCAGCAGCAAGCATCACCAGGATTATGAATACGAAGCACAGGATCAGACGGGAACCAATGTTGAGTCGAGCGGGATGAAGAGTCTTCTCTTCAACGCGTTTTACCAAACGGCCGAATTCCGTCGCAGTGTGACGCTGCATCGGTTGTTCCTTTCAAGCTAGCGCTGATCTCCAGCTGACGCTTCTGATTTCAGGGGCGTGCCGATCCCCCCGGAGGCGGTCCCGCCTTCAAGCCTGTGATACGAACCAACTCATTCTCCAGTGCTTTAGCCGATTCCGGCGCGCTCCTTTCAC
Source organism: Bryobacteraceae bacterium (assembly GCA_036008345.1). Lineage (GTDB taxonomy): Bacteria > Acidobacteriota > Terriglobia > Bryobacterales > Bryobacteraceae > Palsa-89. The sequence continues at coordinate 8,913 of DASYNU010000208.1, forward strand.
CCGTCAGCACGGAGTGTACTGCTTGCATGTAAGCGTTGGATACCTGCTCATACTTCTTGCCGGTAATGTTTGAAGGGCGCGAAACAATGCCGGTGCGGAACGCCTGGCTCAACAGGGCAAAACGGGGATTCGCTGCAAGTACCTCGGGCAGTTCGTAGAGTTCCGGCCGAGTGGGCGCCTGCGAGACCAATCGAGACCGCTTCACCTGGACGTCTCTGCTGATCAAAAACCGGACCAGCTCTACGGCTTCGCGGGGGTGAGCCGAGAATCGGGAAACCGCCAGGCCGGTTCCTCCTAGCGTCCCCACCCGGCCCGTCTTGCCCCCGGGCAGCAGGCTTACATCAAACTTATTGCGTATGGGCGACCCTGCCGCCTGGCTGTCGACGTAGCCTAAGGTCCAATTCCGCATGAACGCTGCGTCGCCTGCGATCCAAACGTTGAGCGTGTCCCACTCCTTATATCCAACTTCACCTGGTGGCGAGATCGAACCAACCCAACGCGCCGCCCGTTGCCACGCCCGAATCGCGTCCGGGTTGTTCACGCTGATGGTTTGGTCCTTCTCGATGACCTGCCCGCCGCCTTCGGCGGCCTGCCATTCCAGCGCGTTGCAGGTCAACGCCTCCGTGGCCGCGCCTTGCCACACAAAACCCCAGAACTCTTTCTTAGCTTTGGCTCTTTCGCCCGCCTGAATCCGCGCCGCCATAATCTCGAGTTCATCCCAGGTTCTGGGTGGCTCACGATATCCATACTCCCGTAGAAGGTCGGTGCGGTAATAAAGCAGGCCGATATCGGTATCATACGGCACGGCCACCAGCTTGTTACCCACGGTGTAGCTGGCGGTTATCGCCGAAAAGCCGCCGGAGATTTCGCTCGCGAAATATGGCTTGAGATCCAGGAAATTCTCATTCAGAATGCCCGGCCAAATCACATCAATGGTGTACACGTCAGGACCCGAGACGCCCGGCCGGAGTAACTCTCGCCACAAGGCCATCTGTTCCCGCGTCGACTCCGGAGACGGAAGGAGTTTGACTTGGATTCCTGTTTCCCGTGTAAATTGCTGCAACTCGCGCTCGCGTTCTTGGTTGAACGCCGGCGTGGCCCATCCCTGGTCCACAAAAGTTAACGTAACCGGTGCATGAACAGAAGTACAATCTGCCAGCAACAGCGAGAGCACTACAATGCAAACGGCGACTTCTATGCGAATTGCCAGCTCTCTCTTCACGGGTGTGCTGCCTCCCGCACGGGTGGTCCCTTCCTGAAGCCCGTAATACGAACCAATTCATTCTCCAGGCCTGCAGCCGCTTCCGGTGCTCGCTTCTCGCCAGTTAACACGGAGTGCACTGCCTGGGTGTAAGCCTCGCTGACGTCCGGATATTTGGCGCCGGTGACGTTCGAAGGACGCGATACTATGCCGGTCCGGAATGCCTGACGCAACCTGGCAAAACCAGGATTTGGTCCAAGTACATCAGGCACGTCGTAGAGTTCCGGAAGAGTGGGTGGTACCGAAAGCACGCGTGACCGCTTCGTCTGCACGTCTCTACGGCTGAGGTATCGGACCAGCTCTACCGCTTCATGCGGATGAGCCGATAATCGGGAAACTGCCAGGCCGGCCCCTCCCAGAGTACCTGACCGGCCCGCCTTACCAGCAGGCAGGACGGTTATATCGAACTTATTTCGGATGGGCGACCCTGCCGCCTGACCGTCTACAAAGGCTGTCGGCCAATTCCGCATGAATGCTGCCCCGGCCACCCAAACATTCAGTGCGTCCGCCTCTACATATCCGCTTACACCGGGGGGTGAGATGGAACCAACCCAGCGCGCCGCCCGTTGCCACGCCCGGATCGCGCTCGGGTTATTCACGCTGATGGTTCCGTCCGCTTCGATGATCTGTCCTCCGCCTTCGGAAGCTTGCCATTCCAGCGCGTTACAGGTCAACGCTTCGGTAGCCCCTCCTTGCCACACATAACCCCAGAACTCTTTCTTACCTTTGGCTCGTTCGCTTGCCTGAATCCGAGCCGCCATAGTCTCCAGCTCATCCCAGGTCCTGGGTGGCTCAGGATATCCATACTCCCGTAGAAGGTCGGTGCGATAAAACAGAAGCCCGATGTCAGCGCGATAAGCAATGGCCAGCAGCTTGTTGTCCACAGTGTAGCTGGCGGTTATAGCTGGAAATTGGTGGGAGACTTCGTTGCCGAAATAGGGCTTGAGATCTAGGAAATATTCGTTCAGAATACGCGTCCAAATCACATCTATGCCGTACACGTCAGGACCCGAAGCGCCGGTCCTGAGTAAGTCTTGCCACAATGCCAGTTTTTCCCGGGCGGACTCCGGAGATGGAAGCAGCTTGACTTGGATTCCGGTTTCCCGAGTGAATTGCTGCAACTCCTGCTGGCGAGCCTTGTTGAAAGTCTCAGTGGTCCACTCCTCCAGAAGAGTTAATGTGACCGGTTCGTGAACAGACGGCCGAGTGCAACCTTCTAAAAGTAACGTAAGCAAAACCACGCAAACGGCGCCTGCGATGCGGCCGTAATTCGGCCCATCCACACGCGAGCACGGGTTCCGTCTCGACATTGGCGACCGGTCCCCGGGTGACATCACACTATGCTAGCCAGAGGAAAGCCTCGGGGGCAAACTAATGGCGCTCACGATTGGCGCTCACGGGTTGCACTTATTTCTCTGGAGGCGGTCCCTTCTTGAAGCCGGTGATGCGAACCAATTCATTCTCCAGGGCCGCCGCCGCTTCCGGTGCACTCTTCTCGCCAGTCAACACGGAGTGCACTGCCCGGGCGTAAGCCTCGCTGACATCTGGATATTTTTGGCCAGTGACATTCGAGGGGCGCGAAACTACGCCGGTCCGGAATGCCTCACGCAAGGTGGCAAAACCAGGATTTGGTCCAATTACCTCAGGCACATCGTAGAGTTCCGTTAGAGTGGGTGGCACCGAAAGTACGCGTGACCGCTTCGTCTGCACGTCGCTGCGGCTGAGATACCGGATAAGTTCTACAGCTTCACGCGGATGAGCCGAGAATCGGGAAACTCCCAAACCGGCTCCTCCCAACGTACCGAAGCGGCCCGCCTTGCCACCAGGCGGCAAGGCGATTTCGAACTTGTTTCGGATTGGCGAGCCGACGGCCTGGCTGTCAACGTAGTATGTCGGCCAATTTCGCATGAATGCCGCGTTTCCCGCGACCCAAACGTTCTGCGAGTCCCACTCTTTATATCCGACGACGCTGGGCGGCGAGATGGAACCGACCCAGCGCGCCGCCCTTTGCCAAGCCCGGATCGCGTTCTGGTTATTCACGCTGATGGTCTTGTCCGCTTCGATGATTTGACCGCCGCCTTCAGCGGCTTGCCATTCCAGAGCGTTGCAGGTTAACGCTTCGGCAGCGGCCCCTTGCCATACAAAACCCCAAAACGCTTTGTTGCCCTTGGCTCGTTCGCCCGCTTGAATCCGAGCCGCCATGAGCCCTAGCTCGTCCCAGGTCCGGGGTGGTTCACTATATCCATACTGCCGCAGAAGATCGGTGCGATAAAGCAGAATTCCGAGGTCGGCATGATACGGCTTTGCAATTAGCTTCCCGTCGAGGTAATATCTGGCGGCTATCGCCGGAAAATCGTGAGAGATTTCACTGGCGAAATACGGCTTGAGATCTATAAGATACTCGCCCAAAATCCGCGTCCAGATCACATCGATGCCATACACGTCGGGACTCGAGGCTCCTGACTGAAGTAACCCTTGCCATAGAGCCAGCTTTTCCCACGCGGACTCCGGAGATGGAAGCAGCTTGACTTGGATTCCTGTTTCCTGAGTGAATTGCCGCAACTCCTGCTCCCGGCCTTCGTTGATTGTCTTGGCGGTCCACTCTTCTAGAAGAGTTAATGTGACCGGTTCATGAATAGATGGCCGAGTGCAACCTTCCAAAAGCAACGAAAGCAGGACCATGCAAACGGCGCCTGCCATCCCCACGTAAATTGCCTTATCCTCGCGCGAGCACAGGTTCCGCTTCCGGATTGCTGGCGGGCCTTCGGGCAGCATCCCACTATGCTAGCCAGAGGACAGCCTCGGCGGCAAACTATTTGGCGCTTATGCTGCGGGGAGTTGCCAACTAGGGGTCGCCGGGAACGGCGCCGACACGAAGCACAACAACCGTCGTGTCGTCGAACCGCTCCCTCCCGCCTGACCATTCTGCGACGGCTTGCATCAATCTGTCGGCCACTCCGTTTGCATCCATCCCTGCCGCGATAGTGCTGCAACACTCAATTAAACGCTCGTCCCCGAACTCTTCCTCCGCGGCATTCTCTGCGTCGGTGAGGCCGTCGGTGAAGATCACCAGGCGGCTTCCGGGCCGCATATGCAGCGTGGTGGCCGAATATCGCGTATTCTCGAACATTCCGATCGGAACACCAACTGAATTCAGCCTTTCGATCTCGCCGGTCGCGTACCTCAGAATCGGCGACGGATGGCCCGCGTTGACATACGTCAGCACACTGCTATGCGCGTCGTACTCCGCCCAGAACAGAGTCGCGTAGCGATTGTCTCCGAAACGGCCGGCTAGCTGCTGATTGAGTATTTCAACGAAATGGATGGGCGGTGCAGCCGGGCCGTCGATTTTATCGCCGAAGTGTGCCCGTGCAACCGCCTGCAGGTTGGCCATCATGAGAGCAGCCGGAATTCCTTTGCCGCTCACGTCCGCGCAAAGAATGCCGATTCGTTCCCGGCCGAGATCGAAGAAATCGTACAGATCGCCGCCAATTATTCTGGCTGCCAAGGTTCGACCTGACACGCTGACCCCACGCAATACAGGCGCAACGTGCGGGTATAAATACTGCTGAACGGTTCGCGCAATTTCAAGTTCGCTTTCCAACTTTAGCCTGGCGGCCTCGTCCTTTTGAAGCTGTTCGAGGGCAATTGCCATTTCGTTGAAGTTGCAGCTTAAGTCCCCCAGTTGATCCTGGCTGCGTAGTGGTGTCCTCCAGGCGAAGTTACCGCTCGCGATCTGGTGCGCCGCGCGACTGAGATCGTCAACAGTGGTAGCGATTTCGCTGCCGAAGCGGACGCTCATCCATACCCCCGCTGCATCCAGAAGCAACACCGTAAGTGAAAGGGCGGCCAAAAGCCCAACCCAGTTCGCCGTTTGGCTGCCCAAACGCGCGACGTCTTCAAATGCGCTTGAGTACCTGGGCCGAACCCTGTAGGCGATCCAATCTTCCATCCCTCCCGTTTGCCAGTTGCGCACGGTCAGCACAACAGACGCCGGCGGGGATATGCCGGGAATGAAATTGTCCCGCAGGGTTCTGAGTACTCGCTGGCCCGGGTGCACACGGAACTGCCTGGGCGACACTGGCATCACTTCCATGCCGGCCGCCGAGGACAGCCGCTTGGCTAATTCGGATCCCAGCGGCAGGCTAAAGACCACTGTCAGATTGCACGCGCTCTGCTGTCGCGCCAGGACATTGCGAATCTCGATCTGTCCCCCGTCGACTACCAATCCCGAGAAACCGCTGTCCGCTATCCAAACCGGATGCTTGACAGCACGGATGGCCATCGCTGGTAGCAAGACCTGCGCGCCCGCCGCGCCCTCGATTGTTAGAGATGTCTCAGCACGGGGAAACGCCTCATCCGTGTACGCCAGCAGCGGCTTGAGCCCGCCGAAATTCATGGATGTCCCCATACAAGCTCCTGCATGATCCAAAATGGCGGGAGCAACGGACCGGCTGGCCTGAACGAACATCTGAATTTGCTTCTCCACCACGTTGGCGCTTTCGCGCCGCACCACCACATTCAAAGCAGCGAGCGCCAAACAGGCAATCAGAATTGCCGACGTCCCCGTAAACGCGATGATAGCCGCTATCTTCCAGCGCACCCGGCCCCAGGCGCGGCGCAGCCAGTTGCGAATTCGAAACCAACTGTTGTTCGGCACAACTTGCGGGGAGGCAGTGCGTTCGCAATTGGGAACGGCCATGGCTGTTTCGCGAATCTCTCCGAAGACGAATGCAGGCCAACGGCCAATTCCGTCAGTTTGAACTGCGATAGTTTTCATCAGGCCGGCATTTTGGCCTTGTCACTGGTGACCGTCCCTTGACACGGTCCTGTCGAAGGGATGCCGGGAGCGCGCTCCTATCCTTACGGAATCAAACAAATCGCCCTTGGCGTGGTGATTGCTAGATACAATGCGTCGGGAGCGCCGGCAAGCTCAGGAGAAGCATGCTTTCACTGGTAGTTGATGACGAACCGAAGATCCGAGCGTACATCAAAGCGATTCTTCGACGAGAGTGCTTTGAAACCTTGGAAGCCGATGGTGGGAACCAAGCTCTGGAGATCGTTAATGTAGTCCGCGGTTGTATCGATCTCATCGTGACCGACCTTCAGATGCCAAACGGCGATGGATTAAGCTTTGCGAACGCTGCAAGAAAAACGTTCCCGTCAGTGCCGATTGTTCTATTGTCCGGGCGCACCAAACCCGATACCGTTTTTGAATTCGTCGAGAAACCGTTCGCCGCCGAAACGCTCGCGAGCGTGGTCCGAAAACTGGTAGGTCGCCGCGCGAAAATCGCGTAGGATCTCACGGGGGCGATTCACGTAGCACTGAGGAATTTAGTGCATCAAGTGGAACTGCTTTCGCTCATTGGTGACATCGCGCTCAAGGACGGAGAACCGCAGGTGCATGCGCACGTGGTAGTGGGACGCTCCGACGGGACCGCCCATCTAGGACATCTCCTGGAGGCTCGCGTGCGTCCCACATGCGAATTGATTTTGACCGAGAGTCCGATCCACCTTCAGAAGAAACTCGATCCCGAATCAGGAATCGCGTTGATCCAAATCTGATAGCTGGCTCGCTTCAACACTTGTCAAAGCCGGCCGCGAGAGAGAAACGCGTCTAGCGTCACGTCCGGTTCGTGCGCGGCCAGGTTGACGGGAGCCTTGAGGCGCGCCGTATCCTCAGCATCCGTTCGCGAATCGTGTCCGAGTTGCTTTTATCTGCTAGGATAGCTGACCCGCCACACGCTATTCGAGCCATCGTCGGTCACAATGAGTGAGCCGTCCTGCGCTACTGCGACACCTACAGGACGGCCCCAGACGTCGCCGTCCGCAGTCACGAAGCCCGTCAGGAAATCCTCATATTCGCCCGAGGCATGACCCTCTTTCATCGGGACGCGGATTACTTCGTAGCCCGTGCGGACGGCCTTGTTCCACGAGCCATGTTCGCCGGCGAAGACATCGCCCTGATATTCGGCCGGAAATTGGCGGCCATCATAGAAGGTCATCTCCAAAGACGCGTTGTGCGGCTGCAGCAGGACGTCCGGCGCGATCACTTTGCTCCGCAGTTCCGCATGCTTGCCCGGCTGGCGCGGATCCTGGTGTCCGCCCATGTAGAACCATGGCCAGCCGTAAAACCCGCCAGGTTGCACATGCGTGATGTAATCCGGCACCAGGTTATCGCCGAGACCATCGCGTTCATTTACCGAGGCCCACAATTCGCCCGTGATTGGATTCGTAGCAATTCCTACCGCGTTGCGAATGCCGTACGCGTAGATTCGCGATCCACTGCCATCCGGGTTGAATTCCAGGATATCGGCGCGATGGTATTCCTGCGGATTATTATCGGCGTCGTCGTCATTGGAGTGCGAGCCGACCGAGACAAACATTTTGCTGCCATCGCGCGTGAAAGCGATATCGCGTGTCCAGTGTCCGCCGCCGGTCAAACGGCCGCCGGAAGGAATATCAGGAACAACGACCTCCGCCGGGCCGCGCGCCTTCAGATCGCCATTGCGATACGGGAAGCGCACCACCGAGTCCGTGTTCGCCACATAGACGTACCGTGGATTAGGGCCAGGCGGGTAGAAAGCGATACCGAACGGCTGCGTCAATCCTGCGTCCTGTCCGCACTCAGGGCGCCGAGATGGCCACTGGCACGGCCTCGAAGCGAAAACTTCCACGGTCTGCGCTTTGCCATCCGCGCCGATGCCGCGCAATACCCGGATGCGTCCCGGTTCGCTTTCCGCCACGAACAGATCGCCGTTCGGCGCGCGCCGGATCAGCCGGGGATTTTGCAGACCGGTGACGTATTGCGTGACGGTAAATCCCGGCAAGGCTTTCGGCCAGGCATCCGCGGGCCGAGCCACGATATGCGCGCGGTTGTCCGCCGATTGCGTGTGGTAAGGTTCCGGCAGGTCCGCTAATGTGATCTTGTGAATCGCGCCGGGAAGTTCGTGGCGATAGTCCGTGAATGGCGTTTGTGCCTGATTGACGTTCGGCTCTCGACTGTCCCCTGAAAGGAGAGGCATCGCCCGAAAACCTGCCACGAATCCCGCGGCAGCACACAGGATAGTTGCTGCCAGTAAGTGAGAACGGAGCATCTTCTTTCTAGACCTCCACCAAAGCGGTGGCTTGCATCGCTTCCGTGATTTGGTTGGCATCCTCAGCGGCTAGCAAGGTGCTTCCCGCCGCGGCGTTCTCAGCGGCCTGGCCTTCGTCTCGCGCGCCGACCAGTGCGTGCGTGATGCCGGGTTGCGCCAAAGCCCAGGCGATCGCTAACTGGCCGTCCGTGAAGCCATACTTTCTAGCGATTGGCCGAACGCGGTGGAGCATCTCCCCGACGCGAATACGCGATTGATGGCTGAACATTGGATTATGGTTGCGCAAATCGTCCTTTCCGAAGACGTGCTTCGCATCGATCTTGCCAGTCAGCAGCCCGTTGGCGAGTGGCGAATACGCCAGCACAGCTATTCGATTTCGTGCGCAATATGGCAGGTATTCGCCTTCCAATTCGCGATGCAGCAAGCTGTATTGTTCCTGTGCTGCATCCACCGGTCCGATCGACCTGTATTCGCGCACCTGATCGACGGTGCAATTGGAGACTCCGATGGCACGGATTTTGCCTTGCTTTTTCAAGTCGAGCAGCGCGCCCATGGTCTCTTCGATTGGGGTGCTGGAATCCTGCCAGTGGGTCTGGTAGAGATCGATATAATCCGTTCCCAGCCGCCGCAGGCTTTGCTCCACTTCATATCGGATGGATTCAGCGCCGAGGTACCTATGAATGGGCGAGCCATTCTGGTCGACGAAAAAGGTGCCTTTCGAGGTATGCCAGACTAACCCGCATTTCGTCGCGAGAATCACCTTATCGCGGCGCCCACGAATCGCCTCGCCCACGATGCGCTCGGAAAGGCCGAGCCCATAGGCCGGCGCCGCGTCGATGAAGTTGACGCCGGCATCTAAAGAAGCCTGAACGGATCGAACCGACTTTTTTACGTCGGTGCCTCCCCACATCCATCCGCCGATCGCCCAAGTGCCGTGGGCCACTGCCGAAGCCGTAATTCCGGATTGTCCAAGAGGTCTGTAGATCATGTCTGCAGTAAATGCACTTACCTGACCATCCGCGGTTTGTTGCAAAACCGCGGTTTAGAAACGTATCACGAAACAGCCACTGCGGCGAACCGGTTTCCTCTTAACGAATTCGCGAGATCTCACGAGTTAATCGCAATATATCGGGTGCAAACCCATGTGAAATCAGAGTTCACGGTATGGACATCCAGCTGCCCTATCTTTGCTGCAGGAAGGAACGGGCGCCGGATCAAGAAGCGCTACTGGCGCTCGATTTGAAAGACTAAGGAGAAAAGAAAATGAATAGTAAATTGAAGGCGGCATCCCTCGGTGGTTTATTGGCGCTGGGCTTTCTTGTGACGAAGCCGGTGCTGGCGGATGAGTGGAATAAGAAAATAGAATTCCAGCTCAGCGTACCGGTGGAGATTCCGGGAAGAGTGCTTACGCCCGGTAAGTACGTCTTCCAAGTGGCAGATGGCCAGACGGATCGGAGCTTGGTGCAGGTTTTCACTGAAGATTCGACTGGAAACGAAAGCCTGGTCGCGACCATATTGACGATTCCAGACCGCACTTTGAATACCCCGGAACAAGCAACCCTCCGTTTTGAAGAGCGGCATTCCGGCGGCCCGGAAGCAATTCATAGTTGGTTTTACCCGGGAGAAAACACCGGTTGGGAATTTGTTTATCCCAAGCGCTAGGGTCTGTAAGTAGTAAGAGGTGGTCGCCGGCCGCGAATCAATCGCTACCGGTCGAACGGAACTTATACTTATCGATTTTTAGCGCGCGTACCTTGGATTCGAGCGTAGACGCGGGAATGCGCAGCCGCGCCGCAGCGCCGCGGGGGCCGGCTACCCGGCCCTTGGTTTCGGCCAGTGCGGCCTCAATCAATTCCTTCTCGTTCTGGCGTAGAACATGCCCCTGTAAGGGGGCCTGGCGCGGCTCGCCGGGTTCCAACATATTCGCGTCAATTCGAAGAGTTCCGCCCACCGCCAAAATGACGCCGCGCTCGATCACGTTCTGCAACTCCCGGATATTTCCGGGCCAGCGATAAGACTGCAGCAGTTCCATGGTCTGCCGGTCGATCCGGCTGACCTTGCGGCCCAGCCGTTCTCCGAAACGGGCCACGAAGTATTCCACCAAGAGCGATATGTCCTCACTTCGCTCCCGCAACGGGGGAACCACCAACGGAAAAATGTTCAGGCGATAATACAAGTCTCCCCGAAACTCCCGCTGCTCCACCATCGCCGGCAAGTTACGGCTGGTGGCCGCTACTAATCGCACATTGACTTTAATAGTGTGCGTGCTACCCAAGCGCTCGAACTCCTGCTCCTGCAAAACCCGCAGCAGCTTGGGCTGCAACTCAGGTGGAATGTCACCTACTTCGTCCAGGAACAAAGTGCCCTGGTGCGCCAGTTCGAATCGCCCGATCTTGCGCGCAATGGCGCCGGTAAACGCGCCTTTTTCGTGGCCGAACAATTCGCTTTCGAGCAATCCCAGGGGAATCGCCGCGCAATTCACTTTCACGAAGGTGTGGTCACTGCGTCCGCTCAAGTTGTGGATGGCGCGCGCGACCAGCTCTTTTCCCACACCGGTCTCACCCAGAATCAATACGGTGGAATCGGTTGGCGCTACGATGGCCACTTGTTTCAGAACGTTCTTCAGCACGGCGCTGGAGCCGATGATTTCCTCGAAGTTCCGCTCGCTCCGGATCTCCTCATTCAGATAGACGCGTTCTTCCGCCAGCCGCTGTCTGGATTCCGCCACCTGGTGGTAGTCCAGGGCATTGTCCGCAGCTAGCGCCACCTGGCCGGCCACTTGAAGCAGAAAGTCCACATCATCCTGCGTGAACGCCCGCTCCGGAAAACGGCATACATTCAATGTGCCGAGCATCCGCCCACGCGCAGTTAACGGAAGAAAACACGCCGACTTCATTCCTAAGGCGAGCGTGGGGTTGATCTTGGGATCGAAGCGCGCCAGCTCTTCGGCGCCCAGCACCAGCGCTTTGCCCGTTTCGAGAACCATACCGGCCGGCGTGCCCGCCCGAGGCACGACCAGTTCCTCGGCCATCGGCTCGCTCAGCTCGGAGAAATTCCGCGCATAGATCCGCAGATTCTCGCCATCCGGCTCCGGCAGGATCACGCTTGTGTAATCGCAGCGCATGACTCGCCGCACGTTGGATGAGACGGCTCTCAACAGATCCCGCAAGCCTAGATTCGGCGAGAGCGTATTATTCAGATCCAGCAGCAATCGCAGCCGGTCGCGTTCCTCGGCCAGAGCGGCCTGTAGTTCGTGGGCCTCCTGGTGCGCGAGAGCATTATCCACGGCCACTGCGATTTGCAGTGCTACCTGACGCAGAAACTCGACATCCACTTCCGAGTCGCTGCGCGGACCGCCGTAGCCGAAACCCACTGCACCCAAACGCCGGTGCGCGGTAGTGAGCGGCAAAATCGTGCAAGACCGGACGCCGTTATCCATCAATAACTGAAATGCCTTGGAATAACGCGTGTCTTGTGCGAGGTTGTGAACCACTAAGGGCTCCTGCGTGCTCCACACCAGCGCGCTGGGCGATTCCTCCATGGGCCTCTCGATTGGCCAGGTGTTTTGATTCGCGCCTGATCGTGCCGGCCCTTCCAGCACATGCAGGCGCATGCGGTTGCGAGTGGGATCGTGCAGCACCAGCCAGAGCCAATCGAAACTAACTACGCGTGGCAAGCGCTCCACGAGATCGCGGAATAGTGCGGTCAAATCTCGGTGCGAGGCCACCGACTGCGATATTTCCAGCAGGGCCTGGTACTGGTCCAGAGCGGAGGCCCCCTCGCATCGCCGACCATCCATGCTATTGAGATTATTATAGAAAGCCAAAAGATGCAGGCTGAACGATTCTCTTCAGCCTTTGCGGAGGGAGTGCGGATCCGGCCTGTCGTGGATGTTCCAACCACCACCCAAGGCTTTGATGAGCAGCACGCTTGCGTCCACTTTGTCTGCGCTGAATGTCTATCTCATCGCGTTCGTGGGTCATAGCGATTGTCTGCCCGGTGAATATCCGCAATAGGATGCCGCGATTCAAAGTGACAGTCCCGTCCTCGGTCGCTCAAAGCGCACTGAAGAGCGGTCAAAACGGATGAAATCCGATGATCAGGAATAAAGATCGGAACGAGTGTAAACTGCTGGTTGGAAAGAGGTTGCGTTGATTTTTCAGAAGCTCGTCGACTGGTCCTGATCGCATTTCAAGACCGCCGGTTCAACCACTCACCCATTCCTCCAGTTCCAATCCGATCTGATTTTATCCGTTTAAGCTCTGACTACCTATGCCGGGGTTCGGGTGGTGCATAATCGATTCTTGCACGACCAGCTCGTCCATGTGGTCCGGCACGATCTGCGTTTGGCCCAAGCCTGGCTGCGCCGGAAAATGAGTCATTGAGATCTTTTTGGCAGGTGCAAGTTGCATCCATACCGGGAGGACTCCAGCCACTATCAATTGCGGCTCAACCCACGTCGATCCACTGGCCTCATGGAGAGTTCGACTCGCAATCGACTCGCACGATCTCCTCTGATTGATAAAGCGAGAATGCGAGGATTGCTTCGCACAGGCGTAGGGGGGAATCGCGGCGCTGATACGGCTACTGAGACCCGGTGATCGGGGAATAACGGCAGCGGAGGCCGACGAACGAACCAATGTTTTACGAGGGAAGCCAAGCTCAAGAAGAACGCAAACTCCGCCGCTAGACTGCAGCGGTGGTCTCCCTTTGCGTTAGGTAATCGGCGTAAGGCCCCTTGAAGTCCTCTACTTCGCGGTTCTCGAAATGCCAGATACGAGTGGCAACTTCCTCCACCACATCGTGATCGTGGGTGACCAGCAAAACGGTCCCGTCATATTTCTGAAGGGCAATGTTCAGCGCGTTAATCGCTTCCAGATCCAAGTGGTTGGTTGGCTCATCCAACAAAAGGAAATTAGGTTTCTGAAGCATCAAGCGGCAGAAAATGAGGCGCGCCGCTTCTCCGCCCGAGAGATTTTCTGTACGCTTGGTGGCGTCCTCACCGCTGAATAGCATCTGGCCCAGCAAGCCGCGCAGCTCCTGTTGAGAAGCCATGGGATTGAACTCGTGCAGCCATTCCAGCAGCGTGGCGCCCGGCTGGATGGACTCTTTGTGATCCTGCGAGAAGTATCCCACGGCCACCTCATGACCCCAGGTGACCACGCCGGCGTCGACGGGAAAATTCCGGTCCGGCGCATCCACGAATCCCGTTGCATTGCTGAGCAGCGACTTTAACATGCTGGTCTTGCCGGACCCATTGCGGCCCAGCAAGGCGATTTTCTCTCCGCGCGCGATGGACGCAGTGAAATTCCGAATCACTGGCAGGCCGTCGTAGGACTTCGAAAGCCCCTTCACTTCGAGCGGATGCCGCCCGGATGGACGTTCGTTTTGGAAGCGTATATAGGGGCGCTGGATGTTCGATTTCGCGAGTTCCGATGTTTGCAGCCGCTCCACTTCTTTCTTGCGCGAGGTAGTCTGCGCCGATCGGGTGCCGGCTGAGAACCGCGCGATGAACTCATTCAACTGTGCGATCTTCTTTTCACGCTGGGCGTTTCCCGCTTCCACGCGCGCGCGGATCTGGGTCTTGGCCAACACCATGTCGTCATAGCCGCCGGTGTAAGTAATGATGCTCTGGTAGTCTATGTCGGCGGTATGGGTGCAGACTTCGTTGAGGAAATGCCGGTCGTGCGAAATGACGATCAAGCATCCCGCGTAAGCCAGCAGGTACTTCTGAAGCCAGTGGACCGAATCGAGGTCCAGGTTATTGGTAGGCTCGTCTAACAGCAGCACACTCGCGTTCGCGAACAGCGCTTGGGCCAGCAGTACGCGCACTTTTTGGCCGCCTTGTAGTTCGGACATCTTGCGCTCATGCAGCGCTTCGCCGATGTCCAGGCCTTGGAGCAACGTGGCGGCATCGGCTTCCGCTGTGTAGCCGCCTTGATCGCCAACGATTCCTTCGAGCTCGCCCAATCGCATGCCATCCTCGTCGGTCCAATCGTCCGGATGAGCATAGAGCTGCTCGCGCTCCTGCAGCGCATCCCACAGCGGCGCGTTTCCCATGATCACGGTATCCAGAACGCGATAGGAATCAAACGCGAATTGGTCCTGGCGCAGTAGACCGATCTTCTTTGGCCGGGTGACGGACCCCTTCGCGGCTTCGATTTCCCCGCTCAGGATTTTCATGAACGTCGATTTTCCCGATCCATTGGGACCGGTAATCGCGTAACGCCGTCCAGGAAGGAAGGTGGCAGTTACGTCCTCAAAGAGAACACGTGCGCCGAAGCGCATAGAGATGTCGTTGACAGAAATCACAATACGAAGGTAATTGCCAGGGATTTACGATCGAGGAACCGCGCTCAATACGTGACCCCATTATACCGCGTTGGTCGGTAGTGGGTCAGTTGGAGTCTGCCGGCTCGGTTCCGTTACCGAACCGCGAGCGTAAGCGACCGGTGCCTTTGAATTTGACACGGCTTCTGGTGGCTCCAAACCGATCCTGTTTTGCGATCTCCGCGCAATTTGCCGCTACACTGAAGCCATGTGCGGGATCGCTGGATTTGTTACCATCGCGCCCGCTTCCGGTTCGGAAGCTACGCTCGCGCGCATGACGGATGCCATCCGCCATCGTGGGCCTGATGATTCCGGTTACTACCACGACCAGTGGGCCCACCTGGGTCACCGCAGGCTCAGCATCATTGATGCCGCGGGAGGCCACCAGCCCATGTCCAACGCAGCGCGCACGCACTGGATAACCTATAACGGCGAAGTTTTCAACCACGCCGATCTGCGGCCGGCGCTCGAGGCAGCCGGCCATGGTTACATCTCGCGCTCCGACACCGAAACCGTTCTGCACGCCTATGAGCAGCACGGACAGGCTTCGCTGCAATATTTCAGAGGGATGTTTGCGTACGCCATTTGGGACAACCAGCGGCCGCGGCTCTTTTGCGCGCGCGATCGCCTGGGCATAAAGCCTTTTTATTATTTCTGGGACGGCCGCGTGTTCGCATTCGCATCTGAGATTAAGGCGCTGCTGGAACATCCCGCCATATCGCCGGAGCTCGAAGCGGAACTGGTGCCCGATATGCTCGCGTTCGGATATTCGAGTGATGACCGCACCTTGTATCACAACATCCGCAAGCTGATGCCCGGTCATTTTCTGGTACTGGATCTGGCGGAGCCGGCTCCGGCGCCCAAAATCGAAAGTTTTTGGGACGTTCCAGCACCGGTTACCGAGAATCACGCGGACCAATATTGGATCGCGGAAACCCGGCGGCGCCTGGAAGAGACCGTGCGCACGCGGCTGATGAGCGACGTTCCGCTGGGGATGTTCCTGAGCGGCGGCCTGGATTCAAGCGCCATCGCGGCACTCATCAAGCGGTCCACTTCGGGACCCGTTAAAACGTTCGCGGTCGGATACCAGGAGCAGCAGTTCAGCGAGTTGAGCTACGCCGCCCAAGTTGCGCGGGCGATAGGAACCGAACATCACGAGACGGTGGTATCGATGGATGATTTTTTTTCAACGCTCCCGCAGCTTTTGTGGCACGAGGACGAGCCGATTGCCTGGCCCTCTAGCGTATCGCTGTACTTTGCATCCAAGCTGGCGGCGTCTCATGAAGTGAAAGTGGTTCTCACGGGTGAAGGGAGCGATGAAATGTTCGGCGGCTACGAGCGGTACCGCTGGAATCTACTCAACCAGAGCGGGGCCGCGGCTTATCGATTTGTGCCCGCGCCTTTACGGCGCTGGATTCGTTCGCAAGTGGCCACCTCGCCGCTTTTGAGCCCATCGTTGCGCCGCAAACTGGGCCACAGCTTTCTGGGAAGGGCTGCAAGTTTCGAATCGCTATTTTTGGATAACTTCTATTGCGCGTTTTCGGCGCCCGAGCAGACCACCTTGCTCAACACGGCGCCGCGGGGGGTGTATCAAGCGTACCTGCAGCACTGGAATTCGCGAGGCGGCGCGTCACCGCTCGCGCGCATGCTCTACGCCGACCAGAAGACTTATCTGGTGGAACTGCTCATGAAGCAGGATCAGATGAGTATGGCTTGCTCCATCGAGAGCCGGGTGCCGTTCCTGGATCACACCTTCGTGGAGTTTTCCACGCGCATTCCGGACCGGCTGAAGATCCGCGGGCGCACTCAAAAGTACGTTCTCAAGAAAGCCGTGGAGGACCTGCTGCCGCACGATATCATTTACCGAAAGAAGATGGGCTTCCCCACGCCGCTGCGCGATTGGCTGCTGGATGCGCGCGCCGAGCCGTTGTATGCCGCGATCCTTTCGCCGGATGGGCTGCTGGCTTCCCTCCTCGATATGCGTGAAGTGGGCGCGCTGATAGATCGCCATCGCTCCGGTTTCGAGGATGCCACCGATCGTATCTGGCGGCTGCTGAATCTGCAACTATGGGGCGATCTGTTCCTGACGGGCCGCAAAAACGCCGCCAGCCAGGA
The DNA here is from genome assembly GCA_036008345.1 of Bryobacteraceae bacterium. GTDB lineage: Bacteria > Acidobacteriota > Terriglobia > Bryobacterales > Bryobacteraceae > Palsa-89. Next base: position 25,716 of record DASYNU010000208.1, read on the forward strand.
GCCGGCTTCCTTGCCGGTATGAAGATCCTGTGGGTGAAGTCGGATTTCTTGCACCCGACCACCAAAGGTGGTCACATCCGAACGCTCGAGACGCTGAAGCGGCTGCACCTGCGGCATGAGATCCACTATGTCGCGCTGGATCTCGCGGAGCAACAGCCTGGGGGCGTGGAACGGAGCGGCGAATACTGCTCGAAGGCGTATCCCATCGCTCACTCGGCGCCCACGCGCGGCTCAGTCAGGTTCTGGTTCCAGCTCGGCGTCAGCCTGTTCTCGCCGCTGCCGCTGGCGGTGAGCCGCTACCGGTCTGACGGAATGCGGCGACAGATCGAAACGCTGGTCCGCGCCGAAAAATTTGACAGCATAGTGTGCGATTTTCTGTTTTCGGCGCCGAACCTGCCGGATCTCGGTCGAGCGGTGCTATTCCAGCACAACGTGGAAGCCAACATTTGGAAACGGCAGTTTGAAAACGCGCCTAGCCTTGCCCACCGGCTGTATTTTCGCGGCCAGTATCATCGCATGCTGCGCTATGAAGGGCAGGTCTGCCGCGCGGCCCAGAGCATCATCGCTGTTTCGGCAGCCGATGCGCAAGCCATGCGCGCGCTCTACGGTGTGTCCCGAGTCGCCGCCGTGCCCACCGGAGTGGATCTCGACTATTTCGCGCCGCCCTCGCAGCCGGCGCCCACGGCCGATCTGGTATTCGCCGGATCGATGGATTGGATGCCGAACATCGATGGCATCCAGTGGTTCGTGGAGGATGTCCTGCCATTGATCCGCAAACACCGTCCGGATTGTACGCTGGTGATCGCCGGCCGTCTGCCGACCGCGGATATCCAGCGGCTGGCTGAAAAGGACGCACGCATCCGCGTAACCGGCACGGTCTCGGACATTCGCCCATACCTGTGGGAGTCCGCGGTATCCATCGTGCCGCTCAGAATCGGCGGCGGCACGCGTCTAAAGATTTACGAGGCCATGGCTGCCAAGATTCCGGTGGTTTCTACTAACATTGGCGCCGAGGGTTTGGACATTCGGAACGGCGAAGACATTCACATCGCGGATTCGCCGGCCGAGTTCGCGGAGCGGTGCCTGGCGCTGATGGATGATCCCGCCGCGCGCCGCCGCATGGCCGATGTAGCCTTCAGCATCGTCGCATCGCGCTATTCTTGGGAAATAGTGTCGCGAAAGTTCGAAGAACTGCTGTGAACGATGCACCGGCTCCCTTACGGTCGCGCTTCGGAAAGTGGGTTTACCGAACCGCGACCGTAAGGGAGCCGGTGCCTGGTTGTTTCGTGGATAAGTTTCTATGATTCCTCTCCTAGATCTCGCCGCCGAATATCGCGAGCTCAAGTCCGAAATCGATGCCGCCGTCGCGCGCGTCTTTGCCAGCAGCCAATTCGTACTGGGCCCGGAAACGGAGGCGTTTGAAGAGGAGTTCGCCGCCTATTGCGGTGTCCGGTACGCGATTGGAGTGAATTCAGGCACCAGCGCTTTACACTTGGCGCTGCTCGCTGCCGGCATTGGACCGGGCGACGAAGTGATCACCGTCCCGTTCACTTTTTTTGCGACCGTGGCCACCATCGGGTATGTCGGAGCTACGCCGGTCTACGTGGATATCGATCCGGGAACTTTGAACATTGATGTCCGGCAGATCGAAGCCGCTATCACCGAACGCACTCGCGCCATCTTGCCGGTACACCTGTACGGCCAGCCTGCCGATATGCAGCCCATCCTGGACATTGCACGGCGGCACAAACTGGTGGTGATTGAAGATGCTGCGCAGGCGCATGGCGCCGTATATCATGGCCAGTGCGTTGGCGCCATCGGCGACCTCGGATGCTTCAGCTTCTACCCCACCAAGAATCTCGGCGCCCCGGGCGAAGGTGGTTTGGTTACCACCAACAATCCCGAGTATGCGGGGACCATCCGCAGCCTTCGCAGTTGGGGCGAAGAGCATCGCTACTATCCGGTTCTGAAGGGCTACAACTATCGATTGCCGGGAATCCAGGCCGCTGTATTGCGGGTGAAGCTCAGCCGGCTGGAGGCATGGACCGAGGCCCGGCGTAAGCTGGCCGTTGAATACGACCGGTTGCTGGAAGAAGCGGGAGTGCAGCGCCCCGCTGTCATTCCGGATGTCAGGCACGTGTACTGCTTGTACACGATTCAAGCTTCCGCGCGGGATGAGTTGCAGAAAGGGTTGGAAAGTGCGGGGATCAAGACGGCGATCCACTATCCCGTGCCGATTCATCTTATGCCTGCTTACACCGATGAGAGGTACCGGGCAGGAGATTTTCCGGTTGCGGAAGCTGCGGCGCGTGCGGTTTTGAGCTTGCCCCTTTATCCGCAGATGAGTAGCGGCCAGGTGCGGCAAGTAGCTGATGCAGTGCAGCGTCTAAGTAGAAAAGCAGGTCAAGAGACGCTGGCTTGACGCCGATAGGAAACGTAGCATGGGAACCGTCGGCGCCACACCCGCTTCGGCCGCCTCAACTACAGCGGCACTGTCGTTCACAGGAATCAGCACTTATTCAAGCGATTTTCAAGCTATATTACAGCGCGAAGATGCGATTGCGCAATTGCCGATCACGGCGCTGCAAAACGCCGAGACCAGCAATTTGAACGTTAAGCAGGCGTTGATCGCTCTGAATCCGGTGGTGTCAACTCTGGCGACATCGGTAGCGGCGCTGGGCTCGATCGCGTCCGGACAAGGCTTGACCGCGACCAGTTCGGATTCCACCATAGTCTCCGTTGTGAATACTGGCGCCGCGGCGCCGGGCAACTACACGATCTCGAATATCACGCTGGGGACGGCGGCATCGGAATTATCACTCGCGGGCTATGCCAGTGCGGCCACGACGCCCATCGGCGTATATGGCCAAAACAAATTTGCTCTGGTCGTCGGCGCCCACACCTACAATCTGGATATTACTGGAAACAACAATTTGACAGGGTTGGAGAATGCCATCAATGCCTCGGGAGCTCCCGTCAGCGCGTCCATCCTAAACTCTGGGAGCAGCAACTACCTCTCCCTCACAGCCAACAACGTCGGAGCCACGACGTTGACATTGAAGACGGCCCCGCAACTAGCGAACCTGATCACCAGCATCGGCTCGGGGACTGAAACATCGTTGGCCGGCTATCCGGACACCGGCGCCACGGCTGTATCGAATAGCGGCATAGTGAATCTTTCAGTGGGCGCTGGCGCTGTGATTCCGCTGAACATCACCGCGACTAACAACTTGACCGGCCTGATGAATGCAATTAATGGGGCAGGGGCCGGCGTTACCGCCTCCATTACAACGACGGGCGGTCAAAACTTTCTCAAGGTGGTGGCCGCGGGCGGGCCAACCGCTATCACACTGAACGATACGCCGAGCGCCACTCCCGTGAGCATCATTACCCAGGCCACCCAGGGCGGGAACTCGTCCTTCACACTGAATGGCTCTATCCAGGTCACGAACCAGGCGACCAATGTGTTCAGCAGTGTGATTCCG